>NZAK01000134.1 GCA_002687515.1 Rhodospirillaceae bacterium
AAATCACCCCCAAAGACCCAAAATCTTGCAATAAAAAACCGGCGCAAATGGACGAAGTCTAAATAAAATCAGTGCATTGGGAGTTCTTCACGGTCGACGATCGAAGGCCTGCGCCACGAGCCATTATTGGCGCGGGCGCCGTCGACGTCGGGGCACGAAGTCAAACCGACGCCCTCGGCGCCAACTTCAGCGTCTCGGTGACATCATCCGCCCGCCCGCTCAACCGGGATAATCAGCCCTCCTCCGGACCGAATTTTTGCGCAATCCTGGCGGCATCGGGCCTGGCGCCGGCCGGGCGCTTATCGAGCGCCTCCCTGATCGCCGCGAGATGGGCCGCCGTCGTGCCGCAGCAGCCGCCGATTATGCGCGCGCCGGCATCGCGCGCCAATTGGGCGTAATCGGCCATCACCGCCTCGGTGCCGTCATATTGGATGCCGTTCGCGGTCAATTTGGGCACGCCGCAATTCCCCTTGGCGATGATGATTTCGCCGGCCTCCGCCGCTTCGGCCAGCTGTACGATGGTTGCGACCAATTGGCGTGGGTGGGAGCCGCAATTGGCACCGAAGGCGGCGGGCGGCTGGTCCATCGCGCGCGCCGCCTCGAGGGCGGCCTGGGGTTTGGTCCCCATCATCGTCCGCCCCTTGGTATCGAAGCTCATGGTCGCGACGAAGGGAAGCCCGGTGGCCGCCGCGCCCCGCGAGGCTGCCTCCATCTCCTCGATGGCCGACATGGTTTCGATCCACAGCATATCGGCGCCGCCATCGGCCAGGGCGGCGGCCTGCTCGGCATAGGCTTCTTCCGCCTCTTCGGCGGTGAGCGGGCCGATCGGTTTGAGCAAAAAGCTGGTCGGTCCCAGGGAGCCGGCAACCAGGACCGGGCGGCCGGCGCCGTCGGCGGCGGCCCTGGCGAGACCGGCCGCGGCGCGATTGATCTCGCCGGTATCCTCGGCCAGCCCGTAGCGGTCGAGCGCGATCCGGCTGGCGCCGAAGCTGTTGGTCAGGATGATATCGGAGCCGGCCTCGATAAAGGACTGGTGCAGGGCTGAGATGCGCCCGCCGTCGGCCAGGTTCCAGCCTTCCGGCGGCTCGCCGCGCTTGAGGCCCGCCGCGATCAGGTTGGAGCCTATGGCGCCGTCGGCCAGCACCACATCCTTGTTATCGAGCATCGGTTGCAAACTCGTCGGCAAGGTGTCGCTCTCCTTATTCGCCTGCGGCTGGGGGCGTGCGCTGGGATGGTCATAGCCGGGGCGCGGGCGGAAATCAATGGACTAACGCTTGATATCCGCCCGCTGTCTTCTGGCCGCCAATGATGTAGATTTTACCGCCGGCTGCCGCCGCCATGGCATGATTGAGGGGGCGCGGTAGCGCTGGCGGAGCGAACGCAACTGGGTTCGCGTGATTGGACGCGATTCGCCCGAGACCGGGAATTGGCTGATTTTACAACTAATCTCCGGTTAGCGGCCAGCCATCGGTATTCGGCATCCACGATCCCTGAACCAACGGCCAATCGATCTCGGAAACGGGAGGCGCCACCGATTTGATTTCAGCCGCGTCGGGTATCACCGGAAGCAGGAGATGCGAGCTGTGCTCGGCGTCGTGATGAACGGAATTTTCCACCGGCCAGGGCAGCAGTTGGACGTCGATCTGGCGTTGCGGATTTCCATATTGGATGTCCTCGCTGGCAATCTCGAGGCGCAGCCGGTGGCCCGCCGGCAAGGTATGGAAAATGGGCCGCAGTTCGATCTGGAATTCATAAATGACGCCCGGTTCCAGCAGGTCCATCCGTTCGAAGGGATGAAACGGCTGCCCGGGATTGGATCGCGCGGCATCTACCTCGCGGAACGACGCCTTGAGGACGCCGCGGCTTAGCGGGCGGACCGCGGCGTCCGGCAAAATAGCCGTTAATTTAATGTGCCAGGCGGTATCGATTTCGGTCGATGACGCGTAAAGGACCAGGCTGAGCGGACCCCAGATCCTCAAATCCGCCTCCAAGGGCGGTGTGACATAGGCGAGCACCGGTTCACCAGAGACCAATTGGGCATAAGAATCGGGCACCCGATAGCTGTCCGGTTGCTCGTCTCCGGGCGCCTCCTCATGCAGTTGACCCGAGGCCGGACCGGTTGCCGCACCGGCGCGCAGAAAATATTTTTTCCATTGAGTGCGGGCGAGCGGATATTCGTTTTCATATCGCCACCGCCGGGTGCCCGAATCGAAGATCGCCACCTCGGGTTCGTCCATGATACCGGTGTCGATACCCTTCAGCCAATGGTCGAACCAGCGCAGCATTTGGCGGTTCAGCGGCCGGTTCGTTAAATAGCGCAGATGCGACCAAAATCCCGTCGGCGGCACCACCATCAGCTTTTTGGGGGCGTCAATGCGCGGGTAACCCCAGAGCTGGCCACGGAAATGCATGGCGCCGCCCTGCGGGCAAATGGCCATCGTCGGGGTCTTGATCCGATCCAGTTTGGTCCACGCCGAGCGCTCCCGGTACCAGGCGCCGTCATGGGGATGGGTGGCGACTTCGTAGTGCAGATTGATCGGCGGCAGCTTGCCCTCGACCCGCCCCGGCCAGGCCGTCTGGGAGGTGATGTATTGGGCCCAATTGCCCAGGAATTGATGCTGAAAAATACCGCCTTGATAACAGACGTCGCGGTAAAGATCGGTGGTGCCGTCACATTGACAGATGCATTTGAGATGCGGCGGCTGAGCGATGGCGGCGGCGTATTGCGACCAGCTCCAATAAGAATCTCCGATCATGCCCACATTACCTGTGCACCAGGGCTGGGCGGCGATCCACTCGATCAAATCGTAGCCGTCGGTCCGTTCCCTTTCGTCGAGCCAGCGCCATTGTCCTTCGGACAGCCCGCCACCCCGGCCTTGGGCAATAACGTGAACGTAGCCCTTGGGCACGTAAAACGAGGTGGCGCCGGATTCGATGGCGTGGCTCCAATGCGGCGGCTTGCGCTGGATATCCTGCATGTAGGGCGCCAGCGAGAGCAGCGCCGGGTAACTTCCCTCCGCTTCGGGCCGGTATACATCCACCGCCAGCCGCACGCCGTCGCGCATGGTGACATAGATGTTGGCGTCAAGCCTGGCGCCTTCGGGCGGCTGCGGCGGGCTCACCAGTTCCTTGGGGTAGATGAGATCGACCGCCGGCTTTGAATTCCCGTCATCTGCCATTGCTTGCACCTCGGATTCTGGCGCCGATAATACCGGCGCCATGCCCGGATTTCCGGTAGTATCGGTTATTGGAAATTATACTTGGCATCCAGGACAAAGGCGATGATCGAAGCAACGGTCGATCCGGCAAGCGTCTCCCAACCCGAATTCGGGTTGATCGTCGAAAAGGACATCGATATGTCGGCGCGCGACGGCCTCTGCCTGAAATGCGACATCTTCAGGCCCGACGGCGACGGCCGCTTTCCGGTCATCATGACGCTCGGCCCTTATCCCAAGGGAGACCATATCGACTATGGCGATCGGGCCGAGGAATCGGGTCCCTACATGCATTGGGAATCGGCCAACCCGGAATGGTGGGTGCCGCGCGGCTATGTGCAGATCAGGGTGGATGCCCGGGGATCCGGCGCCTCGCCCGGATATTGCGACATTTTGTCCCGCCAGGAGACGGAGGATTATTACGATTGCATCGAATGGGCGGCGGTTCAGTCTTGGTGCAACGGCAATGTCGGGCTGATGGGAATATCCTACTTTGCCGTCAATCAGTGGAACGTCGCCGCTATGCAGCCGCCGCATTTGAAAGCGATGATCCCCTGGGAAGGATGGGGGGACCTGTATCGCGACGCCTGCTACCATGGCGGCATATTCAGCGACGGCTTTTTCGGCACCTGGTACTGGCCGCGGGTGGTGGAGAGAACGCTCGGCGAAAACCCGGAAAATTGGCAGCAGCAATTCCTGCCTTTCTACGACATCATTCAGGAGATCGGTCTCGACGACGATTTTTACCGGGAAAGGAGCGTTGATTGGGACCAAGTGCAAACACCGTTCCTCAGCGCCGGAAACTGGGGAAACCGCGAATTGCACCTGCGCGGCAACACCGAAGGATACTTTCGCGCCGCCGCGGCGGACAAGCGGCTGCGGATCCATACCGGAACGCATATCGCGCCCTTCTACCGCCTTGAAGGCCGGCTCGATCAGATGCGCTATTTCGACTATTGGCTCAAGGGTATAGATAACGGTCTTGATCAGGATCCGCCGGTGAAACTGGCCATCCGGACATCGGCCGATGAGGAGCAATGGCGGTTCGAGAACGAATGGCCGCTGGCCAGGACCCGGTGGACCAAATTATTCCTCGATGGCCGGGGTGGCGGCCGGTTGGCCGATAAGGCGGCGGCGGACAGCGGTTCCGTTACCTATTCGGCTGCCGGGCCGCGTGGCGATGAATTCAGGGGCGCCAGGTTCCACACCGAGGCGATGTCCGGCGACGTCGAAATCACCGGCCCGGTGAGCCTGGTTCTGTGGGTGTCTTCGTCAACCGAGGATATGGATATCTTCGCCAGCCTCCACAATATCGATCCCGACGGCCGCGAAATCAGTTTCCCCAATGGCATGCACGAACCCGCCCCGGTGTCGAAAGGTTGGCTGCGCTTGTCCCATAGGAAGCTCGATGCGGAACTGTCGGAGCCCTGGCGGCCTTACCACGCGCATGATGAGGTTCAACCACTGTCCCCCGGCGAGGTCGTCAAGGCAGAAGTCGAAATCCTGCCGATGAGCAATATCCTCAAAAAGGGCCACCGGCTCAGATTGGATATCCAGCCATGGGATGACAGCCATCAAACCCGGTATTCACATGACAATTCGGCTCGCTGGCGCGGCGAGAACACGGTTTATTTCGGCGGCCCCACCGCGTCCTGTCTGTTGTTGCCGTTTATCCCTTGACCGACCCGGAGGCATTGCCGGAACATGCAGAACTGCTGGATTCTGAAAGAAGACCGGGGTCGGGCAAATTAATTTGACCACCAAATCGGCGAGGGGGAAAAGATGGCGACGCTGATCGAGATAATGGATTCATCGGCGGGTGGAATTGTCCTTGACCATGACGTGGACGTGCTCATGCGCGACGGGGCACGGCTCAAGGCCAACGTCTTCCGGCCCGAACAAAATGGCCAATATCCGGTGCTCATGACCTTCGGGCCTTACAGCAAGGACATTCATTTCAGCACGCATCGCCTCGAATCGTGGGAATCGATGACCAGCGACAACCCGGCGATACTCGAAAATTCTTCCGGCAAGTGGATGGTGTTCGAAACTCCGGATCCCGAGGTTTGGGTGCCCCACGGCTACATCGTCATCCGCGTCGATTCGCGCGGCGCGGCGAAGTCGCCAGGCATGCTCGACCCCAATTCGCCGGCTGAGTTCAGTGATTTTCACGATGCCATCGAGTGGGCCGGGGTGCAGCCCTGGTGCAACGGCAAGGTCGGGCTGCTGGGCATCTCTTACTATGCCTGCGGCCAGTGGATGGTCGCCGCCCTGCGCCCGCCGCACCTCGCCGCCATCCTGCCGTGGCAGGGCACCTGCGATTTCTACCGCGGCCGCACCCGGCAGGGCGGCATCTTTTGCGACGGTTTCATCGGCCTGTGGTGGAACCGGATCGTCGAGGCGCGCCAGCACGGCAATCCCGAATGCACGCATACCGACATGATCACCGGCGCGCCGATCACCGGGCCGGAACGGTTAGGTGCCGACCAGCTGGCGGCCAATCGTGCCGACTATATCGGCAACATCCTGGCCCATCCGCTGAACGACGCGTGGTATCAGGCCCGCAGCGGCGATCTGTCGCAGATCGATATCCCGGCGCTGGTGGTTGCCAATTGGGGTGGGCTAGGGCTGCACCTGCGCGGCACCATCCGGGGGTTCATGGATATCGCTTCCAAGGACAAGTGGCTGAAGGTGCAGGCGGGCTCCTATTTCGCCACTTTCTTCGACCCGGCCAGCGTCGCCTTGCAGCGGAAATTCCTCGATCGATACCTGAAGGACATCGACAATGGCTGGGAAGACGAGCCCCGCGTCGAGGTCATGGTCCGCGCCTCCGACGATACCGTCAAGCGCATCGTCCGGGGCAGCCAATGGCCGCTCCCCGAAACCGATTGGCGGCAGCTCTATCTTGATGCATCGGACTGCAGCCTGAAGTGGGAGCCGCCCGGAGACGCCGCCGCGCTCAGCTATCAAGCGACCGGCCAAGGGGTCAGCTTCGCATCCGGCCCGCTGGCGGCAGACACCGAGCTTGCCGGTCCCATCAAGGCGCGGCTTTGCGTTGCCTCCGATGTCGAGGACATGGACCTGTTCGTAACCCTCCGCGTCTTCGGCGCCGACGGAAAAGAGGCGACGTTTTTCGCCTCGGACGAGGCGCAAATGCCGGTCTCGCAGGGCTGGCTCCGGGTTACACAACGCAAGCTCGATCCCGGCCGTTCGACCGAGTTTCAACCCTTCCACAGCCACGACGAGCGCCAACTGCTGGCCGCCGGCGAAGTCTACGAGGTTGATGTCGAGGTATGGCCGACCAGCATCGCGCTGCCGGCGGGCGGGCGCTTGGAGCTGCTAATCGCCGGGCGCGATTTCGAACGGCCCGGCGCAACCGGCCCACGCAAGGGCTCCGGCCCATTCACCCACAATAGCCCCAGCGACCGTCCGCCGGAACGTCATTCGGGCAACCATACGATCCATGCCGGCGGCGAGCACCGGTCCTACCTGCTGCTGCCGTTCCTGCCGCCGGATTGACGCGGCGTTCGCTGGAGCGAGTTCTTAAAAGTGCTCCAGAATTGTTAAGAGCATTTGACCTTGAACCACCTGATAGGGCCGGCCAGGCGAATACGACAGAAGCGGTGCGTCCGGACGACAATAAATTAGCCAAACGGACTTCCGAACACGGCCAAACCGCCAAGATCAAACCTTCGGATGGCCACAGGAAAATTTGCCCACCCCTGAGGGTGGCATGTTGGTACGGCCCGACCTGGTACATGGGTAACAGATTGGACCGGCGGTTTGATCGCAACAAAGCGCATCGTCGGCCGCGTCACCGCCTCCGAGATGGCCTCCGCGTCCGCCGCATCGGTTTTGCCCCACTTCACATAGGGCTTCACATAGGCCGGCGGCATCAGTTTGAACTGGTGCCTCAACGTAGACAGCTGCCGCGCCCAGTAGTGGCTGGTGGCGCAGGCCTCGATGCCAACCAGACAGGGCGCGAGCTTATTGAAGAACGGCAGCATCTGGCGCCGACGCAACGTTCTGCAGACAACAACATCGCCCGCTTCATCAATGGCGTGGACTTGAAAAACATTCTTGGCCAGATCGAGGCCGACGGTGGCAATCTTCATGATGGATGGCTCCTTTTGCTCGTGGTTGAATATGACAACCACACTTTGGCACCTAGATGCCGGGAGCGGGAGCCATCCACCCCATCTGCTTTGCCCCAAACCAGACTCTCGCCTTGCCGAAGGAAGTGGAACATTGGTCGCCGACCACGCTGTATGAAAAGCCGGTCAAAATCGGAGCCAGGGGCGTCCGCCATGGCCGGTATACCACCTTCCAATTGGCCGTTCCGGCGTAGGCCGAGGGAATTGACGGCGAGGTGAAAAATGCGGGAGAGGTACGCCAGGATGGCGGAAAATATGAGAATATGGCCTACCAGGCACGGCCGGCGCACGAAAACCAGGCTATCGTTCGGCTGCGGAAGGAAAACCAATTCTACAGGGCGCAATTTTTGTAAGGTCGAAGTGGATTTCAAGCCTATTTGAGAAATCTCAGATTGTTATATTACGAAAATTGTTCAATTATTTTGGCATCTTCATCAATTTACTTTAGGATATCCGATGGACCGTATTATGGTCCGGTTCAGTTCATCTGAACTTAGAGACAATTAAACCCAGGGAGAATATTCAAATGAAAACCAAGCTGTTAATGACGGCCGCGCTTGCGGCCCTCACTGCTCTTCCGATGCAGGCCCAGCCAGCATCGGCAGAGGACAAAGAAGTCAGAGTTGGCTTCATGAATGGATTTCCAGGTGGACGCGGTATTTTCGGCCGCGACCAGCGTGACGGTTTCCTGCTGGCGCTCGATCATCTGGGTGGCAAGCTGGGTGGACTGCCGGCCAAGGTCATCATCGGTGACACCCAGCACAAACCCGACGTCGGCCGTCAGGTCATGGACAAGTTCATCAAGAAGGACAAAGTCCATTTCGTGGTCGGCATCACCTGGTCCAACGTCCTCGCCGCCGTCTACAAACAGGCGCTCAAGAGCAAGACGTTCCTGATCAGCTCCAACGCCGGATGGTCGGCAATGGACGGCAAGTTCTGCAATCCCTACTTCTTCCGCTCGTCCTGGAACAACGACGCGACGCCGGAAGCCATGGGCAAGGCCCTGCAGGACGAGAATTTGAAAAGCGTGTATCTGCTGTCTGCCAACTATCAGGCGGGGAAGGACATGCTGACCGGCTATCTGCGCTACTACAAAGGCAAGGTGGCCGGCCGCACGCTTTACAAGCTCGGCAATTCAGACTGGCAGGCGGAACTTTCCCAGATCCGGGCGGCCAAGCCGAGCGCCATTTTCGCCTTCGCGCCAGGCGGCATGGGGATATCGCTGGCCAAGCAGTTCAACGCCGCCGGGTTGAACAAAAAGATGAAGCTGTACACGGTGTTCGCCGTCGACTGGATGACCCTCAAGGCCTATGGCAAGGCCGCCATCGGCACCTTCCATACCAGCTTCTGGGATGCCGACTCCAAAAACCCGGCGAATGTCCGGTTCAAGCGGGATCATGCCAAGAAGTATAAGCGCGCCGGATCCATGTTCGGCGTGCAAGGCTATGATGCGGCGCTGCTGATCGATCTCGGTATCCGCGGTGCCAATGGCAACCTCGAGGACCATGACTCGATCCGGGACGCCATGCGGACCGCCAACATCAACTCGCCCAGGGGCAGTTTCATATACAACGTCAACCACAGCCCGATCCAAAACTACTACAAGCGCGAAGTGGTCGCGGATGAGAAAGGCAACGCAAAGATCGTGACGCGGGAGACCGTGTTCCGGGGTCACAAGGACGCCTATTACACCCAGTGCAAGATGAAATGGTGACATCGGGCTAGACGGAACTCGAACAGACCGGCCGACGGAGGTGACGGATGGGGAAGAACCTTCCCCATCCGCACCTGTTTCGCCTGCGCCTTCCCAACCTTTCCCCGATGACGGTGATCGATCTCCATGAACTTTCTGCTGTTCCTTGAGCAAATCCTGAACGGCCTGCAATTCGGCGTTTTCCTTTTCCTGATTTCGGCCGGACTGACCCTGGTGCTGGGAATCATGAACGTGGTCAATCTCGCCCATGGCGCGCTCTACATGATGGGCGCCTATTTCGCGGCGACGTTTTTTGCCTGGACCGGCAGCCTCTGGATCGCCTTTTTTCTGATGATCCCGGCCTCCCTGGCCATCGGCATGGCGGTGGAGGTCATCACCCTTCGCCGGCTCTATGATCGCGATCACATGGACCAGGTTCTGGCGACGTTCGGGCTCATCCTGTTTTTCAACGAGGGCGTAAAACTGATCTGGGGCGTCGAATCCCAGAACATGCCGATCCCCGAGGCCCTGAGCAGCGGTGTCGAGATCTTTCCCGATGCGCCCTATCCGACCTACCGGCTGGCGATCATCGGGGTGGGCTTGCTGGTTGCGGTGGTTCTCTATTTTTTCATTTCCCGTACGCGGACGGGAATGCTCATCCGAGCGGGCGCCAGCAACGGCCCCATGATCCGGGCCTTGGGAGTCAACATCCGCCTGCTCTATACGGTGATCTTCGGCATCGGCGCCTTTTTCGCGGGTCTGGCGGGGCTGATGGCGGGGCCCATCCTTTCGGTGGAGCCGGGGATGGGCGACGACATGCTGATCCTGGCCTTCGTGGTCATCGTCATCGGCGGCATCGGGTCGATCCGGGGCGCCCTGGTGGCCTCCATCCTGGTCGGGGTGTTCGAGGTGGTCGGGCGGTCTTATTTGCCGGCGCTCCTGGATGAGCTGCTGTCTTCCGACGTCGCCCAGACGGTGGGGCCGGCCCTGGCCTCCATGCTCATCTACATTCTGATGATCCTGGTGCTCTTCTTCCGGCCCCAGGGGTTGTTCCCGGCGCGGACGGGATAGGCTATGAAACTCAATCGTTTAAAGATATGGATCCTGATCGCCACGGGCGGCCTGCTCCTGGTGGTGCCGCCCCTGGCCCTGGTTTTCGACGAGCCCTTCTACCTCACCCTGCTTGGGCGAGTCATGATCTTCGCCATCGCGGCCCTCAGCCTGGACCTCATCCTCGGCTTCGGCGGCATGATCAGTCTGGGCCATGCCGCCTATCTCGGCCTCGGCGCCTATGCGGTGGGCATTCTGTCGTTTCACGGCGTCGACAACGGTTGGCTGCAACTCGCCATCGCCATCGCCGGCTCCGCCTTCGTCGCCGTGATCATCGGCGCGATCTGCCTCAGGACCAGTGGAATCTACTTCATCATGATCACGCTGGCCGTGACCCAGCTGCTGTTCTTTCTCGGCATCAGCCTGGAAACCTATGGCGGTGACGACGGGCTTCCCCTCGACCGGTCCGTCTTCCTCGATGGGTTTGATCTCGGCAACGAGGTCAACCTTTACTATTTGATTCTCGCCTTTCTCGCGATCATGACCTACCTGTCGTGGCGCCTGATCAACTCGCATTTCGGCATGGTCATTCGCGGTGTTCACGAGAACGAGATGCGGATGCGGGCGATCGGCTTTCCGGTTTTCCGCTACAAGCTCGCGGCCTTCGTGATCGCCGGCGCCATGTGCGGTGTCGCCGGCTTCCTGCTCGCCAACCTGACCGAATTCGTGACGCCGGAATTCATGCATTGGTTCCGCTCGGGGGAAATCATGGTCATGGTTCTGGTGGGCGGCATGGGGACGCTGTTCGGACCCTTGTTGGGGGCCGCGGCCTTCTTGTTGTTCGAGGAAGTGATTTCGGGCTGGACCGAGCACTGGATGGTCATATTCGGCCCGCTGCTCGTAATCCTCGTTTTGTTCGCCAAAAAGGGATTGTGGGGGTTCTTGCCCGGCAGTGCGGAACATGATGACTGAGGCGACGCTGAAAGTCGAAGGGCTTACCAAAAGTTTCGGGGGCGTCGTCGCCACCGACAATCTCTATTTCGAGATCGAGCCAAGAGAAATCCACGCCGTCATCGGCCCGAACGGGGCCGGCAAAACGACCCTGGTCGCCCAGCTTTCGGGCATGCTGAAGCCGGACGGCGGGCGCATTCTCTTTCTCGGTCGTGATATCAGCCGCTTATCGGCGGATGCGAGGTCCCATCTGGGGCTTGCGCGATCATTTCAGATCACCAGCATTTTCAGGAAATTCACCGCGCTGGCCAACGTCGCCTTATCGATCCAGGCGCACCGGGGCCACAGCTTTCGTTTCTGGAAGCCAGCCGCGACGGATTCCGCCCTCACCGAACCGGCACGGAAAATCCTGGACGACGTGGGTCTCGGGAAACGTGCCGACATGATCGCCGGCAACCTCGCCCATGGGGAACAGCGCCAGTTGGAAATTGCCATGGCGCTGGCGACCCGACCCAAGCTCCTTTTGCTAGACGAGCCCACGGCGGGCATGGGTGCCGAAGATACCGATCGCATGTGCGATCTGCTCTCTTCCATGAAGGGCAAAATTTCCATGCTCCTGATCGAACACGACATGGACACCGTGTTCACGCTCGCCGATAGGGTGACGGTCCTGGTCTACGGTACCGCGATCGCCACCGGCACGCCCGAGGAGATCCGACGGAATGATGAGGTGCGAGCGGCATATCTCGGCGAAGACGACGTGGTCGAAAATGCTTAAGCTCTCATCCATCGAGACCTCCTATGGATCGAGGCAGGTCCTTTTCGGACTGTCCCTAGAGGTCGAAGAAGGCCAGATGGTTACCTTGATGGGCCGCAACGGGATGGGTAAGACGACGACGGTCCGCTCGATCATGGGCCAGGCGCCGGCCCATGGCGGTTCGATCACCTTCGACGGCGTCGAACTGACCAGAATGGAAGACTACAAGATCGCTCAACTGGGCGTCGGGCTCGTTCCCGAGGGCCGCCAGGTTTTCCCCAACCTGACGGTGCGCGAGAACCTGGTCGCCACCGCCGACAATCGATCCGGTTCTAGCGACCCCTGGACACTGGAAAAAGTGCTCGACTTGCTGCCGGGGCTCAACGAGCGACGCGATGCCATGGGCAATCACTTGTCGGGTGGTGAACAGCAGATGTTGGCGATTGGCCGGGCGCTTATGACTAACCCGAAGATGCTTATCCTGGACGAGGCGACCGAAGGCCTGGCGCCTCTGATCCGGAACCAGATCTGGAGATGCCTGGAGGGCCTACGGGCCCACGGTTTGTCCATCCTGGTGATCGATAAGAACGTCGACACGCTTGCCCGCATTGGTGACTACCATTACATCGTCGAGCGCGGTCGCGTCGTGTGGGAAGGAAATTCGGACGAGCTGCGCGCAAACGATGAGATCAAACACCGGTATCTGGGTGTTTAGCCGCCAAGGCGCCGCGCGTCACGTGTTCTGCCCAAAGATTCCGCTTAGATGAGGTCGACGGCTCCGACCCAAAGGCATCGCAAATTGCCAATTTGCACAATAGGCTATAAACGGCGAATGTCCGCTTCTGGCGGTGGTCTCAACTGATCGACGCAACACTTTATCTTAAACGGCAAGATGGAGTGTCTGCAGATGAAGCGAATATATCGGCGAGGATTCAGTGCGGCAGAGAAGACGGAGCTTTGGGATCGCTGGCAGCGCGGGGATTCATTGAAAGCGATTGGGCGGGCGTTTGGCAAACGGCTGAATATTTCGCCTTCAAAGCGGTCGGTTTAAACCCTTGGTAAATCACCGAACGACAAGTTAATATTTACTCATATAATTCACACTCCACCCCCTCAAGAAACTTGAATCGCTATACTGCGGCAGAATTTCGGCGTGGGGTTAATCGGGAGAGAGGTTCGCCTGAATGATAATCCATAAACCCACCACGCTGGAGGAAGCGGCAAGGCTGCTGGCCGCCGACGATGACGCGCAGTGCATTGCCGGGGGCGCGACATTGGTGGCGATGATGAACAGCGGCGTGGTTGAACCTCGAACCTTGATTTCTCTGGGCGGGATCGACGGATTGAACGCCATCACCGGCGCAACCGACCGAACCGTGACCATCGGCGCGACAGCAAAACACAGTACCGTCGCCGCCCATGACGCCTTCACCGGCGCACAATCCATCGTTGGGCTGGCCGCCGGAAAAATAGCCCATCCACCGATCCGCAACATGGGCACGATCGGCGGTTCGCTCGCCGTCGCCGATCCGGCCACCGATTATCCGACGGCCCTGTTGGCGGCCGGCGCTGCTTTTGACGTCGTCGGGCCGGACGGTTCGCGGACCATTGCCGTCGATGACTTCTTTACCGGTTTTTTATCGACGGCCCTGGCCACGGGCGAATTGATCCGGTCGGTCGAACTGCCGGCGGGGCCGGAGAACGCGGTGGCGGTCTATGACAAGATTTCAAAAATCGACGGCGATATTGCGATCCTCTCGGTGGCGGTGGTGATGGTCATGGCTGATGGCCGGTGCTCATATCTGAGGATTGCCGTTGGCGGCTGCGGACCCACCCCTTTTCGTTCACCGCAGGCGGAAGAAGAACTAATTGGTTCGGAACTTTCAGGCACCGATCTGGACATCGCCGCCGACTTGACCGTGGCGGCAAGCGATCCGATGAACGATGTGCGGGCCACCGCCGATTATCGCCGCAGGGTATTGCCTGGGGTGGTTCGCCGGGCGCTTGGCTTTGCACGGCAATTAACGGAAGACGAATAATGACCGAACCAGCGAGCTACGACATAAAGGTGAATGGCGAGATCGAAACCGTCATCGCGCCGGCCGAAGAGACGTTATTGACCGTGCTCCGCGAACGATTGAATCTAACCGGCGCCAAGCGCGGTTGCGATCAGGGCGTCTGCGGAACCTGTACAGTATTGATTAACGGCGAGCCGGTGCGCGCCTGCCTGACCTTGGCGGCGCTTTGCGAGGGCGTTGAGATCACCACCATCGAAGGCCTGGGCAGGCCCGACCAGCTAAGCGCCGTTCAACAATCTTTTATCGACGCCGGCGGCATTCAGTGCGGCTTTTGCGCTTCGGGTATGATCCTGACCGTAAGCTCGATCCTCAACAACAACCCGGAGGCAAATGAAGACGATATCCGCGAAGCCATTTCGGGCAATATTTGCCGTTGCACCGGTTATGCAAAAATTGTCGAGGCGGCGGTAAATGCCGCCGGCCAAATGGGCGGAGCGTCGCGATGAACGAGGTTTTCGATACCATCGGCCAGCGCGTGCCGCGCATAGAAGGCAAGGACAAAGCCACCGGCCGCGCCCAATATACAGATGACATGAGCCTGCCCGGTATGTTGTTCGGCGCCATCGCTCACAGCCCCCATGCGCACGCCCGAATCCTCTCCTACGACATTTCGGCGGCTCTTGAGGTGCCTGGCGTCAAGGCCGTGATTACCGCCGACGATTACGATTGGTTCCGGAGCGGCGGCCACGTTAAGGACGAGACCCTGCTCGCCAAGGGCAAGGTCCGCTATATCGGCGAGCCGGTGGCGGCGGTGGCGGCCCGCACCCAGAAGGCCGCCGAAGAGGCGGCCCGGCTGGTCAAGATCGAGTATCAAGTTCTCGACGCCGTGCTCTCGATCGACGACGCCATGAATCCCGACCTGCCGATCATTCACGAGGAATTTTCGACCTACCAGATGAATGTGACCGACCTCGAGGTCAGCGGCAATGAATGCTGGGCGACCTCGGCCGAGGAAGGCGATGTGGACGCCGCCTGGAACGATTGCGATGCGGTTGTCGAGGAAACATTTGAGACCCAGGCCCAGCATCATTTGTACTTGGAACCGGCCTCGGCGCTCGCCGATGTCGACGCCAACGGCAAGGTGACCGTGTGGGGCCCGAACCAGGGGGTTCATTTCGTTCAGACCCGGACCGCCGACTATCTCGGTCTGCCGCTGACCAAGGTGCGGGCAATTTCGCCAACCGTCGGCGGCGGGTTTGGCGGCCGGGCGGGCCCGCATGTCCAGCCGATTGCCGCCGCGTTGGCGCTGAAGGCGGACAAACCGGTAAAAATTACGCTATCCCGTTCCACCGATTTCGAAATTTGCCGGTCCCGGCATCCGTCTCGAATCCGAATGAAAATCGGCGCCAAGAAGGACGGCACCCTGATCGCCCAGGAAGCCGAATTGCTGTACGATGGCGGCTCCTTCACGGACGAAACACCGGCGGTGGCGAGTTTCGGCTTGATGATGGCCCGGGGACCTTACCGGGTACCAAACTTCAGGGGCTCGGCGCGCGCCTTCTATACCAACAAGTTGCGTGCCGGTTCGTTCCGCGGCTTCGGTAATCCGCAAGCAGCGTTCGCCCGCGAATGCCTGATCGATAGCCTGGCAAAGGCACTTGAGATACCGCCGATCGAGGTGCGTCGGATGAACGCCATGGTGGCCGGCGATAAATGGTTGGGCGGACAGCAAGTACCGGCCTGTGGTTTCGACCAATGCCTCGACGAGGTTTTCCAGGCCGTCGACGGGGATCGCGATCAATTGCCGCCGCCGGCACCCGGCAAAAAACGCGGTTTCGGCTTTTCCGGTTTTGCCCATATCAGCAGTTTTCTGGCCAGCGGCGCCAGCGTCCAATTGCGCGAGGACGGCACGGTGACCATGAATACCGGCGGCATCGAGATCGGCCAGGGCGCCAGCACCATTCTGACGCAAATTTGCGCCGAGGCCCTAAAACTGCCGGTTGAGGATATTAACCTGACCGAGCCCGATACCGACACCACGCCCTATAATTACAAATCGGTCGGCAGCCGCACCACTTATACCACCGGGCGGGCGGTTAAGGCGGCGGCCGAAGACGTCGCCAAGCAAATCATCGAACATGCGGCGGCGATTCTCGGCTGCGAGCCCTCGCACCTGACCTTGCTGGCGGGCGGCCAAGTGGCCGTCAAGGAGGACGTCACCGACATTCCGTTGATCAACCGCACGGTGACCTTCAAGGAAGCTTCATTACGCGCCCACTACGGTGTCGGCGGTCCGATTATAGGTACGCATACATTCGTCTTCGATGGACCACCCTTCGACCGCACGGGTTCGAAAATGAAGTCCGTCGTGTTCGGCAACATGGGGGCATATATATTTGGCGCGCAAGGCGCCGCCGTCGATGTCGACGAAGTGACCGGGCAGGTCGATGTGGTGATGGCGTGGGCCGCCGCCGATGTCGGCCGAGCGATCAATCCGACCAATATCGAAGGACAGGTTCAGGGCGGTTTCGCCCAAGGCATGGGCTATGCCCTGTTCGAGGAAATGGTCTGGGATAATGGCCGGCTGGTGAACCCGACATTGATGGAATATGCGGTTGCCGGCGTCAAGGAAGTGCCTGAGATTCGCACGATCATCGTCGAAGAACCGGAGCCGTCCGGTCCCTTCGGTGCAAAAGGAGTGGGCGAGCCGGCAATGGTCGGTGTCGCCCCGGCAATCGCCAACGCCATCGCCAACGCCATCGGGGGGCGTCCCAACAAACTGCCAATGACTCCCGACCGGGTTTTGGATGCAATTGAGGTAGATAAAACAGCGGATTAAAGAGTATTTGGCTTGGTTATCCGGGACCGCCCCAATCCAATTTGAGCAAATCGAAATCCTTGCGATCCGCCAAAATAAAGATGGGTTGGTTAGCAATCGGTTAGCAAAAACGGCTGATACAGTTTTTGTTCCGAAAGAAGAATGGCGGAGGGAAGGGCGCTGGGATCAAACCTTCTCTATGCCGGGTGCGAAATGATCAGAGAGCGTTTTTGATGGCCGATCGGTAGGCGAAGGATACCGGCGTCGAACCCGCACCGTTATATTTCAAGGACTTGCTATTTTCTCCGGTACGGTTGCACTCGCGCGTTGCCGTAAGCCGTCCGGCACGGCGAAGGTTCGACCCCAGGTTCTTTCGGTAGGCGGTCGCATCCTCGAACTTCTTCTCGAACTCGTAGGGCCTTGCGACAAGGTTTATGGCGGCCGTCTGTATACAGTAGACGCTATCCGGCATCATCTGGGAATACCAGAATTTCCGCGGCAGATGGAATAAATGGGAGCCACAGGTGGTTTTCCAGGCTTTTCCACTGGCATCCTATCCTCGGTCGGCCCTGCCGCCGGCCCGCAAAAAGTCTCCCCAAAATTGGACGTTTCACTTCCGCAAGGCGAATTCCCTAATCGTTTCAAGGGCCTCCCCCAAAATCCACCTCGTTTTTAGGGAATGTCCTGCGGCCACTTCACTTGATCCAACCGGGTTGAGCAGTTATAATAATTGTCCTTCGTTTTTAATTTCAAAAAAGGAGAAACCATATGATTAAGAAACTTTGTATCATGGGAATTGTTGGGTTGGCTATAATACTCTACGGAGGCATCACCGTATCGGCAATCTCCTGGGATGACCTAAATCCTGTTACAGTCGTAAAACACGCCGTTAAAACAGGGGAAGATATAGGAAACTCAGCCGTCCACATCATCTCCCATCCAAAACATAGCTTCAATGTCGTCATCCACAACGCTGAACACCCAGATCAACTTATCAATAAGCTCGTCGATATCTGTAAAACTACCTGTGGTGCAATCAGCTGTACAAATACAGCACTGGGTGTACTTCACCCAGGGGTAGGAATGGGTATGGTTAAATCATTCACGACAGACCAAATTTGTAAAGCGGCGGGGGGATAAGAATTCGCTTTCGGCAGATGGAGGGATTTGACACCCCTTACCACTACTGTCCCGTAAAAGTGCAGATGTGAGTCTATAACATCATGATCCAGAAAGGAAAATAGCCGGTTTATGGGTGTCACCGACTTGAACTGC
>NZAK01000135.1 GCA_002687515.1 Rhodospirillaceae bacterium
CGCCGAAGTGGCCAGGACCGGCATGCCGGTGCGGCCCGCCGTTACCGAATTGCGGGACAGCGCCTATCCGGACCGCAAGGAAGGCGGCGCCATCGGTATCGTCATCTTTGGCGGCAGCCAGGGCGCCGCTGTTTTTTCGCGCGTCGTGCCAGAGGCGATTTCCCGCCTTGAAGGCGATTTGCGCGGGCGTTTGTCGATCGTGCAGCAATGCCGGTCCGATGACCTGGCCGGTGTCAAAGCGGCCTATGCGCGCCTCGGCGTGAAGGCCGAGGTGGCGGCTTTCTATGATGACCTGCCGGCGCGCATCGCGGCGGCCCATTTGATCATCTGCCGGTCCGGCGCTTCCACCGTCGCCGAACTGACGACCATTGGCCGGCCCTTGGTCATGATTCCCTATCCGCACGCCGTCGACGACCATCAATCGAGCAACGCCCATGCCGTCGACGCCGCCGGCGCCGGCTGGCTGATGCCGGAAGAAGCCTTTACTCCCGAAGCGCTGGCCGAGAGGCTTGGCGCGCTTCTGACCATGCCGCGCATCCTTGAAAACGCGGCCCAAGCTTCGAGCGCCTTCGGCCGCCCCGATGCCGCCGCCCGGCTTGCCGATGTGGTCTGCGCAATGCTGCCGGCGGGCGGCGGTTGGGATTCGGGGAGGCGGGCGGCATGAGCGCATTGCCATTGGATCTGGGCGTCATCCACTTTATCGGCATCGGCGGCATCGGCATGAGCGGCATTGCCGAGATTCTGCATAATCTCGGATATTCGGTACAAGGCACCGACCTTGCCGAGGGCGGCAATATCCAGCGCCTGCGCAAACTCGGTATTGCCATCGAAATCGGTCATTCCGAGGGCAATTTGGGTGATGCGCGCGTGGTCGTGATTTCGTCGGCGGTGAAACCGGATAACCCGGAATTGACGGCGGCGCGCCGCAACTTCATTCCGGTGGTCCGGCGCGCCGAAATGCTGGGCGAATTGATGCGCCTGAAATGGTCGATCGCGGTCGGCGGCACGCACGGAAAAACGACGACCACGTCTTTGGTCGCGGCCATGCTCGACGCCGCCGGCATGGACCCCACCGTCATCAATGGCGGTATCATCAACGCCTGGGGCTCGAACGCGCGGCTCGGCGCAGGCGATTGGATGGTCGTCGAGGCCGATGAATCCGACGGCACCTTCGTCAAGCTGCACCCGACCATCGCGGTGGTCACCAATATCGATGCCGAGCATATGGATCATTACGGTTCGTTCGACAGCTTGCGCGCCGCATTCGTCAATTTCGTCGAAAATGTGCCGTTCTATGGCTTTGTCACACTGTGTATCGACGATCCCGAGGTGCAAGCCCTGATCCCGCAAGTCGCCGACCGCAAAATTGTCACCTACGGCCGCAACCCGCAGGCCGATGTCCGCGTCACCGCGACCAGCCCGGCAGGCGGCGGATCGAAATTCGATATTGTGGTGGCCGGGCGCGGCGCTGCGGGTGAAAGAACGTTGAAGGAGCTCTATTTGCCGATGCATGGCGCCCACAATGTTCAGAACGCGGTGGCGGCCGTCGCCATCGCCATCGAAATGAATCTCGATGATACAGTGATCCGTTCGGCGCTGTCCGGATTCCGCGGCGTCAAGCGGCGCTTTACCAAGACAGGGGAGGCCGGCGGCGTCAGCGTGATCGACGATTACGGTCACCATCCGGTGGAAATCAGCGCCGTTTTGGATGCGGCGCGCGCCGCCGCCGGAGACGGGCGGATCATCGCCGTCGTGCAGCCGCACCGCTATTCGCGCCTCAAATATTTGTTCGAGGATTTCTGCACCTGCTTCAACGATGCCGATACGGTCATCGTCGCCGATGTCTATGCCGCCGGTGAGGAACCGATCGAAGGCATCGACCGCGCCGCCTTGGTCGAGGGCCTGCAAGCCCGCGGTCATCGCAACGTCATTTCGCTGGACAACCCTAAGCATCTGGCCGCCGCTATCGCCGCCATCGCCGAAGCCGGCGACATGGTGGTCTGCCTCGGCGCCGGCAATATCACGCAATGGGCGGGCGCGCTGCCGGGTGAATTGGCGGGCGCCTTCGCGGCCCTGCGAAAGGCCCGCGGATGATGGCGTCCGGCGACATCGAGGGCCGCCTGATCGACCGCTTGCCAGCCGTGCGCGGCCGCATTAGCGAAGATGCCGAGCTTTCGAAATTGACCTGGTTCCGGGTCGGCGGGCCGGCGCAAATATTGTTCCGGCCCGCCGACGCCGACGACCTCGCCGCTTTGCTGGCGGCGATGCCCGCCGATATCCCGGTCACGGTGATCGGTATCGGCTCCAACCTGCTGGTGCGCGATGGCGGCATTCCGGGCGTCGTCGTCCGCCTCGGCGACGGGTTCTCCGGCATCGAGGTCGACGGCAACGCCATCGCGGCCGGGGCCGGCGCCTCCAATCTGAAAATCGCCAATGCGGCGCTCGATGCCGGACTTTCCGGTCTCGAATTCCTGAGCGGCATACCGGGTTCGATCGGCGGCTCGCTGCGCATGAATGCGGGCGCCTTCGGCGCCGAGATGTCGGATATCGTCGAAACCGTTACCGCCCTCGACCGGATGGGCCGGCGGCGCAAGCTGCGGGCCGGGGACATGCGTTATTCCTACCGGCATTCCGATACCAACAAGAACTTGATCTTCATTTCCGCCGAACTTCTGGGCGTCCCCGGCCAGGCCGCCGACATCAGGCGCCGGATGGCGGAAATTCAGGAACATCGCGAGATCAGCCAGCCGCTTCGCACCCCGACCGGCGGCAGCACATTCGTCAATCCGGACGGGCACAAGGCCTGGCAACTGATCGATCGGGCCGGCTGCCGGGGGCTGCGGCGCGGCGGCGCCATGGTTTCGGAAAAGCACTGCAATTTTCTGATCAATACGGGTTCGGCCACGGCCGCCGATTTGGAAGGGCTCGGCGAGGAAGTGCGCCGCCGCGTGTTTCAGGAAACCGGCATCCGGCTGCAATGGGAAATCCGCATCGTCGGCGTGCCCCTTGAAGCGGGCCTGCAAGAGGTGGGTGCATGAGCCGCCCCACGATCCAAAATGTCGCCGTGTTGATGGGCGGCTGGTCCGCCGAGCGCGAGGTGTCGCTGGTCTCGGGCGCGGCGGTCGCCGGCGGGCTCAAATCGGCGGGCTATCAAGTTACCAGCATCGATGTCCAGCGTGACATGGGCGCCCTTTTGACACGGCTCTATCCGAAGCCCGATGTCGTGTTCAATGCCTTGCACGGGCGCTACGGCGAGGATGGCTGCGTTCAGGGCCTGTTGAATATTCTCGATATTCCCTACACCCATTCCGGGCTATTGGCGTCGGCGCTGGCGATGGACAAACCGGCGGCGAAATCGATATTCGCCGCCGCCGGGATCAAGGTCGCCGAACATGTCATCGCCAGCCGCGAGCAATTGGCAGCCGGCGAGGTTATGGCCGCGCCCTATGTCATCAAGCCGCTTAACGAAGGTTCCAGCGTCGGCGTGCATATCGTCGGCGACGGCGATAACTATTCGCCGGCCGGCGATTCGTGGCCTTATGGGCCGAAAGTGATGGTCGAACGATTCGTGCCGGGCCGCGAATTGACGGTCGCCGTGATGGGTGATCGGGCCCTCGGGGTCACCGAAATCACCACCAAACGCGGATTTTACGATTACGACGCCAAATACGCCAAAGGCGGCTCTGAGCACCACTTGCCGGCCGATATTCCGGGCAAAATCGCCGCTGAAGCGTGCCGTATCTCCCTGTTGGCCCATGACCAGCTGGGCTGCCGCGGCGTTTCCCGCGCCGATATTCGTTTCGACGGTAAGGATTTGTACATTCTTGAAGTTAACACTCAACCTGGGATGACACCGACATCTCTGGTCCCGGAACAGGCGGCTTATGCCGATATTTCGTTTCCAGAGCTGGTCGGCTGGATGGTGGAGAACGCTGCGTGCGACTAAGGGGTAAGAACCTTGGGCTCGGCAGGATACGCCGGCGCCGGCGACACATCAAATCGATGTGGCGGCGGCCCGAGGTGCGCGCCGGCCTGGCGACATTTCTGATCGCGGCCATTGCAGTTGCCGGCTGGTCGGTCCGGCAGACCGGGTGGCTGCAACGCACCGCCGAGCAATCGAAATGGACAATCATCGCGGCATCGACAAAGTTCGGTTTCGCCCTTGATGAAATTTTCGTCGAGGGCCGTCATCAAACCCGGACCAGGGAACTGCTGGCGGCGCTACGCCTCAAGCGCGGCGCGCCGATCCTGGCGTTTGATCCCGATGCCGCCCATGCGCGGCTGAAATCACTGCCCTGGGTCCGCTCGGTTTCCATCGAACGGCACCTGCCGGATGTTATTCATCTGCGTCTGGTCGAACGCCGCCCAATGGCCATTTGGCAGCGCGACGGCCGCTTCCGCCTAATCGATACGGCGGGCGAAGTGGTGCCGATCAGCGATATCGGACGGTTCGGCAATCTGATCGTCGTTATCGGGCGCGATGCGCCGCGCCATGCCTCCGGCCTGCTCGATATCCTGGCGCGGGTGCCGGAATTGTCGCGCCGCGTCAACGCAGCCGTGCGCGTCGGCAACCGGCGCTGGGATCTGCATCTCGGCAACCGGCTGGCCATCCAATTGCCGCAATTCGATCCCGAGGCAGCGCTCAGAAATCTTGCCCGATTGCAGCAAAGCGAGCGGATACTGGATGGTGACTACGCCGCCATCGATCTGCGTCTCGGCGACCGGGTGGTGCTGCGTCCGGCAGCCGATAAAACACCCGATCAACTTCTCAACGAATGGGATACCTGAATACAGTCATGTCATTCTCGCGCAAAAACAAGAATGCCGCCAGAAGCGGTTTGATTACCGCGCTCGATATCGGCACCACGAAAATCGTCTGCTTCATCGCGCGCCCCTCAGGCGCGACGGCCGAGGTTATCGGCATCGGCCATCAAATTTCCAAGGGTGTGCGCGGCGGCAACATCATCGATATGGAAACCATCGAGTCTTGCGTCGCCGCGACGGTCGAGGATGCCGAGCAACTGGCGGAAGAGAATGTGCGCGACGTGGTGCTCTGTATTTCCGGCGGCGCGCCGCAATCCAAGTTGATTTCCTTCGATGTCGCGATTTCCGGCCATGAAATCGGCGATGCCGATTTGCGCCGCGCCCTCGATCCGACCTGGCTATATGCAAAACAAAGCGATGACCGCCGCATCCTGCATACCTTGCCGGTCGGATATTCGATCAACGGCAGTCCCGGCGTGCGCGACCCGCGCCGCATGTTCGGCGAAAAGCTGGGCGTCAAGATGCATGTCATTACCGCCGATGCCTCCTCGGTGCGCAATATCGAAGCCTGTATCGATGCCTGCCGCCTCGGCATCGAGGCGAATGTCGCCGCGCCCTATGCCTCGGGCCTCGCCTGCCTGGTCGAGGATGAAAAGGAAATGGGCGTCATCTGCATCGATATGGGCGGCGGCACCACCGGCATCTCGGTCTTTGTCGATGGCGAGGTCATTCATACCGACAGCGTTCAATTGGGCGGCACCCACGTGACCAACGATATCAGGCGCGGACTGTCGACGCCGCTGGCCCATGCCGAGCGCATGAAGAACCTCTTGGGCAGCGTCATCCCATCCACTTCCGACGATCAAGAGGTCATCAAGGTGCCCTTGGTCGGCGAGGAGGAGCAGGGCGAAAACGAGATCACGCGCGCCATCCTGGTCGGCATCATCCGGCCCCGCCTGGAAGAGATATTCGAGCTGGTGCGGGCCAAGATCGAGGCCGCCGGCATCGATACCGAGGTTGGCCGCCGCGTCGTTCTTACCGGCGGCGCCAGCCAACTGAACGGGGTCGCACAGCTGGCCGGCGAAATATTGAACAAACATGTGCGATTGGGGCGCCCGGCGCATTTCAAGGGGCTCGCCGATTCGACCAATGGACCGGCGTTTTCCACGTCCGCCGGTCTTATCCAATTTGCGCTTAACGAGCGGGCGGAACAGTCGGTGACGTCGTTCCGTTCGATGGAGGTGCCGAAGAACCGGATGGGCCGGTTCGGGCAATGGCTGCGTGAACATATTTGAGTTTTTTAGATTACGCGTCCCGG
Source organism: Rhodospirillaceae bacterium (assembly GCA_002687515.1). Lineage (GTDB taxonomy): Bacteria > Pseudomonadota > Alphaproteobacteria > Rhodospirillales > UBA2165. The sequence continues at coordinate 6,083 of NZAK01000135.1, forward strand.
AATGCGGGAGGCATCCAATTCGTCCTCGCCACTCTTTCGCGATTGGGGGGACCGAAGCGCGCCTTCGCCGAAGAAACCGGCGTTTGCGGCGGTTATCCAACCTCAGTTCATTGGAGGCTTAAATGAGCATCAAATTATCCGTACCGACGACCAAGGATGCAACGGATCTGAAGCCAAGTATCACCGTCATCGGTGTCGGCGGCGCCGGCGGCAACGCGGTCAACAATATGATCGAATCGGGGCTCGAGGGGGTCGAATTCGTTGTCGCCAACTCAGATGCGCAGGCGCTCGCCAATTCCCATGCGGAACGGCGGATTCAAATGGGTATCGACGTAACCCGCGGCCTCGGCGCCGGATCGAATCCGGATATCGGCCGCGCCGCCGCCGAAGAATCGCTCGAGGAAATCATCGGGCATATTCATCATACCAACATGCTGTTCGTGACCGCCGGGCTTGGCGGCGGCACCGGCACCGGCGCCGCGCCGGTGATCGCGCGCGCCGCCAGGGATTATGGAATATTGACGGTCGGTGTGGTGACCAAGCCGTTTCATTTCGAGGGCGACCGGCGCATGCGCCTTGCCGAAGCCGGCCTCAATGAGCTTCAGCAATTCGTCGATACGCTGTTGATCATTCCCAATCAGAACCTGTTTTACGTGGCCAACGAACAGACCACCTTCGCCGATGCCTTCCAGATGGCCGACCAGGTGCTTTATTCCGGGGTTCGCGGGGTCACCGATTTGATGGTCAGTCCGGGCCTGATCAACCTCGATTTCGCCGATATCAAGTCGGTGATGAGCGAGATGGGCAAGGCGATGATGGGCACCGGCGAGGCCGAGGGCGAAAACCGAGCCACCGAGGCCGCCGAGGCGGCCATCTCCAATCCATTGCTGGATGATTCGTCGATGCAGGGCGCCCGAGGGGTGCTGATCAACATCACGGCGGGCAAGGACATTACCCTGTTCGAGGTCGATGAAGCGGCAAACCGAATCCGCAAGGAAGTCGACGACGACGCGAATATCATCTTCGGCTCGACCTTTGACGAGGCGGTCGAGGGCCGGGTGCGGGTTTCGGTGGTGGCCACCGGGATCGAAGCCGAGGCCCAGATGCTGGCGGACCACGAAATTCCGGAGATCACCGATGCACGCGACGCGGCCACCAAAATCGAGCAAGCGGCCGAAGGCGAGATTGCCGAGCCGCAGGAGCCGGCCCCGGTAACGGATTTCCCGCGCCCAATGAAGAGCGAGCCGGCGGCGGCGGATGCCGTGCTGCCCGGCATCGCGGAGCGGCCGGAGAAACCCCTTTATGTGAAGCCCAAGCCGGCGGTGACCGGTATAACGGCGCCGATGCAGCCCGCGCCGGCGGCCGAGGTTCAAGAGGCGCCCGCCGCCGCCCGCGATGCGGTTACGGCCCATTCATCCACCAAGGCAACCATTGAGGCATCCTCCGAGGCGCCGTCGGCCCGCGCGGATGTGTTCATACCGGCGCCGCCGGTCGCCGGCAACGTGGCGATTGACGAAATGCCGAAGGCCGATCCCTTCACCGCCGCCGATATGGTCAACGCGCGGATCGAGCCGGAAAAGATCGATCCGCCGAAAAAATCCCTGTTCGAACGGGTCACCGGCGTGACCCGAGGCGACCGGCGCCTGCCGAAAAAGGAAAGACCCCTGCCCAGTGCGATGCAGCCGGCGGCGGAGATGTCGGAGGCCGGAGGCGAACCGGTTCCCGAGAATTCGCGGGCGAAAGAAATTCTAACGCCGCCGCCAACGCCCCCTCTAACGCCCCCTCTAACGCCCCCTCTAACGCCCCCTGGTGCCGAAACGGAATCGCCGCCGGCGCCGGCCGCGGAAGAGGAAATCAAGCCCGATGCCATCAAGCCGGCCTTCGAGCCGGCGGGCGCGGCGCAGCCGCCGGAACCGATTGCCGGGGAGAGTCAGCCGGAGACCGCCGAATCGATCGATGAAACGGTCATCGCGCCGGAAACCGGTGATCAGGGCATGCTCGGCGGGTTGGATCCGGACGAGCATCTGGCCGAAAGCCAGGAATCCGACGATCTCCTTGAAATTCCAGCGTTTTTGCGGCGCCAAGCCAATTAATTCGGAGCCCGGAATCACGTAACATTTTGCAATAATTGTTGATTTGAGTGCGATGCGGGGCGTTGCTAAACAACCTTCATGGCACGCTGTGAAAGCCAGGCTGCAAGCGGAAGGAAATTTCGCGGATTTCGGAGCCGGCATATCGGGGCCATGTCATTGGGGGAGCGGCCGGGTTTGACGGCCGAGCGGAAAATCAGCGTATGAATCATTTGGGTCAGGACGAGAATACCAATCCGGATACGGCCGCCGGTCCGCGGCTGGACCGATTGGCGGATCTCGCCACCGAGATGAATGCGGTGCAAAGAACCCTGGCGCGCGCCGTGACCTGCATGGGGATCGCCTTGCATTCGGGTGAAAAGGTTTCGCTTGCCCTCAGGCCCGCCCCGGCTGATACGGGAATAATTTTCCGCCGCACCGATCTGCCGGGCTGCGCCGATATTCCGGCCAACTGGGAGCATGTGGTCGATACCAATATGTGCACCACGCTCGGCGCCGGCGATGGCGCCCGCATCGGAACGGTTGAGCATTTGATGGCGGCGTTGGCGGGCTGCCATGTCGATAACGTGATCGTCGAGGTGAATGGCCCGGAAGTGCCGGTTATGGACGGCAGCGCCCACCCCTTCGTGTTCTTGATTGAATGCGCCGGGCTGGTTGAGCAGGATGCGCCGCGCCCCGTCCTTGAGGTTCTAAAGCCGGTCAAGGTCGCCGCCGGTGACGGCTATGCGGAACTGACGCCCGCCGATGTGTTTTCGGTGGCTTTCGAAATCGATTTCGATCAATCGGCGGTTTCCCGCCAGGAAATTTCCGTCAATCTGGTCAATGGCACCTTCAAAAACGAAATCGCGCGGGCGCGGACCTTTGGCTTCATCAACGAGGTTGAACAGCTTCACGCCGCCGGTTTGGCTCTCGGCGGCTCGCTGGATAATGCGGTGGTTGTCGATGGCGAAACCATTCTCAACGAAGGCGGCCTTCGTTACGACAATGAATTCGTCCGCCACAAGGTGCTGGACGCGGTTGGCGATCTGTATCTGGCCGGCGCCCCGATCAAGGGACGTTACCTGGGCGTTCGCGCCGGCCATGCCTTGACCAATCGGCTTTTGCGCGTCCTGTTCGCCGACACCAGCGCCTGGCGGATGGAAAAAGGGCGGATGGAAAATGACGAGGCGCGTTCCGGACCGGCGGCCAGCGTCCGAAACGCGGCCGGCGAAACGCCGGTCGCGGCGACCGCCTGAAACTGAAATGAACCTAAATTAACCGAAGTTGCCACGCCGAGATGCCGGTCCTGGTGGCCGGCATTCTCGTTTGTCGTTTACGTTTCCACTTTTTAGACAATATGATAAAGAATAGGCTATAAATATGTGGGCTGCCCGCAGGTGTGCGGGATATCTTCAATCGAATACTCATAGACCTGAATGTTGTGCAGCGGACTTATACCAAATTGCATAAATAAACACCCATTGTGATCTTCTTTCCCGTTCCCTCGGTAGGAGGGGAGGCGCCGGCGATGCGGGCCCATCGGCAAGCCTTCCCGACACCCCGAGGGGACGGGAAAGGCGACCCGAAGGGCGGCTTTGCGCGGCTTCCGGATGTCGTCGCGCACCGCTTATGATGCAAAGGCATCACGGCGCGGCACGCTCCTAACCGGAAACCGGCAGGCGCCGTCACAATGGGTGTTTATCTGTGCAGGTTGGTATAAGGCACGGGTCGATGGCGCGTGATCCGCCAATGCCGAATAGTAATTGCCAATGCGCGGAAATTTTTTAAGAGTGTCAGATTATGAATTTTATTCACGAATAAATCGATGGGGAGGCGGATGATGGAAGGACGCGTGTGTATCGTGACCGGTTCGGGGCAAGGTCTGGGCCGGGCTTTCGCTTTGCATTTCGCCAGCTTGGGCGCCGTTTCGGTGATCGCCGAAATAAACGCCGCCAATTGCCAAAGTGTCGCCGCCGAGATCATCGAAGCCGGCGGCAAGGCGCTCGCCATCGAGACCGATGTCGCGGATTCGGGTTCGGTGCGGGCGATGGCCGAACGAACGCTCGCCGAATATGGGCGTATCGACGTGCTGGTCAACAACGCCGCTATTCTGCAATCGATAAGCCGGGTTCCGGTCGACCAGATCAGCGACGAGGAATGGGACAAAGTCATCCGGGTCAACGTCACCGGCGCCTTTTACTGCGTCCGCGCCGTCGTCCCCGCCATGCGCGAAGCCGGCTGGGGCCGCATTATCAACCTGTCGTCGGACACGGTGCTGCTGCCGCCGCCGCTGACCTATGCCCACTACATAACCAGCAAGGCGGCGCTGGTCGGGCTGACCCGGGAGTTGGCCCGCGAATTGGGGCCGGACGGCATAACCGTCAACGCGATCATGCCGGGATCGACCGAGACCGAGGTCGAGCAAAGCGCTAAGGTGCGCGACAACCGGGCGAATATCGTTGTCCCCCGGCAATGCATTCCGCGTGTCGAGGTAGCCGAAGACCTGGTCGGCGCCGCCGCCTTCCTGGCATCCGACGCGGCCGGCTTCATCACCGGACAGTCGCTGCCCGTGAACGGCGGCATCGCCTTCGTATAACCACTCTAGATCGGGAAAACGGGATGGGATTATGCGCGTAGCCAGCGATGTGGGGGGAACCTTTACCGACCTCGTCTATTATGAATACGACGAGAAGACCGGTGAGGTCGGCGAAATCGGGACCGAAAAGAGCGACACGACGCCGCCCAATTTCGAGGAAGGGGTGTTGAACACGATCCACCGCTCGGACCTCAAGCCAGCCGATATAAGCTTTTTCGCCCACGGAACCACGGTCGTCATCAACGCGCTCACCGAACGCAAGGGCGCCAAGACCGGCTTGATCACCACCAAGGGATTCCGCGACATATTGGAGATCACGCGCGGCAACCGTCCCGACATATTCAATTTCTACTTTTCCAAACCCGAACCCTTCGTGCCCCGGCACCTGCGGCGCGAGGTCGAGGAACGGACCGAATATACCGGCGAGATTCTGACGCAATTAAAGCTTGGCGATCTGGCCGCGATCGTCGACGATTTCAAAAGCGAAGATGTGACCGCCGTCGCCATCTGTTTCCTCCATTCCTACGCCAACCCCGAAAACGAAATCCGCGCGGCGGAGGAACTTTCCAGCCTTTGGCCCGAGGTTTCGGTCGTCGCCTCGCACCGGATTTCCCGGGAATGGCGCGAATACGAGAGGACCAGCACCGCCGTCCTGGCCGCCTATGTCCATCCGGTCATCAACAGGTACCTGGATTCACTGGAAGGGCGGCTGCGCTCCGAAGGTTTCACCGGCCAGCCCTTCGTCATGCAATCGAACGGCGGCATTGCCACCATCGCCGCCGGCCGCGCCAATCCCATCACCATGGTCGAATCCGGCCCGGCGAGCGGTGTCTTGGGGGCGGTGGCGCTCGGCGAAATGATCGGCGAGCCCAACATCATCGCCCTCGATATCGGCGGCACGACCGCGAAATGCTCTCTCATCGAGGATGGGAAGGCGGTGCTGACCACCGACTATAAGATCGACTGGTCGCGGACCAAGGCGGGATACCCGATCAAGACGCCGGTCATCGACATCGTCGAAATCGGCAATGGCGGCGGTTCCATCGCCTGGATCGACGAAGGCGGAAAGCTGCATGTCGGGCCCGAAAGCGCCGGTGCCCAGCCGGGTCCGGCGGCCTATGGCCGGGGCGGCACGGAGCCAACGACGACCGACGCCCATCTGATCACCAAGCGCATCGATCAGGATTATTTCCTGGGCGGCGAGATTGTTCCCGACATGGACAACGTGCGCCGCGCCTTCAGCGGTCTCGCCAAACGCCTGGGCGTGGACATCGACGACGCGGCCCGCGGCATCATCCGGGTGGCCAACGCCAATATGGTCAACGCCCTCAAACTGGTGTCCCTCAACAAGGGATACGATCCCAGAGATTTCTCGCTGGTCGCCTATGGCGGCGGCGGCGCCATGCACGCCGGCGCCCTGGCCGCCGAATTGGGCATGCCCAAGGCCATCATTCCGGTCAACCCGGCGGTGTTTTCGGCATGGGGCATGTTGATGACCGATCTGCGCCGGGATTTCCTGCGCACCCGGCTGGTTCCGATGGATGAGGCCGCCATCCAGGAAGTCGGCGAAATGTTCGATGGGCTGGCGGAGGAAGCGGTGCGCGAATTCGCCGCCGACGATGTCGGTCCCGACCGCCTGCTGTTCCGGCGCCATGCCGACATGCGCTATGTCGGCCAGGACCACGTGGTCAAAATCGAGTTTCCCGATGGCGAGGTGGATGCCGGCAAGATCGCCGAGGCGGTTGATCGATATCACCGGATCCATGAGCGGGAGTACGAATTTCGCATGGACCACCCGGTCGAACTGGTCAACTACCATCTTGTGGTTTTCGGCAAGGTAACCAAACCCGGATTGGCCAAACGCCGGTCGACGGGGAAGTCTCTCGCCGACGCCAGCCGTGGAACGCGCGAGGTTGATTTCGACGAGTTCGGGAGCCAGGTGACGGCAATCTATGAACGCGCGCTGCTTGAGCCGGGCATGGAAATGGACGGTCCCGTCATCATCGAGGAGCCGGCGACCACGATCCTGGTCTTCCCCGGTCAGCGGGGTGAGGTTGATGCATACGGCAACATCCACATTCACCTCGGATAAGCAGCTTTGGGCAGGAGACAGGCAGTCATGAACACAGCTAAGGCCGAATCCCGGTCAATCGCCACCGACCCGTTCACCAGCGAGATCATCAAGAGCGCCTTCCGGGCGGCCGCCGATGAAATGTTCTTTACCATGCAGCGGACGGCTAGAAGCCCGATCATTTACGAGGTGTTGGATTTCGGCGTCGGCGTGACCGACAAAAAAGGAACCCTGGTGTCGATGGGCTATGGCGTCCCCTTTCTGCTGTCGGCCCTCGAATCGCTGGTTACCGGGGTGATCGAGAAACATGGCGTCGAGAACATGCAACCGGGCGACGTCTTTATCTCCAACGATACCTACGGCTGTGCCGGTACCCACCTCAACGACATCGGACTGGTCATGCCGATCTACTTCGAAGGCCGGCATGTGGCCTTCACCGCCGTCAACGCGCACTGGACGGATGTCGGCGGAAAGGACCCCGGCATACCCCCCGATTCGCATGAGATTTTCCAGGAGGGATTCCAGATTCCCAATATCAAGCTGTTCGACGGCGGCGAACCGATCCAGGGCATGTTCGATCTGATCGAGGCCAATGTCCGGGTTCCCGAGATGTCGATGGGGGATCTGTGGGCGAGCATCGCGGCGCTGCGCGTCGGCGAACGGCGCATGCTGGACCTCTATGGCCGCTACGGCGAAGCGGCCCTGGACCAGGCCATGCAAGAGCTCTTCGATTATGGCGAGGAGATGATCCGCCTCGAGCTCAAGAAACTGCCCAAGGGTGAATTCGAGGCCGAGGACTGGATCGACGATGACGGCCTCGGCAACGGTCCGCTTAAGATCAAGGTCAAGGTGACCATCAGCGACGACGAATTCATCGTCGATTACACCGGCAGCGCGCCGCAGGCCGAGGGTCCGATCAATGTCAGCAAGTTCGCGCTGCCGTCGGCGGTCAAGCCCATATTCCACGCCGTCACCAATCCATCGATCATCCCCAACGGCGGCTGTTACCGGGCGTTGAAGATTATTTCGCCGGAAGGTTCGGTGTTCGGCGCCACGCGGCCGGCCCCGGTGGCGACCTATTTCGAGGGCATGGCCCATGCCGCCGAGCTGATGTGCAAGGCCCTGGCGCCGCACGTTCCGGACCGGCTGACCGCCGGGCAACTGGTTTCGACCTGCGTTACCATCATTGCCGGACCCCATCCGGAGACCAAGAGTTTCTACGTCTATGTGGAGACCTTGCCGGGTGGCTGGGGCGCCGGGCATGACAAGGATGGCGTCCATGGCGCCGGCTGTGTCGCCAACGGCGAGACCTACAATATCCCGGTCGAGGTCAAGGAAGCGAAATTCGGGTTTCGCGTCGGCCAGTATGCATTCCACAACGATGCCGGCGGCGAAGGCGAATTTCGGGGCGGCAAGGGGTTGGCGCTGGACTATGAAATCACTTCGGATTTCGCCATCCTCACCGGCATATTCGGACGCACCAAGACCCGTCCCTGGAGCCTTGATAACGGAAACGAGGGAACCACCAATTACGTTACGGTTACCCGCGCCGACGGCAGCCAGGAGCATTACGGCCGGGCCGCCAACGTGCCGCTGAAGAAAGGCGACCGGGTGCGCCTGGTCACCGCCACCGGCGGTGGTTACGGCGATCCGGAAAATCGTTCGCGCGATAAAGTTCTGGCCGACGTCAAGGACGGCTACGTAACGCCCGACCAGGCAAGGGACATATACGGAGTTGACGCCGGCTCCGTCGGCTGACGGGCGGCTGACGGGCGGCCGACTTGGATCGGCACGGGGTCACGGCGATGCCCTAGTACCCCCCAGCGTAATTCCCAACCCCCTGAAAGAAATGGTGGGCACGCCCGCGAGCGCTGATCAGCGCTCGCTCCATTCATATAGGTGCCGTACCCATCATTTAAAAAACCGGCCAATGGCCGGTTTGGGAAATGGTGGGCACGGTTGGGATTGAACCAACGACCCCTGCGATGTCAACACAGTGCTCTCCCGCTGAGCTACGCGCCCCATTTCGGGGCCGGTTATATCTCGATTGGCGGAAGTTGCGCAAGCACCGGCTTCCGGTTTTTGCCCGGTTTTTGTCCGGAATTTGCCTGGCATTTGCCTGGAATTTACACGGCCTTAGATGGACTTTTGACTTTAGCCGGCGGCTTGGCGCGTGTAGGCTGACCGCCGGAATTGAAAGGATGGGAGCGGCCCTTGGACCAGTTGGCCACAGATCGAAAAACCGGACGGCGGGCGGCGGCGGCGCGGCAACCGTTCGAAATCGATCACCCGAAAACCCAATCCATCCCGTTTGTTTTCGCCTCCCCGCACAGCGGCCGCGATTATCCGGAAAATTTTATCGCCGAATCGCGCCTCGATGCACTGGCCCTGCGCAAATCCGAAGACAGTTTCGTCGAGGAATTGTTCGCCGATGCGCCGCAATATGGCGCCCCGCTTTTAAAGGCGTTGTTTCCGCGCGCTTATGTCGACCCGAACCGCGAGGCCTGGGAGCTCGACCCGCGCATGTTCACCGACAAATTACCGCCTTACGTCAACACCTCGAGCGCCCGCGTTTTCGCCGGCCTCGGCACGGTGGCGCGGGTGGTTTGCAACGGTGAGGAAATCTATCACGGCAAGATTAAATTCGCCGAAGCCAAGCGGCGCATCGAAAGCACCTATGTCCCCTATCACGCGGCGTTGACCGGGCTGATCGAGGAAACCCGGGACCGCTTCGGGCGCTGCATCCTGATCGATTGCCATTCGATGCCCTCGGTCGGCGGCCCGATGGACCGGGACCACGGCACCCAGCGGGTGGATTTCGTGCTCGGCGACAATCACGGCGAAACCTGCACCCCGGAATTGATCGAGTTGGTGGACGGTGCCCTCAAATCGGCGGGCTACGCGGTGCGCCGCAACAATCCCTATTCGGGCGGCTATACGACGCGCCATTACGGCCAGCCACGCAACAATGTCGAGGCCCTGCAGATCGAGATCAACCGCCATCTCTACATGGACGAGGCGCGGATCGAACGGCGGCCGGGGTTTACCGCCCTCAAGGGCCACCTGGACCGCCTGATGGAGAAATTGGCGAGCGCCGGATTCTCAAAATAGTCCCATAGACATGATTTCCCGGCCAATTGGCACGGCGTTTGCGTATATTTCATCAGACCGAGCGAATCGGCAGAACGGGAAAGATTGTGATGGCAGTGAAACTATTTGGCCTCGCGGCCCTCGGATGGCTTGGCGCCGGCCTCCTTCCGGGGACGGCTTATGCCAAGCAAGTCATTGATTTCAAAGAAAACTCCTGTCATATCCAAACGGAAAAGGCGGAGCGGAAAAACGGCATCCCGCGGCATCTTCTGACCGCCATATCGCTTGCCGAGACCGGCCGCTGGTCGCCCGGCAAGCGGGAAGTTTTTGCCTGGCCGTGGACGGTTACGGCCAAGGGCAAGGGTCTTTATTTCAAATCCAAGACCGAGGCCATCGCCGCCGTCCAGCGCCTATGGAAATCGGGCATCACCAATATCGATGTCGGCTGCATGCAGATCAACCTGCGTTACCATCCGCGCGCCTTCGCCAATCTCGGCGACGCGCTGGATCCGACCGCCAATGTGGCCTACGCGACCAAGTTCCTGAAAGGCTTGCACGGTCAGACCCAATCCTGGCCGCAGGCGGCGGCCAATTACCATTCCAGCAATCCGATGCGCAATATTCCCTATAAGGACAAGGTTTTGAGCATTTGGCAGCGCGTCGGCGGCGGCAACCCGAACAATCTCGGCCCGGCGCAATCGCCGGACCCGGCCTACCTGGATCCGGAATCCCGATTATCCCGGATGGCGCTCTTGAACTCGCGCTTCCGCGCCCGTCTCAATGCTGAGCGCGGCGCCAGCAAACAGGCGCGTTCCCTAAGCGAGTTGGATGCCTGGCGGCGCGGCCGCATGGGGCCCAATTACCAAGCCCACACCGCCGCCTTGCGCCGTGCCAACGCGGTGCGCAAGCAGCGCCAGGAATTGGAAAAAGGCAAGATTAGTTTTGCCGCCAAGCGGCGGGCGCAATTGCAGGCCTGGCGCCGCGACCGCTCCGCCAACCCCTTCGGCCGCTAGATTCATAAGGTGTACCGCAGCCGAATCCGGTCTACCCTGGATTTCATGCAGGGGGCCGGCGCGCTCCCAATATAGAGTGGGGACAGCGATGCGCATGCAAGCCCGATATCTTGTCCGGATGCTCGGCATCGCCGTGTTTCATATTCTTGCCTTCGTTACTTTCATGACCATCGCCGGGCAATTCGACAGCCTGATTATTGCCCTGCCGCTGAATCTGGCCGTTCTGGTGATCATCAATCTTACCGGCGCCTGGGTTATTTTCCGGCCAATCCGCCGTTACCTGGAGGGCAATGCCGATCTGGCCAGCGCCGAGAAACGAATCCAAGGGCTGGCGATATATTCAGCCGCCTGGGCGGTGGTTTTGGTCGGCGCGTTGATGAGCGTGGCTTTTTTTGTCCTCAGCGCGGCCTGCCCCGGTTGCGATGCCGTGGTCATGTTGCCGTTTCATCTTTCGATGATCGTGCTGTTTTGCTCATTTGTCGGCATTTTTGTGTTTTTTCTGATCAACGATTATGCGGCCGGCCTGAAGATCCACATATTCGAGCGTTCGGGTGAACTCCTCACGCCGACCGGCGCCCGGCTGCGCGGCAAGGCAATAGCCGCCTTCACCGCCGTCGGGGTCATCCCCGTCGCCCTCGCCATCCTGGAGGTTTTCGCCTTCTCCGATGCGCGCGCGCTGCAGGGCATGACGACGGCTGAAGGCTTCATGTTCGATTTCGTGCTTATCGTGGTGATGGCCGGAACCTCGTTCTTTTTTATTCAACGCAGTATGGCGCGCCCGGTGGAACTGCTGCATCAAGCCATCAAACGGCTCGGCAGCGGCCAAATGGATGCCAAAACACCGGTCATCACCAACGATGAGATCGGCGGGCTGGCGGCCGGTTTCAACGACATGCTGGAACAAATCCGCGAGCGTGATTTCATCAAGGAGACCTTCGGCCGCTATGTGCCCGAGCAGGTGGCCGAGGCGATCCTTCTGAACCGAGGCGAATTCGAGCCCCAGAACAAGCTGGCGACCATCCTCTATACGGATATCGAGGGCTTTACTTCGATCTGCGAGCGCTTGAGCCCGGCCGATATCGTGGAACTGCTGAACGAATACTTCAACCTGGTGATCGGCGTCATCGACCGGCATGGCGGCATCGTCAATCAGTTTCAGGGGGACGCGCTGCTGGTCACCTACAACGTGCCGGTCGAAAACCAGGAACATGCGCTTGCCGCCGTCCGCACAGCGCTGGAAATTCAGGAGCGTTTGGCGGCGCACGATTTCAAGGCCGCCGGCAAGATGAACACCCGCATCGGCGTCAATACCGGCCACGTCTTCGCCGGATCGGTCGGTGCCGGCGACCGGCTGAATTACACGGTCCACGGCGATGCGGTGAACATCGCGGCGCGCTTGGAACAGCTGAACAAGCAATTCGGTACAATCGTGCTGATTTCAGAGGAAACAAAATCCCTGGCTGAAAAGTTGGCCGGCGAAACCGGCGAGTTCGAATTCCGCGCCATGGGCGCCATGCCGATCCGGGGCAAGACCGAGGAAATCAGCGTTTATTCGGCGAAGCGCTCTCCATAGAAGCCTGCCGCTCCAATTCACCGGAATTTTCGGCGTCGATCACGAGCAACGCCACGGAATAACCAAAGCCGGTCCGTGCCAAAGCGGCGAGATCCTTTGTCCGCCGTTCGGCGCGCGCTTCGGCGGGCCGGTATGGCCCGAGGCGGCGGCGGCGCGCATAGCGGGCAGCGGCGGCTAATTCGGGATCGGCGTGGGTTTCATCGAGCGCGCCGATGGCCGCCGCGATCAAATCCGCATCGATGCCTTTTTCACGCAGCTTGGCCCCGATTACCTTTCCAGATGCGCCGCGCCGATTGAGGCTCAGCGCCCGTCCACGCGCATAGGCGGCGTCATCGAGAAGACCTGCCCGTTTGAATCTGGCGATGATATCTTCGATGGCGGCGCGGCCCTCGCCGCGGTCGGTGCCGTGCGCGCGGGCCGAACGCTCGACGCGGCGGCCCAGCACCCGGCGCAGATTGTCCGACGACGACGCGAACCGCTGGAGATGGTAATGGGCGGCGTTTTCCAGCGACTTGGGCGTCGCCTTGCGCGGCTTGCGCGCCCTTGGTTTCCGGTTTTTAAGGCGGTCCGAATTTGGCGATTGCGATCCGTCGGTCGGCTCCTGTTCCATTTGCTCAGAATATCAAACCCGCCGGGTCCCGCCCAGGATAGCTATTGCAGCCGTTGACAGCGCCGCTGCTGGCGCAGATACTGCCCGGCTTTCCGGGACGGAGCGGGCGCCGCGCCGTCCCTTTGGTCTTTGGGATTCCAGGTTTCGGAGTTCCGAACATTGAGGAGAGCAGCCGTGAATTCCGCTGTTATGACCACATATGCGCCGTCCGATATCGCCTTTGAGCGCGGTGACGGCGTCTATCTGTTCACCGATGACGGCAGGCGGATCCTCGATTTCGGATCCGGCATCGCCGTCACCTCCCTTGGCCATGCGCACCCCCACCTTTTGGCCGCCGTTCACGGCCAGATCGACAAGGTGTTGCATTATTCCAACCTTTACCGCATTCCCGAACAGGAACGCATGGCCCGGCGTCTGGTGGATAACAGTTTCGCAAGCTCGGTATTCTTCTGCAATTCGGGCGCCGAAGCGGTCGAGTGCGGGCTTAAATTGGTGCGCCGCTATCATGACGAGATGGGCAATCCGGATAAATACCGGGTCATCACCTGCGCCGGCGGCTTTCACGGCCGCACCCTGGCCACCATTTCGGCGGCCATGCAGGAAAAGCACATGCAGGGCTTCGCACCGATGCTCGAAGGCTTCGATCAGGTGCCGTTCGGCAATATCAACGAATTGCGCGCCGCCATCGGTGACGAAACGGCGGCGATCCTGGTCGAGCCGATCCAGGGCGAAGGCGGCATTCATTATGCCGAGCCCGATTACCTGAAACGGCTGCGCGACACCGCCGACGAGTTTGGCCTGTTGCTGTTCTTCGACGAGGTTCAGACCGGTATCGGGCGGACCGGCAAGTTGTTCGCCTATGAATGGTCTGAGATCGAGCCCGACGTGGTCGCCGTCGCCAAGGGCCTCGGCGGCGGCTTTCCGGTCGGCGCCTGCATGGCTAACGAGCGCGCCAGCACGGCGATGGCGCCGGGAACCCATGGCTCCACCTTTGGCGGTAACCCGGTCGCCATGGCGGCGGCCAACGCCGTCTTGGATGTGATCCTGGAAGACGGTTTCCTTGCCCATGTCCAGGAGATGGGCGGCTACCTGAGAGACCGGTTGGCGGAACTGGCGAAAAGGCATCCCGATATCCTGAACGAAGTGCGCGGCCAGGGCCTGTTGACCGGGATTTCCTGCCACGCCACCAACCTCGATCTGGTCAAGGCGATGGAGGCGGAGAACGTGCTGGTAATTCCGGCGGGCGATAATGTGGTGCGCTTCATCCCGCCGCTGATCGTTGCGAAAAACGAAATCGACGAGGCGGTGGAAGCCTTTGACCGGGTCTGCGCCGCGACCGAAGCGCCCGCAGAAACAACATGACCGGGGGGCCGGACTTGCAACGGCATTTTCTCGACCTCGATGATTTCGACGGCGCCGGCCTGCGCGCCATTCTAATCACCGCCGCCACCTATAAGGCCAACAGGGGGGCCGGAGCCGACCTTCTGGCCGGCAAGGTTCTGGTCATGATCTTCGAGAAACCGTCGACCCGGACACGGGTCTCGTTCGAGGTCGGCATGAAGGAATTGGGCGGCACCTGCATCGTCCTCGGCGAGCGCGATTCCCAGTTGGGCCGGGGCGAAACCATCGCCGATACGGCGCGCGTCATTTCCCGCTACGCCGATGCCATCCTGATTCGCACCGATGATCCCGGCAAGCTGACCGAAATGGCCGAGTTTGCGTCGGTGCCGGTTATCAACGGCCTCACCGACGCTTCGCACCCCTGCCAAATCATGGCCGATATCATGACTTTCGAGGAGCACCGGGGGGCGATCGAGGGAAAAGCCGTGGCCTGGATCGGGGACGGCAACAATGTCGCCGTATCCTGGCTGCACGCGGCGGTCAGATTCGGCTTTAGCCTGCGCGTGGCGACGCCCAAGTCATTGGCGTTTCCAGAAGAATTGGTGCAATGGGCGAAATCGGAAGGCGCCAACATCACCGTCACCGACGATGCCGGCGAAGCCGCCCGGGACGCCGATTGCATCGTTACCGACACCTGGGTTTCGATGGGCGACGATGACGACCGGAGCCGGCGCAATCAATTGCTGGCGCCCTATCAGGTGGATGCGGCGCTGATGGCCAAGGCCAAGCCGGATGCGCTGTTCATGCACTGCCTGCCGGCGCACCGCGGCGAAGAAGTTACCGGGGAAGTTATCGACGGGCCGCAATCAGTGGTCTGGGACGAAGCCGAAAACCGGCTGCACGCGCAAAAGGGCATCCTCGCCTGGTGCCTGGGCGCCGGCTGACACGTCGCTCATGGCAAAAAATACCCGGGCGAAAAGTACCCGGCCCGCCTTTCCCGATATCGTGCGCCCCTTTCAGATCGAGGGCTCGGACGTGCGCGGCCGCCTGGTGCGGCTCGGGCCCGCCTTCGACATGGTTCTCAGCCAGCACGACTACCCGCCGCCGGTGGCGCGGCTGATGGGCGAGACCCTGGCGCTGGCGGCGGTGCTGGCGGCGACCGTCAAATATGACGGCGTCTTCAACCTGCAAGCCAAAGGCAGCGGCCCGGTCGACCTGGTCGTCGCCGATGTCGACAGCGAAGGCGGGCTGCGCGGCTATGCCCGCTATGACAAAACGCATTTCGATAGCGGCGAGGAACCGGAATATTCAATACCCCGCCTGATGGGAACCGGGCATCTGGCCTTCACCGTCGATCAGGGCCCGGACACCGACCGCTATCAGGGCATCACGCCGCTCGAAGGGGCAAGCCTTTCGGAATGCGCGCAGATCTATTTCCGCACCTCCGAGCAATTGGAAACGGCGATCCTTTTGGCCGCCGAACTGGATACCGGGGCCAGCGCCAAGATCGACACCATGCACGGGCGCGCCGGCGCTTTACTGGTGCAACGCCTGCCCGATGGGCCGAGCCTGGCGCGAACCGAAGAAGAGCGCGAGGAAGATTGGCGCAATGCGGTGGTTTTGATGAGCTCGCTGTCGGCGGCCGAGCTTTTGAACCCGGACATTCCCAGCAATGGAATCCTTTATCGCCTTTACCATGAAAAAGGTGTCCGCGTTTTCAACAGCCGCCCGATCGAATTCCGCTGCCGCTGCTCGCGTGACAAGATCGCCGAGGCACTGGCTTCGTTTTCACCGGAAAGCCTCATCGACATGAAAACCGATGCCGGCGTTATCGTCGCGACTTGCGAGTTCTGCCATACCGACTATAAATTCGACGAAGATCAGATCGAAATTTTGCGGGACACTTGAACCGGATTGCCGCCCGTGCAACCATGAAGCCATGTCTCGAAAATCCCTAAAACGACCGATTCTGCCGATCCTGCTTTTGGCTGTTCTTCTGGGCGCCGGCGGCTGCGCCACCGAATCCCCGTTTGTCGAATTTCCCGACATCACCTTCCGCCACATGCCGGTGATCAACCTCCGCGTCGTCGATATCCAGATCGACAACAAGGTGCCGCGCAATGTGCTGGCCCCTCATGTCGGCCATAAATTCCCGGTGCCGCCGGTCAAGGCGCTGCGCCGCTGGGGCGAAGACCGGCTGCAGGCCGCCGGCTCCAAGGGCACGGCGCGGTTCACCATCTTAGAGGCGGATGCCATCGAAACGCCGTTGGCCATCGACCAGGGCGTCCGCGCCACCTTCACCAAGGAACAATCGGAACGCTATGTCGTGACCGTTAGCGCCAGCTTGGAAATCTTCGACGAGAACGGTATCCGCCGCGCCTTCGTCAAGGCAAAGACCGAGCGCCGCAGGACCGTGGCCGAGGACATCACCCTGACCGAACGGCGCAAGGTCTGGTTCGAGATCACCGAGAAACTGATGGCCGAATTCAACGCCGAGATGGAGCGCAACATCCAGCGCTACATGACCGAATTCGCCCTATAATTAATACCAACCTATTCGGCCGCCCACTGGGCCAGCTTGCGCAGGAACGCGGCGCAGGCATCGAGCTGCGCTATTTCGATATATTCGTTCGCCTGGTGCGCCTGGTCGATGCTGCCGGGGCCGCAGATAACGGCATCGATACCGGCTTCCTGGAACAAACCGGCTTCGGCGGCGAAAGAGATGACGCCGGCCTGGTTCTGGCCGGTCAGGCGGCGCACCAGTTCCTCGGCCGCATTGCCGGTGCCCGAGCGCAGGGGCGGCACATTGGCGAGACGGCGGGTTTCGATGGCGGCTTCGGCCCAGCGGCCGCGCATCACGGGCAGCAGCGTTTCGGCGCAATAATGCTCGACCCTCGATAGAATCTCGTCGGTCTCGTCGCCGGTAACCGAGCGGCATTCCCAGCCGAGGGTGCAGTTTTCGGCAATGATGTTGACGGCGTTGCCGCCGTCGATGGTGCCAACCGACAAGGTCGCATGCGGCGGCGTGAAGCGGGCATCGCCGCCGCGCGCCTTGAAATCGGCCATCAAGGTTTCGAGAAAGCGGATTAGCTCGGCCGCCGTGTTGATGGCGTTGACCCCGGCATCGGGATTGGACGAATGCGCCGGCTTGCCGGTGATCCGCGTCTCGAACGCCGAAATACCCTTATGGGCGTTGGCCAGTTTCATAGAGGTCGGCTCGCCGATGATCGCCGCCTGGGCGGCGGGGAAATCGCTTTGCAAGCGGGCGATCAGTCCCGGCGCGCCGAGGCAGCCCACTTCTTCGTCGTAAGACAGGACCAGGTGCAGGGGCCGGCGCGGCCGGGCGGCAATGAATTCAGGCACCAACGCCAGGGCAACGGCGATGAAGCCCTTCATGTCGGCAGCACCGCGGCCATAAAGGCGCCCGTCCCGCTCGGTCAGGGTGAAGGGATCGGTCTGCCAATCCTGGCCTTCCACCGGCACCACATCGGTATGGCCCGACAGGACCACGCCGCCGGGCTCGGGCGGGCCGATGCTGGCGATCAGGTCGGCCTTGGCGCCGTCCGGCGAACGCCGGGTCTCGGCTGCAATGCCGTGACCGGCCAGATATTCGGCGGCATGCTCGATCAGGGCGATGTTGGAATGGGCGGAGACGGTATCGAAGGCAACCAGCCGGCGTAGCATATCGATGGGCTGGACCACTTCCGGAGCCGCCGGGGTGCTCGCCATCACGCCCTCCAGAACGCCCTTGTGAACAGCACCATGACGGTGAACAGTTCCAGCCGGCCGAGCAGCATGCCCGCCGACAGGAGCCATTTGGCGGCAACCGGCAGCGAGGTATAGTCGCCTTCCGGTCCGACCACCGGGCCGAGGCCCGGCCCGACATTGGCAATCGCCGCCGCCGCCGCCGAAACGCTGGTCAGGAAATCGAGCCCGAGCATGGCCAGAAGCATGGCAAGCACGGCGAAGGTGGCGCCGAACACGAAGAAAAAGCTCATAACTGAATTGGTAACCTCGTCCGGTATCGGATTGCGGTTGTAATAGGGAATAAAGACGCCGTGCGGCTGTGCCAGGTTCTGGAACTGGGCGCGCGCCGCCGCATAGAGAACCTGGAAGCGGAAAATCTTGATGCCGCACGTGGTCGAACCGGCACAGCCGCCGACAAACATGATGAAAAAGAATATCGGCACGACGAAGGAGCCCCAATTATCGAAGCCGGCGGTAGCGTAACCGGTACCGGTCATGATCGAGACCACGTTGAACGATGCCAGGCGCACGGCTTGGATCGGATCGATGCCGCGGCCAAGCCACAGCCAGCCGCCGACCAGGGCAATGACCACCACCAATGTGGTCAGGAACCATTGCACCTGGGTGTCGCGGAACAGTTTGCCCGGGTTGCCCTGGATAGCCAGCAGGTACAAGAGGAACGGTAGGCTGCCGACGATCATGCCGAGGGTGACAATGACATCGATCACCCAATTGTCGTAATGGCCGATGGAGGCGTCGCGGGTCGAATAACCGCCGGTGGCGATGGTGGTCATGGCATGGGCGATGGCATCGAAGCCGCTCATCCCGGCCAGCCACATGGCCCCGGCCCAGAGCGCCGTCAGGCCGAGATATATAATACCGATCACCGCCGCCACCTGGGCGGCGCGGGGAAAGGCTTTTTCCGACTGGTCCGAGGATTCCAGGCGGAACAGCTGCATGCCGCCGACCCTGAGCATGGGCAGCACGGCGAGGGCCATGACGATGATACCGATGCCGCCAAACCATTGCAGCAGCGCCCGCCATAAAAGCAGGCCAGGCGGCACGGTTTCCAGATTCTGGATCACCGTTGCGCCGGTCGTGGTGACGCCGGACATGGCCTCGAAAAAGGCGTCGGTGAAGCTCAGGTTAAGCTGGGAAAAGGCAAAGGGCAGCGCCGCGAACACGGTCAGCACGATCCAGGCCAGCGTGGTCAGGATAAATGCCTGGCGCGTCGACAGGGTGGCACCGCCGGCGCGGCTGGTCAGCGCCAGGGAAACGCCGATGAACAAAGTCACCCCGGCGGCCACGGCGAACACCTGCCAGTCGGGATGACCGGTGGCCGCATCGACGGCGGCGGGCACCGCCATGACGACGGCGAGCGTCGTCAGGAGGGTGCCAAGTATCAGGAATATGGGTCGGAAATCGAACACGAATCATCTCCGCCGCCGCGCAGGTTGAAATATTGCGCGTTTTCCGGTGGCCGGATTAACTCCCGGTATGGCCGATCATGGCCAAGAATTCGCGCCGCGTCGAGGCATCGTGCCGGAAGGCGCCGATCATGCGGCTGGTCACCATGTTGACGCCCGGCTTATCGATGCCGCGCGTGGTCATGCATTCGTGGGCGGCTTCGATCACCACGGCGACGCCCTTCGGCTGCAATACCTCGTCCAGGGTGTTGGCGATCTGCGCCGTCATCTTTTCCTGGATCTGCATGCGCCGGCCATACACCTCGACCAGGCGGGCCAGCTTCGAAATGCCGACCACCTTCTTGTCGGGAAGGTAGGCGACATGCACCTTGCCGATGATCGGCGCGATATGATGTTCGCAGTGCGAGGCAAAGGGAATATCCTTTAACACGACGATTTCGTCATAGCCGTCGGTTTCGTCGAAGGTGCGGCCGAGCATTTCGTAGGGATCTTCCTTGTAGCCCTTGAAATATTCTTCATAGGAACGGGCCACGCGGTCGGGTGTTCCGAGAAGTCCGGGCCGCGCCGGATCGTCGCCGGCCCAACGGATCAGGACGCGCACCGCTTCTTCCACTTCTTCGCGGGCCGGTTTTACCGGTCCTTTGTCGGCCGCGTCCTTATCAACGAGGCTCAATGATTTTTCCTTTGCCACTTTACATCCTTTCCAACAAAGCAAGCTCCGGCCAAAAGACCGGACGCTGTAAATTGGCGTTCTTGGGGAATGACATTAGCATACCGATTTTTTGCCGATTGTGCCAGCCCGAAGCGGTTCGCCTCGGCTTAGTCAGTTGATGACGCTCAAATCGTAGGGCGAATCCAGGGAAAATATGGGTATCGACACGGAAAATCGATCGCCGGCCTCGGTGACCATCTGATAGGTGCCGGACATAAATCCAGACGGCGTCGACAGCGGCGCGCCGCTGGTATATTCGAACATTTCACCGGGCTCCAGGATCGGCTGTTCGCCGATCACCCCTTCGCCGCGCACCTCTTCTTTGCGGCCTTGGGAATCGGTGATGTGCCAGTGCCGGCGCAACAGTTGGACCGTTTCGCCGCCCCTATTCTCGATACGCACATGGTAGGCCCAGACGTAATGGAAATCGTCCGGTTCCGACTGATCGTCCAGATAGACCGGGTCCACCGATACGCGTATTGACCGGGTCGTTTCAGAGTAGGCTTCTTCTTCGTGGTTCATGCAATTTGTCTAGCATTTTTAACAGGCCGCGAACACACTTTTCGCGCAACCGCAAACCGCCGGATATCGGTTGCAACAACGATCCGGGACGACTTGTTAAGCCTTTGTTTTTAAAGATTATTCGATGATGCGAAGCGGATTTCCACACGTCGGTTGCGGGGCTCGCGGACGCCGTCGGCGGTTTTAATGCGCGGGCGATCCTCGCCGAAGGCATATACGGAAATCAACTGGATCGGGATTCCCCGCTCGATCAAGGCGCGGCGCGCGGCTTCCGAACGGCGGCGCGACAGAGCCCGGTTATAGGTTGCCGGCCCGGCCCTGTCGGTGTGCCCGTTGAGCATGATGGTGACCGGCGCACCCGACCGGTAAGCCGCCGCCGCCCGGTCCAAAACGGCGGCGGCGGCAGGGTCCAGGCCGGCGCTGTCGAAACCGAAATGAAGGATGGCGGCGGCTTTGGTTGCAACCGGCGCGACGGCGCGCACCTGTTTCGCGGCCATTGTTTTTCGCGGCCCGGCGGGCCGCGCCGCGCCCGGTTTCGCCGCCAGGCCGTTTTCCAGCTTGGCGATGGCGCCGAGAAAGCGGTTGCGGCAGCCGGCGATGTGATCGAACTGGAAATTTTCCTCTTGCTGTTCGAGCCAGCAATCGAAGCCGGCTTGCGCGTCCGCCGCCACCAGCGGCCATTGATCCGCCGCGCCCTTGCCGAGTGCCGCCATCAGCCGCCGGCGGGCGCCGCCGAGGAGCGGCCGCATGGCGGCGGAGAGGTCGCGGTCTTCGATACGGCCCGGGCGCACCACTTGGCCGTTGCCGGCGCGCTGCGATTTTCCACCATACCTTGCCGCATCGGTCCAATCGTACATCAAATCGGCTTCGAACAAGGCAAGTTCTTGATAGGCGCGCGCCAAGGCGGCGCCGAATTCCTGCCCGGCATATTCGTTTCGGCGCAGCGCCTCGTAGTCGAAGCTGACGCCGCAGGCGCTTAAGAAAACCATCTCACCAATGGCAAGCACCGCCAACACCACCTTGTTGATATCGAAAATCATCGTCCCGCTCCCTGCCCATATGCGCCCAATCGATGTGGCAACATGGGCGCGGCGGATGGCCGAATGATGGCCAATTGGGGCGGAGAAAGGGCAAACCGAAGGTGATTTTTTGGCGCTGGTCTAGGCGCGGGCGGGTACTGGCTTCCAGAAATAAGTTTCTTCGGCAAGCGCCTTGCCGGTATTCCGGCGCTCAGGCGTGGGCAGCACATCGAGGCTCGGCCACAAGCCGCTGGAAAGGCAGTCTGCGTAGCCTTCGGGCAAGTCGGCGCTGCGCATTTTGCGGGCGGCGGCGGCGTGGTCGTAGGCCAGGGCCCGGTGCTTGATTTCGACGCCATCCGGCGCCGGGCGCAACAGGCTGTACCAGACCCGGGGGGTGCCGTCGTTGGCCGGCATGCCGATGGCGCCCGCATTGTGCCAAAGGGGGCCATCGCCTGGGTCGACGCGGGTAAAGGGAATCCCCGAATGACCGGCGATGACACCGCCGGCGCCGGCCAGCGTCAATTCGGCGGCGAAATCGGCGCCGCTTGACGAGGCAAACATGAACCGGTTGATGGCGCTGGCGCCGCCATGCACCACCGCCAGCCGGGCACCGCCGAGCGCGAAGCGGATGCGGCGCGGCAGGCCGCGCATCCAGGCGCGGCATTCCTCATCCAGCACGGCATTCGAATACCGGTACCAGTGATCGGCCAAAAGATCGCAGGCGCTGCCATCCTCGAAGCCGCAACCGCAATCATCGCCGCCGAAACCGAGCGCTTCTTCGCAATTGCCCATCAAGGTCGCGATATTGGCCGCCCGCAACAGCCCGGCGGTGGCAACCGGATCGGCGCAGTAGGCGGCGACATCGCCGGTGCAGATCATCCGCCGGGGCGGGATTTTGAGACGCGCGCCCTCCTCCAAGAGGGCGCCAGTCGCCTCCAGATTGCCGTAGGGTCCGCCGAAGACCAGAACCGTATCGTCGAAGGCGCCGAGGTCCAGTTCCGCCACCTCGCTCATTCCGGGACGCTGCAGGCGCCGCCGCCAAGGACGCAGAAACGGGCGCAATGGGGATGGTTGAGCGGCACCCTATGGTTCGACGATGCCAGGTCCGATCCCATTTCGAATTCAGTGTCGTAGGGCAGGAGCGTGCACGGCAACACCACCGGCGCCGGCGCCCCCTTGCGCCTGACCACCATGCGCGAGGTGGCGCACATCATGGCGTCGGGCGAAACGCCCAATATATCCCAGCAGGCGGTGGTGATTTCAGGCACGTCGAGCGTCGCGTCCATTTCCGGGAACAGCACCAGCTGGATGGCATCATGGGCGTCGATATCGATGTCATGGCGGCGGAACAAGTCGGCATAGGCGCCGCGCGCCCGGTCCGCATCCTCGTCCCAGCGGGCGCGGCCGGCGGCGGCAATGTTGAAACCGTTCGCCGCCAGCCATTCCAAGCCCTCGATCATCGGCCGCCAGCTTCCCGGCCCGCGCAATTCTTCGTGCAGCTCCTGGCTATGGTGGTCGACGGAGACGCGCAGATTGAACCGGTCTCCGTAGTCCCGCCGCAGCCCAAGGAGCCGGTCCTTTTTGTAGTGCATGGGCTTCATCGCGTTGGTCAGGACCAGAACCTCGAAACCGCGCATAAAACACAACTCGAGCATGTCGAGGATTTGCGGATTCATAAAAGGCTCGCCGCCGGTAAAGCCGATTTCGCGGACGCCCAGATTTTGCTCGGTGATTTCATCCAGATAGGCGCGCACCTCATCGAGGCCGAGATAGGCC
>NZAK01000136.1 GCA_002687515.1 Rhodospirillaceae bacterium
CGCCGGGGACACGACCGCGCCGACCAGGGCGGGGTTATATTCGGGAGAGTGGCAGCATCCTACATGTTGTGGGTATGGGCGTTAAGCGGATAGGCACGAGTTGTTATTTGGGCGCGGCAAGTACTCGGATGACAGAAGGCCGGTGCCGACTGTCAACCCGCCGCCGTCGGTAATCTGCCGAGGCGGTATTTCGCTTCAACATTTCCGGTAACTTTTTCGGCCGGTTTCAAAATGGCCGGCTGCGTATCGTCACTGTCTTCATTGACCCATTTATACCAACCTGCATAGATAAACACCCATTGTGACGACGCCCGCCGGTTTCCGGTTAGGAGCGTGCCGCGCCGTGGTGCCAACCCACCACAAGCGGTGCGTGACGACATCCGGGAGCCGGCAGGCGCCGCCCTTCGGGTCGCCTTTCCCGTCCCCTCGGGGTGTCGGGAAGGCTTGCCGATGGGCCCGCATCGCCGGCGCTTCCCCTCCTACCGAGGGAACGGGAAAGAAGATCACAATGGGTGTTTATCTGTGCAGGTTGGTATAACCCAATAAATCAGGGCAGAAAATCTTCGAGCCGCACCTGGTCGTAATTCTTAGGATAAGCGGCCATGAATTCCTGCCGTTCATCGTCGCTCAAGTGAGCCGGGATGGTGGCGTCGATCAGCCATTTGGTGCCGAGCCGGGTAAATTGGCCCATGCCGGGCACGTTGGGCGAAATGCTGTCGAGGGCAAACACCCGGGTATTGGGGATCATGGTTACGTCGTCGGTGGCATGCACGCGGGTAACCATGGACCAGGCGATCTGGCGCAAATCGGCGGCGTCGATATCCTCATCCACGGCGATCGCCAGCTTGGGATGCAGATAGGGGCCCGACAAGGCCGCCATCAGCGCGGTTTTGGCCTGACCCGGCTGGCGCGGACGCAGTTTCAGCACCAACATCATGTCGCCGGCGGCGGTCACGCTGCGCACATCGATCAATTCGATACCGCCCTCGACGGTGCTTAAGTGGTTTTTGGTGGCAACCTCGATACCCAGCCCCATGGTCGCCTGGGCATCGGTCACCGGGGCGCCGCAATGGAGGGCATAGAAGATCGGATCGCGCCGCCTTGTGACCGCATTGACCTTGAATATTTCGGACGTGCCGCCGGCATTATAGGTGCCGGTAACCTCGCCGTAGGGACCTTCCGGCTCCAATTCGTCCGTGGGCACTTCGCCCTCAAGCACCAGTTCGGCTTCCGCCGGAACCTCCAGATCGTTGGTTTCGCATTTGACCATGCGCACCGGCTCGCCGAGGAGCCCGCCGGCCAGGGACAATTCGTCGCGGCCGAAATCGGTGGTGAAGGCGGCGGCATAAAATATCGCCGGATGGCAGCCGAAGAATATGGCCACCGGCATGGCTTCGCCGCGCGCCTTGTATTTATCGAATATACGGCGCGCCTGGCGGGGCAGCATAATGAATCCGGTCTTGTTTTTTCCGGTGACCTGCTGGCGGTGGATGGATACGTTGCGCAAGCCGGTTTCCGGATCCTTGATCACCGCGATGCCCGACGCGAGGTACCGCCCGCCGTCATGCTCGGACGTAAACAGGGACGGAATTTCCAAAATATCCACGTCATCGCCGGTGATGATCACCTCTTTGACCGGCGCGGTTCCGGCATCGACCGCCACGGGCGCGATGCCGCGGTCGAAACGGGCGCCGATTTGGTCCAGCAATTGGTCTTCATCGATGCCAAGGCCGATGGACCATTTGCGCCGGTCGGCGACGATCTGGCTGCACGCCTGCCAGCCGGGATGGCCGGCGATGTTGGTGAACAGGCTGGCCTTGCCCAACTCGTTATAGGCGCGCCATTCGACCGCCGCCATGTTGGTCAGCGGGTCCACTTCCTTGGTGAAGCGGATCATTTCGCCTTGCTGCTCCATATTGGCGAGCATGGTGCGGAAGGATTGATCGGGCATGTATAGAACTCCTGAGGTCGAAGGACCGCACCATAAGTCGCCATCCGGCCTTATACCACCCTGCATAAATAAACACCCACTGTGACGGCGCCCGCCAGCGGGATAAAATTTCTGTTTCTATTTTTCTGCGGCCAGGATCGCCTCCAGGCCCGACCGGTAATCGGGATGGCTGAGGGTAATCCCCAGATCGCGCTTGATGCGGCTGTTGTCGACCAAGCGGTGGTCGGACCAGAAGCTTCGCGCCATCGGGCTCATTCCGGCCTCTGCTTGTTCAAACGGGATCAGCGGCGGCACCTCGGCGCCCAACAGCCGGCAGGCATGGGCCACCACTTTCTCCTGTTCGACCGGTTCATCGTCGCAGACATTGTAGACGGCAAGCGGATCGGGCGCCGCCATCGAGGCGCCCAGCACGGCCACGATATCGTCCACATGGATGCGCGAGAATTTAAAGCCTGGCCGCCCGATGCGCCGCGCCCGCCCGGCGCGCACCTGACCGAGGGCGCTGCGCCCGGGACCGTAAATGCCGGCGAGGCGAAATATGTGCAGCGGCAGGCCGTGTGCATCGGCAAGGTTTCGCCATGCGGTTTCGGCTTCCAGTCGCCGGCGCCCGCGGGCATTGGTGGGCTTCAAGGGCGCCGTTTCATCGAGGCTGGCGCCGCCGCTATCGCCATAGACGCCGGTGCTGGAAAGATAGCCGATCCAGTTCAGATCATCGCGGCCCGCCAGTTGCGCTTGATAATGCTCGAGGACCGGATCGCCGGCTTCGCCGGGCGGCACCGAAAGCAGAATATGGCTGGCCGCGGCGAGCACCGTTTCCGCCCCGTCGAACGGCACCAAATCGATATCCAGACCTCGGCGGCTTGATAGGTTGTCTTCGTCCTCGCGATACGTGCCCGCGACCGTCCAGCCGCCACCAAGCGATGCGGCCAGGGCCCTCGCCGTATAGCCCATGCCGAAGCACAAAAGATTTCCGCCCGCCGCGTTCAACGATCCATCCCGTTCAATTCGATCTTGTTTCCATGGTACTACTGAACGAGTGTAGAATTCTGGGGCGCGGGCGAAAAGCCGCAAACCCGGGAAAACGGATGAGACGATCAACGATATTCAATTGGATTGCCGGCGTTTCGGTCCTCGGCGCCTTTTTTGTTAGCCTCGCGCCGGCGCTCGGCCAGGAGATCAATCCGGGGCGGGAATATCGCGAATGTATGGCGATGGCCCGGTCCGATCCGGAATTGGGGTTCGGCCGGGCGACCAGCTGGCTCGGTCTCGGCGGCGCTGATGCGGCGCGCCATTGCCAGGCGGTTTCGTTGCTTGGGCTCGGTCAGCTTCAAGAAGGCGCCCGGCGCTTGGAGGAACTGGCGCAGGAAATCAAGGCGCCACCCCGCTTCCGCGCGGAACTGTTCGCGCAAGCCGCGCAGGCCTGGCTTCTGGCCGGCCAGGCGGCGCGCGCCGAAAGTGTTTTGAACAGCGCTCTGAGTATTGATCCGGGCAATCCCGAATTGTTCGTCGACCGGGCTCAGGCCGCCGCCGCCATGGATCGATGGGCAGAGGCCGCCGGTGACCTGGGGGCGGCGCTTGTCATCGATCCGGATTTGGTGGACGCCCTCGTGTTCCGCGCCAGCGCGCATCGCCATCTGGGCGAAATCGGAGATGCCGAAGCCGACGCAAAACGCGCGCTGGAGCTCGATCCCGGCAACCTCGAGGCGCGCCTGGAAAGTGGTATCCTGCACCGGTTGGCGGGCCGCAGGGCTGAAGCCCGCAGCGACTGGCTGGAAATTGTGCGCCGCGCTCCGGGTACGCCGGCGGCGCTTTCGGCGCGCCAATACTTGCAGCGGATGGACGGCCCTAAATCACGCTAGTACGCCCTAAAAATCCAAGTCCGAATAATGCCTGGCCGCCGGCAGCCCCGGAATGCGCTCGGCCAGAATAGGCCTCAGGCTGGGCCGTGACTTGATGCGCGTATACCAGTTTTTTGCCGGCTTATGATCGGCCCAGGGCACATCGCCGAGATAGTCCACGGTGGAAAGATGCGCCGCCGCCGTGATGTCGGCGAGGGTCATTTCCTCGCCGCCAAGCCAATGCCGGCGATCGACTAGGAAGGCGATGTAATCCAGATGCGTATGGATATTCTTTTGCGCCGCGCGGATGATTTGCGAATCGGGCCGTCCTAGCCCTAAGAACCGCTTCATTACTTTTTCGTTGATCAGCTTGTCGCCGACTTCCTGGTCGAATTTGCGATCGAACCAGGACACCAGGCGCCTGACCTCGGCGCGTTCATGCGGATTGCGGCCCAAAAGGTTCGGTTCGGGCTGCAATTCATCCAGATATTCGCAGATGGCTTGGCTATCGGCGAGCACGGTATCGTCCGGTTCCACCAGAACCGGAACTTCGCCCGACGGGTTGAGAGCCAAAAACTCATTGCGGCGCTCCCAAACCTGCTCGACATTCATTTTGAATTCCAGGCCTTTTTCGGCAAGGACGATCCGGACCTTGCGCGAAAACGGCGATAGCCAGAGATGATAGAGAGTACGCATCGGACCCCTTATAGCCGATTCGTTCACCGCGCAAATAGTCGTGTTATCCGGTACTATTTGCTTCGATTCCCAAATCGATTTTTGGAGTGGGTTAACCATTCATTAGAACCGCATCCTTATTGGGTGATGGAGTTCCCGGTGCTATAAGTCTCCCGGGCAATCCGTTTGGGCATGCGTCCGGCCAATCAGCAGCGAAGAGTTTCCGTGCCGTTCATTCAATCCGTCATTCTCGCCGCCGTTCAGGGCATTACCGAGTTCCTGCCGGTTTCATCATCGGGGCATCTGATTCTGGTGCCCAAGCTGACCGGCTGGACCGACCAGGGGCTGGCCATTGATGTCGCCGTGCATGTGGGCACGCTGTTGGCGGTGATGCTGTACTTCTGGCGCGATATCGGCGGCATGGCCGGCGCCATTTTTCGCGCCGCCGGGCAGGTCGCCAACCGCCGCCCGCTTGATCAGGAATTCTGGCTGGTGGTTAAGCTGATGGTGGCCACCTTGCCGGTGGTGGCGGCCGGCTATTTGGTCAACGAATATCTGGACGCGGGGCTTTTGCGCCAAGTGAAGATTATCGGCTGGGCCACATTGGGGTTCGGCCTGCTGCTGCTGTTCGCAGACAAAACCAACATGACCATCCGGCGGCTGGATCACATCACCAATGGCGGCGCGCTGGTGATCGGCTGCTTTCAGATATTCGCCCTGATCCCGGGCACCAGCCGCGCCGGCATTACCATGACGGCGGCGCGCTTCCTCGGCGTCGAGCGCCAGGACGCGGCGCGCTTCTCATTACTTCTGTCGATCCCGGTGATCATCGCCGCCGGCGTGCTTAAGGGGTGGGAGCTGTACCGGTCCGGCAATCAGGTGTTGATCGACGAAGCGCTTACCGTCGGCGGGCTCGCATTTCTGTTCGCGCTGCTGGCGATCGCGTTTCTGATGGTCTGGCTGCGGCGCGCCAGCTTCACGCCCTTTGTCGTCTACCGCGTGTTGTTGGGCGCCGTGCTTTTGTACATCGCCTACGGCGCGCCCGGGTTTAATCTGAGTTAAACCGCGACGACGCCGCTTTCGTCGGCTTCCAATTGGAACGCCGCCTTCATCAGCGCCTTGGTGTAATCTTTCTCCGGCTTGTCGAAGACGGCGTCGGCGGTGCCGGCCTCGACGACGCGGCCATCCTTGATGACGATCAGGTCGTGGGCCAGGGCGCGCACCACTTTCAGATCATGGCTGATGAACAGATAGGCGAGCTTGTGCGCCACCTGCAGTTCGCGCAAAAGATCAACGATCTGCGCCTGCACCGACATGTCGAGGGCCGAGGTCGGCTCGTCCAGCACCATCAGCTTGGGGCGCAGCACCAGCGCCCGGGCGACGCAGATACGCTGGCGCTGGCCGCCGGAAAATTCGTGCGGGTAGCGGTCCATGGTTTCCGCGTCCAGCCCGACCTCGCCCAAGACCTCGGCCACCAGCCGGCGCCGGTCTTCGTAACTCTGCCCAAGCCCGTGCACCAAAAGCCCTTCCTCGATCACCTGGAACACCGACATGCGCGGGCTCATCGAGCCGAACGGGTCCTGGAACACGATCTGCATCTGGCGGCGCAGGGGGCGCATCTCCTTCCAGCCGAAGGATTGAATGTCGTGCCCTTGGAAAGCGATGCCGCCGGTCGATGAGTCGAGGCGCAAGAGCGCCCGGCCGAGGGTCGATTTGCCGGAACCGGATTCGCCGACGATGCCGAGGGTGTGGCCTTCACGGATCGATAGGGTTATGCCGTCCACCGCCTTGATATGGCCGACGGTGCGCCGGATGACGCCGCGCTTGATCGGGAACCAGACGCGCACATCCTCGGCGCTCATCACTTCCCTGGCGCCTTCGGCAACCGGGTCCGGATGGCCCTTGGGCTCGGCCGCCAGCAGGTGCCTTGTGTAATCGTGCTGGGGATTGTCGAAAACCGCGTCCGTTGAGCCCTGCTCGACGATACGCCCCTCGGTCATCACGTTGACCCGGTCGGCCATGCGCCGGACGATGCCGAGATCATGGGTGATCAGGAACAATCCCATATTCATCTTTTGCGTCAGTTCTTTCAGCAATTTGAGCACCTGCGCCTGCACCGTCACGTCGAGCGCCGTCGTCGGCTCGTCGGCGATCAGCAATTCCGGTTCGTTGGCCAGCGCCATGGCGATCATGATGCGCTGCTGCTGGCCGCCGGAAAATTCGTGGGGCATGGCGTGCAGCCGCGACTTGGCTTCGCTCATGCCGACCAGGTCCAAGAGTTCCTCGACCCGCGCCTTGGCCGCCGCCGGCGACAGGCGTTTGTGCACTTCCAGCACTTCGCGGATTTGCTTTTCGATGGAATGCAGGGGATTGAGGCTGTTGAGCGGTTCTTGGAAGATCATGGCGACGCGGTTGCCGCGGATGACGCGCATCTCACCTTCCGCCTTGTCGATCAGCTCCTCGCCGTCAAAAAGGATACTGCCGCCGGGGTGGCGGGCCACCGGATAGGGCAGCAGTTTCATCACCGACAGCGCGGTCACCGACTTGCCGGAACCGGATTCGCCGACCAGCGCCACCGTTTCGCCGCGCTCGATCGACATCGAGGCGCCGATCACCGCCCTCACTTCCGATTCGCCCTCGCCGAAGCTCACCGATAGATCGTTGATTTCAAGTAACGGGGCCATGGCCTAATTCCTGAACGTCTTTCTCGGATCGAAGGCGTCGCGCACGCCCTCGCCGATGAAGATCAACAGGCTGAGCATGACGGCGATCACCATGAACGATGAAATGCCCAGCCACGGCGCCTGCAAGTTGGCCTTGCCCTGGTTTAAGAGTTCTCCGAGGGACGCCGAGCCCGGCGGCAGGCCGAGGCCGAGAAAGTCCAGCGCCGTCAGGCTGGTGATGGCGCCGTTGAGGATGAACGGCATGAAGGTGACGGTGGCGACCATGGCGTTGGGCAGGATGTGCTTGAACATGATCTTAGCGTTGGAAACGCCGAGGGCGCGCGCCGCCAGCACATAGGTGTAATTACGGCCGCGCAGGAACTCGGCGCGCACCACGCCGACCAGCGCCATCCAACTGAACAGCAGCAAGATGCCGAGCAAAAGCCAGAAGGACGGCACGAACAGGCTGGCCAGGATTATCAATATGAAAAGCTGCGGCATGCCGCCCCAGATTTCCATGAAGCGCTGAAAGAAAAGATCGGTCAGGCCGCCGAAGTAACCCTGCCAGGCGCCCGCCGCGACGCCGACGATGGAGCTGAAAATGGTGAGGATCAAACCAAACAGGACAGATACCCGAAAACCGTAGATCAGGCGCGCCACGACATCGCGGCCCTGATCGTCGGTACCCAGCCAGTTTTGCGCGGTTGGCGGTGACGGCGATGGCGTCGCCAGGCCGAGAACGACGGTGTCGAAGCTGTAGGGGATCAGGGGCCAGACGATCCAGCCCTTTTCCTCGATCAGTTCGGCCACTTCCGGGTCGGAATATTCGGCTTCGGTTTCGAAATCGCCGCCGAATGTGGTTTCCGGATAATTGACCAGGACCGGCATATAAAAGGCGCCGTCATAACGGACCAGCAGCGGCTTGTCGTTGGCGATGAACTCGGCGAACAGGGTTACCAGGAAAATAACCACGAACAGCCAGAGCGACCAATAGCCGCGGCGGTTGGCCCTGAAATTTTCCAAACGCCGGCGGTTGATGGGCGTGATGTGGAAGCCTGGATTTAGCGCGCCATCGCTCATCGCCTAAACCTCGCGCGCCTCGAAATCGATGCGCGGATCGACCACGTGATACATGATGTCGCCGATCAGCCCGAGGATCAGCCCAAAGAGGGTGAACACGTAGAGGGTGCCGAAGACGATGGGATAGTCGCGGTTGATCAGCGCCTCGAAGCCCAACAGGCCGAGCCCGTCCAGGGAAAA
The DNA here is from genome assembly GCA_002687515.1 of Rhodospirillaceae bacterium. Lineage (GTDB taxonomy): Bacteria > Pseudomonadota > Alphaproteobacteria > Rhodospirillales > UBA2165. The sequence goes on from NZAK01000136.1 coordinate 8,388, forward strand.
GATAATCTCGGTCAGCATCGAGCCGGTGAAGAAGATGCCGATAAAGGCGCTCGGGAAGCCGGCGATGACGATCAGCATGGCGTTGCGGAACACGTGGCCGTAGAGGACCCGCTTTTCCTCCAAGCCCTTGGCGCGGGCGGTGATCACATATTGCTTGTTGATCTCCTCCAGGAACGAATTTTTAGTCAGCATGGTCAGCCCGGCGAAACCGCCGATCACCATCGACATCACCGGCAGCACCATGTGCCACAAATAATCGGTGATCTTGAAATACCAGGGCAGGTCGCCCCAGTCCGGCGAGACCAGCCCGCGCAAGGGGAAGATATCGAGAAAACTGCCGCCGGCGAACAGGACGATCAAAAGAATGGCGAACAGGAAACCGGGGATGGCATTGCCGAAGATGATGACGGCGCTGGTCCAAACATCGAAGCGGTCGCCGTCGCGGACGCTTTTGGCGATGCCCAGCGGAATCGAAATCAAATAAACCAGGAGCGTCGTCCAGAGCCCCAAGGATATGGAGACCGGCATCTTGTCGATGACCAAATTAACGACGCTGCGGTCCTGGAAAAAACTGTCGCCCAGATCGAACACCATATAATTCTTGAGCATGATGAAAAAACGCTCGTGAGCCGGCTTGTCGAAGCCGTAGAGCTTCTCGATTTCCTTGATGAATTCCGGATCGAGGCCGCGGGCGCCGCGGTATTTGCTGACCGTGCCCCGATCCCCCGCCGCCGTTTGGCGCGCCGCGCCGGATGTCGTTTCGCCCTGACCCGTGCCGGAAACCCGGGCCGTCGCCTCGACATCGGTGCCCTGGATTTTGGCCAGGGTCTGTTCCACCGGCCCGCCCGGCGCCGCCTGGATGATGATGAAATTAACGACGACGATCCCGAGAAGGGTCGGAACCACCAGAGCCAAGCGGCGAATGATATAGGCGAGCATGCGTGATTATGCCGTCATTTACTCTTGGCTGACGACAATTTGTTCGCCAGCGCCCGCGTCTTGGCCTGGTCGATCCACCAGCCGTTGAAGCCGAGCCCGTATTTGGGGGTGATCTTGGGCCGCCCGAATTTATTCCAGTAGGCGACGCGGAATATCCGGATATGCCAATTGGGAATGACGTAATGGCCCCACAGCAGGACCCGGTCCAGCGCCCGGGTGCGGGTGATCAGGCTTTGCCGGTCGGGGGCCGATATGACGGCTTCGATCATTTCGTCGATGACCGGGTTCCGGATCCCCACCCAGTTGCGGCTGCCGGGCCGCTGGGCTGCGTTCGAGCCCCAGAAATCCCGCTGTTCGTTGCCGGGCGATAATGACTGGCCGAAGGAGGACACCACCATGTCAAAATCGTAATCGTCGGTGCGTTTACGGTACTGAGCGGTATCGACGGTGCGCACGCTGACCTCGATGCCGAGGCGCTTGAGATTGCGTTTGAAGGGCAGCACCACGCGTTCGAAGGCCGGTGTAATCAAAAGGATTTCAAAGGCGAACGGCTTGCCGGTTTTGGCGTTGACCAGCTTGCCGTCCTTGATGATCCAGCCGGCTTTTTTGAGCAGCTTCCGGCCCTGGCGCAAGTTTTTGCGGAGGCGCCCGCTGCCGTCGGTGGCCGGCGGCCGGTAGGTTTTGGTGAATACCGCGTCCGGAATACGGCCCTTGTATTTGTTCAGGATTTTCAATTCTTCCGCCGACGGCAGGCCGCTCGAGGCCAGTTCCGAATTGGAAAAGTAGCTCGCCGTCCTTGTATATTGGCCATAGAACAGGTTCTTGTTGGTCCATTCGAAATCGAAGCCATAGGCCAGCGCCTGGCGCACCAACGGATCCTTGAAAATTTCCTTGCGGGTATTGAAAACGAAACCCTGCATGCCGGTCGGAATCTGGTGGCGGATTTCCTCGGTCTTGTAGAGGCCCTGGCGGAAGGGCGGCGAATTGTAGCCGGTCGCCCAGACCTTGGAAGTGTTTTCTAAACGGTAGTCGTAATCGCCTGATTTGAAGGCTTCCAGCGCCACGGTGGCGTCCCGGTAATAATCGAAGCGGATGATGTCGGCGTTATTTTGGCCCTTGTTGACCGGCAGGTTGGCGCCCCAATAATCCTTGATGCGCGCATAGGTGATGGAGCGGCCCGGCTCGAACGATTTTATCCGGTAGGGACCGCTGCCCAACGGCGCCTCGAGAATGGTTTTCTCGAAATCGCGGTTTGCCCAGAAATGTTTGGGCAGGACCGGCAATTCTCCGAGGATCAGCGGCAGTTCCCGGTTGGTGGTGTCCTTGAAGGTGAATTTCACCGAGCGCGGGCCGGTCTTTTCCGCCTTCACCACATCACGGTAATAAAAGCGGAAAAAGGGCACACCCTTTGTGCGCAAAGTGGTCAGGCTCCAGATTACATCCTCGACAGTCACCGGCTTGCCGTCGTGCCAGCGCGCCTCCGGCCTGAGCGTGAAGGCGACCCAGGACCGGTCTTCCGGCATCGTTATGGATTCCGCCAAGAGCCCGTATTGGCTAAAGGCCTCGTCCTCGGCTCTGGCCGTCAGGGATTCGAAAATCCGACCCAACCCGGCGGCGGCATCGCCCCGCAAGGTATAGGGGTTGAAGGTATTGAAGGTGCGCAGCGCGCTGAGGCGTATTTCGCCGCCCTTGGGCGCCAACGGATCGACATAATCGAAATGCTTGAAATCGGGCCCGTATTTGGGTTTTCCGTGCATGGCAATACCGTGCGCCGGTTGCACCGTTTGGGCGGCGGCCGAAACCGATCCCAGAACCGATCCCAGAACCAGCGGCAGGGCGGCGATGACGGCGGCCAGCATGCGCATGGGCGAATCCTTCCGGTTGCGCGGAATTTCAACGGGACTAGATATAATCCGGGCGCATGGCGCGCGCAATCAAACCCGGATCAAACCATAATCAACAGGACGTTACGATCCTTGCAGGTGGCGCAACGCCGCCTGGTGGGTTTCGCCGTCGCCGGCCGCCAAAACGCGGCCATCGGAATCGATACGCAGCGGCGCGCCGCTCCAATCGGTGATCACCCCGCCGGCGCCCTCGATGATCGGCACGTGGGCGCAATAGTCGTAGGGCTTGAGGCTGGCCTCGCACACCAGGTCCGTATAGCCGGACGCGAGCAGCCCATAGGCGTAGCAGTCGGCGCCATAGAGGGCGTGTTTGGCGTTTCCGCTCAGCCGCGCGAAGGCATCTGCGTCGGGCCCTTCGAACATGTCCGGCGAGGTTGCGTAAAGCCAGGCATCGGCGAGGCTGGCGGCGGCGCGTGTCGATATGGTTTCGCCGTTATAGGTGGAGGCCCGGCCCCTGGCCCCGAGCCAGCGTTCGTCCAAAATTGGCTGGTCGATGACGCCGACGATGGGCCGGCCTTCATGGGTCAGGGCAATCAGGGTGCCGAACAGGGGCTTGCCGGTCACATACGCCTTGGTGCCGTCGATCGGATCCAAGACCCAGACATAATCGGCATCGGCGCGCTCAGGCCCAAATTCCTCGCCGAGGATACCGTGTTCGGGAAAAGTTTCCGTAATCCGTTCGCGCATCGCCGTTTCGGCGGCGCGGTCGGCTTCGGTGACCGGGCTGGCGTCCTGCTTGTCGCTGATGGCGGTGCCGGAGCGGAAATAGCCCTTGACGATGGGCCGCGCGATATCGGCCAGCGCTTCGGCGAGCGCAATGAACTGGTCTGGTGTCTGGGCTAGTGTCTGGGCTTGGTCCGTCATCTCCCCCGCCCCCAAATATGTTTAGTCGGGCAGCGCCGCCGGTTGATCGGCCTGGGCGCGCATGTAAAGGATCAGCGCCGCCCGGTCGCCGGCTTTTTTAAGGCCGGGAAAGGCCATTTTGGTGCCCGGCATGAAGGCTTTCGGCTTGGCCAGGAACTTGTCCAGATCGTCAAAGCCCCACTTGCCGCCCATGCCCTTGATGGCCGCGGAAAATTTGTAACCGCCCGCCGATCCCCGGTCACGTCCGATGGTGCCGAACAGATTGGGTCCGACCTTGTTTTTGCCGCCCTTGTCGAAGGTATGGCAGGCGACGCATTTCTTGGCGACTTTTTTGCCCTTGTCGGTGCTGGCCGAGGTCAACAGCGCGGTCAGCGATCGCGCCGCCAGTGCATTCCCTTGGGCGGCCGCTTCCGCCGCCGGCTTTTTGGCGGTTGCCCCGTCATTTGCCTTGTCGGTTGTCTCGGGCGCCTTGGTTGCCGGTGTCTCCTTGGCATGGGCGGGTTCCACCGGCGGGATCATCAGATCGCCGACAAAGTTCGCGCCCCAAACCAGCCATAGGGCGACAAGAATGCCGCCCAAGATATTATTGGTGTTCAAACCCCACATGGAATCCGTCCTTTTTGTTGATCGCCCAAGTATGCTAATCGCCAGGGCGCGCCGGCCAGCGGCTCCGCCCTTTAAACACAAATTGGTAATTTTGCAATGCTTTCACAAGGGCGTCGGAACTCTAAACGCCAAAACGCCGCGCCTCCCCACGGGGCGCGGCGTCGTTTAAGAATTTTGGGGCTGATACGGTAGGGTTTACTTGGGCGGCATCAGAACTTGCGCGCGGTTCAAACCAACATCCTGGAGGGTGTGCCGGTCGACGGCGCGTAATTTGCGGTAGCGGACCTTCTCCACCGGTCCCTCGACCCAATCGGCCAAGGTCGATACGAAATTGCAAATCGAATTCTGGGTTTCTCTGGTTTCTGTTCTCATCTCGGAAGCTCCTGTCGCCTAATTGGGTACCCCTGTATGCCCAAACTTGCTTTACCTCTGATGGTGCTGAATATACTCCCCTGCATGCAAAAGTTCTGTTAACTGGATCACACTTCTCAAAAAAAGTTTGCTCAGGTGAAAAAAAGTGCCTGAATGACGCTCCTGGCCGGTAAAAGTCCCGTGTTTCTGGGCTTGAAACCGGCTAAAGTAAGATGATGCGGCGGCCGGAAACGCCATTAGGCTCGCCAATACACTCGTAAATACACTCGTGAATACAGGGGCTTGGGGGATGAAATAATGGAAATTGGCGACCTGTTGGCGCGTAATTTTCTGTTCCGGAATTTGGACCCGGACGTCATCCAGCGCATCGCCGATTTGGGCACCACCCAGCAATTGGCCGACGATCAGGTATTGTTCCTCAAGGGCGACGAAGGCGACGCCCTTTACGGCGTCCTGGCGGGGCGCATCCGCATCAGCTCCGGCGATGCCGATGGCAAGGAAATCATCCTCAATATCATCGATCCCGGCGATATCTTCGGCGAGATTGCGCTCTTGGACGGCAAGCCGCGCACCGCCGACGCTTCCGCCATGCAGCCGAGCCAACTGTTCCGCATTCAAAGGTCCGATTTCGTCGCGCTGATGGGGGCGGAGCCGAGGTTGACCACCCATCTTCTGGAAATGGTCTGCGACCGTATCAGGAAAACCAGCGAGATGCTGGAAGACTCGGCGTTTCTCGATCTGCCGGCGCGGCTCGCGAAAAGGCTCTTGAGCCTGGCCAAATATTATGGCGAGGCTGATCAGGAAACCACCCTCACCGGCATTCAGATTTCCCAGGCCGAGCTGGGCCAATTGATGGGCACCAGCCGCGAAAGCATCAACAAGCATCTCCAGTATTGGCGGGGCCGGGGTTGGATCACGCTGGGCCGCGGCCGCGTCACCATCGATGCGCCCGACGCCTTGCAAAACCTGGTCGAGCGCGACGAAGACTGAATACGTAAAATAGGAAGGAAGAAGTGCATGAAAAACTATCTCGATGGCGGTGATGCGGTGCTTGAAGCCATCCGCAAATTGGGTGTCGATCACATTATTACGTCGCCGGGTTCCGAATGGGCGCCGGTCTGGGAAGCGATGGCGCGCCAGGACCACGACAGGACCGACGGGCCCAATTTCATCGACACCTGGCATGAAACCTTGGCCGTCGACATGGCCACCGGTTACAGCCTGATCACCGGGCGCGGGCAAGCCGTATTGCTGCATGCCGGGGCCGGGTTGATGCAGGGCTCGATGGGCATCATGGGCGCCCGCCACTGGGAAGTGCCGCTATTGGTAATGTCCGGCGAATCCGTCACCTACGGCGAAAATCCGGAAATCGAGCCGGGCCAGCAATGGACGCGGAACCTGAGCATCGTCGGCGGCCCGCACCGGCTGATCGAGCCGGTGGTCAAATATGCCTGTCAGGCAACCAGCCCGGAAACCCTTCATGAAATGGTGATCCGCGCCGGCGAAATGGCCGCCCGGCCGCCCAAGGGCCCGACCTTCCTGAGCGTGCCGCTGGAGCATCTCTTGGCAGAATGGTTGCCGCCGGAAATCACCCGCGCCGTGCCGCCGGCGCCGAAAACGGTAAGCCCGGACGCCGATATCGAAGCCGTCGCCGACGCCCTGGCAGCAGCGAAAAATCCGTTGGTCGTTTCCGAATATGGGGGGCGCGACGGGGCAACCTTTGACGCGCTTATCGGGCTTGCCGAGGCCCTGGCGATACCGGTTTTCGATGGCGATGCCTCGGTGTGCGGCAATTTCCCAAAAAACCACCCCCTCTATCAGGGCCAGGATTTGACGGCGTTCAAGGATCAGGCCGATATTGTCCTGATGGTGCGCTGCCGGGCGCCTTGGTATCCGGCCTCAAACCGGCCCAAGAATGCGCGTATTGTCTCCATCGACGAAAATCCGCACCAGCCGCACATGGTCTATCAGGCCTTGCAGGCGGATACCTATCTGGAAGGCGACGTGCCGACCTCGCTTGCCCGATTGGCCGAAGCGGTAAGCGCCAACGGCGCCGATGCCGCTGCCATCAAAAACCGGCGCACAAGCCTTGTCGCCGGCCACGACGCGATGCAGCAGAAAAACAACGCCCTGCGCCAGGAAAAAAGCACCAATTCACCCATCGATCCCTTGTGGCTCTGCCAGGCAATCGGCGACACGATGCCGGATAATGCGATCTATGTGGACGAAGTGACGACCCATTCGGGCATGGTCCGCACCCACGTGCCTTGGAGCCGGGCGCAAAGCTATTACGGATCACGCGGCGGGCTGGGCCAGGGGCTCGGCCTTGCCCTCGGCGTCAAGCTGGCCAGCCCGGACCGGCCGGTAGTGGCGCTGATGGGTGACGGCGGTTTCCTTTATAACCCGATCGTGCAAAGCCTCGGCGCATCCCGCGACGCCGGGCTGCCGATCCTGATCATTGTTTTCAACAACCAGAAATACGCCGCCATGCGCAACGGCTATATGCGCTATTACGCCGACGGCGTCGCCGTCACCGATGATAATCTGCGCGGCGTCCACATCAACGGTCCCGACTATGCCGAACTGGCGCCCCTGTTCGACGGTTACGGCGAACGCGTCGAAGACCCGGCCGAATTGCATGCGGCGCTGGGGCGCGGGCTGGCCGCCGTCAACGACGGCAAGCTGGCGCTCCTCAACGTGGTGGTGTCCCGTTAAAGGTGCGGGGCTGGAAGTCGGCGTCTAAAATCGCTATAGGGGGCTGAATTTATTGCCCTTTAGGGGAAAACCTGTGGCTGAATCTAAGAAACGCATCGCCTTTCAGGGCGAAACCGGGGCCAACTCGGACTTGGCCTGCCGGCGCGTGCACCCGGACATGGAAACGCTGCCCTGCCGCACCTTCGAAGATACCTTCGCCGCCGTCGACAGCGGCGAAGCGGATCTGGCCCTGATTCCGATCGACAATTCGGTCGCCGGCCGGGTTGCCGATATTCATCATCTGCTGCCCGATAGCGGCCTTCATATCGTCGGCGAACATTTCCAGCGGGTGGAGCATCATCTGCTGGCGGTCAAGGGCGCCAAGCTTGGCGATCTCACCCATGTGCACAGCCATGTGCATGCCCTCAACCAATGCCGCAACGTTATCCAGGAACTGGAGTTGGAAGCGGTGGTGCATGTGGATACCGCCGCCGCCGCCCGCGACATCGCCGAGCGCGGCGAAAAACAGCACGCCGCCATCGCGTCGGACCTGGCCGGCGAGATTTACGGACTCGCCTGTTTACGCGCCAATATCGAGGATGCGGAGCACAACACGACGCGCTTTCTGATCATGTCGCGGGATGAAGCCAATGAGCGCCCCGGCAGCGGTGATCTGATGACCAGTTTCGTGTTCCGCGTGCGCAACGTGCCGGCGGCGCTCTACAAGGCGCTCGGCGGCTTTGCCACCAACGGCGTCAACATGACCAAGCTGGAAAGCTATCTGGTCGGCGGTGGTTTCATCGCCGCCCAATTCTATGCCGAGGTCGACGGCCATCCCGAAGACGCCAATCTGGCGCTGGCCCTGGAGGAACTGAATTTCTTCTCGCACGAGGTGCGCATCCTCGGCGTCTATCCCGCCAATCCGTTCCGCAAGTCGATGAACGGCAACGGCGGTTAGCCTTTCGGTTTACAGGGCACTATCCCAAATCCTCCCACTTGACGTTTGTCAAGGCGGACGGCAACGTCCTTGCCCATGGTCACGCTTTCGGTCGTGGGTTTGGTGCGCACACCGTGCGCCGCCATGTCTGGATTCGCCAAAAAACGGCGAAGCGCGTCAGGAGGGGCGGAATGGATGCCAGCACCACACAGACGGAAACAAAGTTTCCAACCGATTTAGGGCCCGATGACGACACTTGGGTGGCGACCAGTTGCGCCCTTTGCTATGGATCCTGTTCCATCCGCGCCCACCGCAAGAACGGCGTGGTGGTCAAGATCGAGGGTAATCCCGACAGCGCCGTCGGCAAGGGACGGTTATGCGGCAAGGGCATCAGCGGCATTATGAGCCACTACGATCCCGGCCGGGTGCAGGTGCCGCTCAGGCGCACCAATCCGGAAAAGGGTGTCGGCGTCGATCCTGGCTGGCAGGAAATATCCTGGGACGAGGCGCTGGATGAGGTGTGCGGGCACCTGAAACGGGTGCACGAGGACGATCCCCGCAAGCTGGTGTTTCAGCGCACCACCACCATCCAGTCCAGCTTCTATCCGGTGCGCGCCTTCCTCGCCGCCTTCGGAACGAACAATTCCAGCGCCGGCGGCGGCGGCCTCCATTGCGGCAACGGCGCCCACCTGATCTCGGGCATCATGCACGCTTCGTGGTCGGTGGTGCCCGATTTCGAACGCTGCGACTACGCCATCTATTTCGGCGCCTCCAAGGGCCACGGCGCCGGCCATGCGTCTTGTTCCAACATGAAACTGGCCGCCGATGCCAGGGTGCGCGGCATGCGCCTGGTGGTGGTCGATCCGATGTGCAATTTCGCCGCCGCCAAGGCCGGCGAATGGGTGCCGATCCGGGTCGGCACCGATGCGGCGCTGGCGCTTTCCATGTGCAACATACTGGTCAACGAACTCGGCACCATCGATGTGCCCTATTTGCAGGCCAAAACCAACGCCCCCTACCTGATCGGGCCCGACAAGAAATATGTGCGCGATAGCCAAACCGGCAAGCCGCTGGTCTGGGACCAGGCCGCCGGTGCCGCCGTCCCCTTCGATTCCGCCGACCCCGCCGATCTCGCCCTCGAGGGCGAGTTCGAAGCCAATGGCGTCACCTGCCGGCCGGGCTTCGCGCTTTTGAAGGAGCATTTGAAAACCTACACGGCCGAACGGGGCGCCGAGATCACCTCGATCCCGGCTGCCGATATCCGCCGCATTGCCGAAGAATTCGCCGCCGCCGCCAAGATCGGCAGCGTCACGGTGATCGACGGGGTCAGCGTGCCTTACCGGCCCGCCGCCGCCATCGCCTTCAGGGGATCGCAAGGCCACAAGAATTCCACCTACAACATGTATTCCATCGATCTCCTCAACCAGCTTGTCGGTTCCGCCGATGTCGCCGGCGGCTGCCTCGGTTTCAATCCCACCTGCCACGGCCACCCGGACAGTGGACGGCCCTGGTACCAGCCTAATCCCGACCCCGACGGGATGATGATCACCGGCCACTGGATGGGGCCGCATTTCCCGTTTCCGCTGGGTGATCCGCAACATCCGAAGCGTCTCGGCCTGCAAGACCTGTTCCCGATGAGCATGATCTCGGCGATCGTCAATTCATCGGACCAGGACAAGTGGTGGGACGCGTTCGAGTTCCCCTACCGGCCCGAAGTGCTGATCAATTACGGCACCAATCTTTTGATGAGCATCGGCAACAGCGCCGATGTGATCGAATCCCTGAAAAAATTCAAATTCATGGTGTCCTTCGACGTGGTTCTCAATGAAACCTCGGCCTTCGCCGATATCGTGCTGCCCGACTGCGGCAACTTGCAGCAATATGATTCGCGCTCCAACTTTCCGTTTATCTTCTCCCATCCCGGCGGCATGGGCGATTGGAGCTGGCCGATCCGCCAGCCCGTCGTCGCCCCGGTGCGCGAAGAACGGCTGCTCAGCGACGTGCTTTTGGAAATCGCCGATAGGATCGGCATTCGCGCCGACATGAACGCCGCCTTTAACGCGGTGCTCGATCTGAAGGCACCCAACAGCCTGGATTACGAGCGCCGCTATGATTTCACCGAGGTTTGCGATGCCGATCTCAAGGATAAGTTCGGCGACGAGCATGACCTCGAATGGTTCAAGGAAAACGGCGTCATCAGCTGGCCGAAGAAGCCCGAAGAGGTTTATTGGCGCGCCTTTGTCGATGTCCGCGTACCCGTCTACCTGGAATGGATGACCGATGTTTTCGAGCAGGCGAACGCCATCGCGGCGCCCAGGGGCATGGAAATTCCGGCCGAGCATTATTCGCCGCTGCCCGATTGGCTGCCCTGCCCGTCGCATGAATGCGACAGCGCCGAGCACGACCTCTACGCCTTTTATTACCGGGACACCCTGCACACCAACAGCTACACCATGGAAAACCCGTGGCTGGATGAAGCGGCAAGGCTCGATCCGTTCTCATATACGATCGCGGTCAATGAAGACACGGGACGGGAAAAGGGGCTTAAGTCAGGCGATGCCGTCCGGTTGGAAACCGATACCGGCCTCGGCGTCGATGGCCGGCTTCGCCTGACCCAGGCGATCCATCCCGAAGGCGTCGGCATCGCGGCGCTGGCCGGCCACTGGGCCGATACGCTTCCGGTGGCCAAGGGCAAGGGTGTGTTTTTCAACGATCTATTGGCGCTCGATTGGGAGCATTCGAGCCCCTCGAACCTGAACCTGGACCTCTGCGCCAAGGTAAAAATCACGCGCCTGGAAGCATAAGGCGCAGCCCGGCTGGGGATGGCCGGGTCGGCCAGCCGGGCGTGAGGTAGGCTCGGGCCAAATAAGTGGAATTCCGGTCTTCGGCTCCCCCCCCCACCTCGATCCTCCCCCTCCAGGGGGGAGGAGGAAGAAAGGGAAAGGGCGGCTAACCTTCTTCTTCCTCCAGCCAGATATCGATCAGCCAGCGCGAGATGGAGAATTGTGACGGCGGCAGGACCATGCCGGTTTCGCCCATTTCGCGCACCTCGGCGCGGGTGAACCAGCGCGCCTCGACCAGTTCGTCGTCCTCGCAATTGATGTCGCTGTTGGTGGCCCGGGCGCGGAAGCCGAGCATGATCGAGGCCGGAAACGGCCAGGGCTGGGACGCCAGATATTCGACATCGGTAACGCGGATGCCGGTTTCTTCCTTGACCTCGCGCGCCACCGCCTGTTCCAGTGTTTCGCCCGGCTCGACGAAACCGGCGAGGGTGGAAAAGCGTAAACCCTTGAAGCGCTTGTTGTGGCCCATCAGGCATTTTTCTTCGGTCGGGTGAGTGACCAGCATGATCACCGCCGGATCGGTACGCGGAAAATGTTTGCGCCCGCACGCTTCGTTCGAGCAGCCGCGTTCGTGCCCGCCCAGGGCGGATACGGTTTGGGCGCCGCAGGCGCCGCAATATTCGTGGCTCCGGTGCCAATGGCCGAGGGCGCGCGCATAGGCCAGATACCCCGCTTCCGCCGGATCGATGTCGGTGGCCAGGCGGCGCAAATCCACGAACTCGGCGCCATCCGGCAGCGGCAGGCCGCCGGTATCTTCCAGCTTCGACAGGTCCGCGGCGTAATAGGAAACGCCGTCTTCGATTCCTAGGAATATAACCGTGGCGGCTGCCTCGATGACGGCTGCGGCGCCGGAACCGTTTAAAAAAACGGCGCGCGGCGGATCGTCTGTAAACGCCAAATTCTTGTCGCGCCAGATCGGAATCACCAGTCCGTCACCCGATTGCGGCGCGCCCGCCGACCACTCCGGATGCTGGCGCAGGTGCGGCGCCCGGTCGAGGGTGATGGCGTCGTAATAAAAGCGTTTGACCATGGCGGCTGCAAATGTGCCTGGAACGCGCCCGATAGGCAACTCCCGGCCGGGCGGACGCCATCCGAATAAACTATTGTCCGCGATTCCCGGAGGGCGGTATAAGGGAAGCCGCAACGGTTATCTGTTGGACGGTAAAAATTCTTCATGCGGCGCGCACCTCATTTGTTATCGATCCGATCGGCGGCCTTCGGCCGGATGGCGTTGGTGATGGCTTTGACAATGGCTGCACTGGCGCTCAACGCCTGTGCCCGCACCGATGTTTACGCCCGCCTTGGCGACAAGCTTTTCACCCCCGACCAGGCCGAAATCGTCGATGCCGTCGATTGGGAGAATGTCGAGGTTTTCCAGATCGATATCCGGCAGAACGAGTTTCGGCCGGCGATCATCCATCTCTTTCTCGGCGAGCCCTATATCATGGTGGTGGAAAACCGCGATGACCGCAGCCATTTCTTATACGCCCCGGATTTTTTCAAGACCGTCGCGATCCGCAAAATCGTCACCGAAAAAGAGGAAGTCTCGGACGTCAACCTGTTGGGCCTGGTGCTCAAACCGGGCGAGGTCAAAGAAGTCCATTTCGTTCCGGTCCGCGACGGCTGGTACGATTTCGAGGACGGCTTCGGCCCCGGCATCTTTTTTACCGGCCTGGTCGTCACCCCCTTCAGCCGCGGCAACCGCAATGGCGTCGTCGGCGCCTTCGTGGTCGAGGAGTAAAGGAAGCAGCTGGTGTGGGGTTGGCGGGGTCGGCCACACCGGCGTGAGGCAGGCTCGGTCATACATTTTGTGGGCGTGAGGCCGGCTCGCGTACGACTTGGCACCTGTTTAAGTAAGGGGCACGCCATGCGCCCGTCGAGACAGAGCTCGGACCTAACGGAAGCAGCCCGCATGGGGATGGCCGGGTCGGCCATGCGGGCGTCGATCTAGGCACCTGTTTATGTAAGGGCCACACCATGCGGGCGTGAGGCAAGCTCGCATTCCGGGGGTTGAGCCGGGAGATAAGTAATGTGTCCCCTTAATTCTCCCTTAATTCTCAGAGGTTCAGAAATCCTGTGTTTTCTGTACCCCGTGAATGTCCGCTCCTACCCGGTGGTCTCAACTGATCGACGCAACACTTTATCTTAAACGGCAAGATGGAGTGTTTAATTATGGGTCGAAGCTATCGTCGAGGTTTCAGTACAGCGGAGAAGACGGAGTTGTGGGATCGCTGGCAGCGCGGGGAGTCCATGCGATCAAATGGGCGGGCGCCGCGTCAGGCTATTTTAGTGCGTAACCCAAGGTCTTGGGCAGCCACAGGGTGAGCGTCGGGACCAGGATGATAATCGCGAGCCGTACGAGATCGGCATAAAGAAACGGCAGGATACCGCGGAAGATAGTGCCGAGCGGTATTGTCTTGGCAACACCGAATATCACGAACACGTTCAAGCCGATCGGCGGTGTGATCATGCCGATCTCGATGACCATGACCAGCACCACGCCCCACCAGATCGGGCTGTAGCCCATGCTGACTATCAGCGGGAAGACAAACGGCATGGTGATCACCATCGCCGCGATGGTGTCGAAGATACTGCCGAGGATCAGGTAGACGATCATCAGAACCAAGACCACCATCAGCGGGTGCAGTTCCATGGCGGTGATTGCGGTCACCAGCGCATCGGGCATCTTGGTCGCCGTGATGAAGTAGGTGAAAATAGAAGCGCCGGAAATAATCACGTAGATCATCGCCGAATTCGAGGCGGTTTCCCGCACCACCTGCAGCAAAGTTTGAGGGGTGAGCCGGCCGCGCGCGACGGTGAAAATGAATGCAAGGCCAACGCCCAGCGATGCCGCCTCGGTAACCGTGAAGACGCCGCCATAGATGCCGCCGATCACGGCGACCATCAAAAACAGCACGGCCCAGCTTTGGGCCAACACGCGGAGCCGCCCCGCCCACGCCATCCTGTCGCCGGCGGGACCCGCGTTGGGCCAGACCCGCACATAGATCGCGATTGCCGCGAAATGCAGCGTAACCGCTATCAATCCCGGGATCAGCGCGGCGATGAATAATGTGATTACGAACTGTTCAGCCAGGAATGCGTAGATCACCATAATCACCGAGGGCGGGATCAGCATGCCCAGCGTACCGCCGGCGGCGACGCTGCCCGAAGCCAGGGTCGGCGCATATCCGCGCTCGATCATTTCGGGCAGCGCGACGCGCCCCATGGTCGCGGCGGTGGCGATCGATGATCCGCACACCGCGCCAAATCCGGCGCACCCGCCGATGGTCGCCAGCGCAAGCCCGCCTCGGCGGTGGCCAATGAAGGCGTAGGCCATCCGGTAAATATCGGACGACAGGCCGCTCACCCCGGCGAGGCTGCCCATGAGCAGGAAAAGCGGAATGACAGCCAGATCGAGATTAGCAATCACGCCGGCCGGTTCGGTGGCAAACAGCGAAACCGCCGGACCGAAGCCGGCAAGAGCGCCAAAACCGACCAAACCGGCAAGCGCCATGGAAATCCCGATCGGGATATGCAGCCCGATCAGCACGAACATGAAGGCGATCCCGAGCGCCGCGACTAGAATGGGGTCCATTAGCCGCCCCCATCGCCGGTTGGCGCCGTTTCCGGCGAATTGCCGTCCGATTTTGGCGTACCGCCGGCAAAGGCATTGGCAAAATCCGCCACCAGCACGATCAGTTGCGCCGGAACGCATGTCAGAAGGATCACCGTGACCGCGATCCACCAAGGCGTTACCGGCCAGGCGAGGATCCAGGTGGTCTCGCCGGCATCATGCATCTCGATGACGAATTTGATGAACTGCCATCCAACCAGGACAAAAAATAGCGTCGTGGCCACGGACGCCATTGCCCGCAGCCACGCGGTGCTTAGCTGACCAAATGCACTGCCCAGGAATGTAATCGCGATATGGTGGCGCTCGGCGATCGCCAGTGGGAAGAAACACGCGATCGCCACGGCGACTACGAGGCGGTTCACTTCCTCTAGACCGTCTACCGGGCTGCTGAACAACCACCGCATAAGAACATCGGCAATGGTGACCAGGGCCACAGCAACGAAGCAGGCAACACCGAGCATTGCTGCTCGGCGTGACCAGATTTCCACCCTCGCTTCAAGCCGGGCGAGCACTACTCCGCTTCCAATGCCAAACGGGTCAGCTTTCGGAGCGGATTTTGGTCAGTTCCTGGTTTAGCGTGTCGTACAGCTTCCGGCCATTTGGATGCTTTTTGACCCAATTGTCGATTACCGGCTGGGTGGCTTTTTCCCACGCCTTCCGTTCGGCCTTGTCCGGGAACACGAACGTGTTGTCGGGCCTGGATTTGGCTATGGCGAGGAATTTCGCATTGGCCTCCGCGTTGGTCCTTGCATGGCGCCGGGCAAACGCTTCGCCGCCGGTCTTGGTGAACGCGGCCTTGACGTCGGAAGGCAGGCCGTTCCAGTTCTTCTTGGTCATGAGCATCCCGATCGGCACCGTGCCCATCAACGCCATGTAGTGGTGCTTGGCTATGTCAATAATGCGGAACGCGAACGCGACGTTCCAGTCTGACGCTGAGCCGTGGAGCACGCCCTTGGAGATGTTTTCGGCAACGGTGGTGATCGGCATGCCGACCGGAACGGCGCCGACCGCCTTGAGGGTGGCCGCCGCGACCGGCCCGCCGGCGCGCAGTTTCAAACCCTTTAGGCCCGACAGGCGCTTGATCGGTTTTTTGGTGTGGATGTTGTAGGCGTCCGTCGTGAACAGCGAAAAGACGTGAAATTTATCGAAACCGCGCTGCAAACCCTTGTCGTAGAGACGCCAAAAGGAAACCGAGGCTTCACGCGTATTGCGGAAGATGCCGGGCAATTCCATTACCTGGGTATCGGGGAAACGGCCCGGCGTGTAGGAAGGGACGAAGAACCCGATATCAACGACACCGTCCTGGACCAGCTTGACCTGAGCACGGGGATTGCGCCCCATCGCCCCGCCCGGAAAGCCGTCTACCTTTACTTTGCCGGCGAGTTGCTTGTTCATTTCGGCCATCCACGGCACCATGGCATTCTTATAGAGCGAACCCTGCGGCGAACCGAAATAGGCCAGCTTGAGATTTTTTTCGGCGGACTGAACCGACGGCGCTAATGCCACGGACACGAGGCCCAAGGCGGCGGCACCCAATACAACGCGTGAAATCTTGGTCATGCCTGCTCTCCCTGTATTATATATTTTAAACACAACAGTAGTAGCGGCGAAAATACCCTAGTTGTCAGTGAAAACCACCTAGTCTGTTTCTCCAACCAGCTAATCCTGTTCAATAAGCCTACCACAGGCATCAACTCAGGCAATCATATTTCTAATCGTCTGGGTGTTGAAGGGTTGACCGTTCTCTCTCGTGTATCTAGGGCACCTGGCTTCCCTTTGCCCTACCACTTACTTGGTATCAATTATTTTGAGATGGGGCGGGCTTATTATGCGGCCGCGCAAATTGCTATTGTGCTTAAATCCACATCGCCCGAAGTACTCGATAAGGTCGTGAGCCGATTACCCTACCGCGACGATGAACCAAAACGCTGGAGTTTGAAACGCCGGCAGAGAGATTTAACGCTTGTGTTGCATCGACTGGTTGAGGTGGCACCCCAGAAGCGGACATCTACCCATACCGAAACCCACCCTTTTCTGAACCACCGATAATAGGGATTTACGGGCACAGAAATCCATAGGTTTCTGTAGGCCCGTTCAAGGGGGATTTCGGAACCCCTCCCAATATCCGCTCCGGGTTCAGGCTGTGTAAAAAAGTTTCAAGTTGCCGATCCGGCACAACAATAGAATCAAGGCGACCGCGAAATTTATTGGATATTGCTGGGAACCGAGTCTCAGCGGATCAAGCTTGCGCCGCCAGACCCTCGGAATTGGTTTTCACGCAGCCTGGGTCGAAAGCCGCCGTTCAGCAGCAATCGCCGGAATGTCGGCTTGCGGGCGCAAAGCGGACGTGGAATCGCGGATAATTGCCTCTGTGTCCCCGGTGGAGGAAATACCAGCCCCAATGTCGCCTCGGTTTTCGTGACTCCCCCCCTTGCATTGTTCTGATTTTGTTCCATATACATTGCAGTGCTCTTGAACATTGTGAATAGGCCGTTTTGATCCCACGCACGGCGGTGCCGTCAGCGTGGCAAGTATCCGTGCGCGCATGCACTCTTTTTTCTTATCCCTCTCCCCTGGTGGGAGGGGGTAAAAGTGGCGACGGTGTATCGCTCACCAATTACACCCGAAAAATCCGGTAGGTTCCGGTATGAACCGGTAGGAATAGTGATGAAACGGTATGGTCGATTCTGGTGAAATATGTCGCACGAAATTGTGTCTAAAATACACGTTTCAAATGTAGGGGCGGGTTTCAAACCCGCCCGCGATAGGTCCGAGCCAGATCGACGGCCAATCGGCCAACCATGCCATCCCCGATTGGCCTGCATCCGTGGGCCATCCCCAGCCGGGCTGCTTTCTTGCTCCCCCCCGAACTGCTATAGTCCATCCGGGAGGCCGGCCGTGGACGGTCGTCTCGCCAACCCGGTCAGGTCCGGAAGGAAGCAGCCGTAACGAGTTTCGTCCGGGTCGCGTGTCCGGTCTCCCACCCGCATAGTATCCCGACCCGCAAAGGCGCCCCGCCATGAACGACGCATTGGAACCGGCATCTCAAACAACCGAGACACCGGTTGCGGCGGACAGCGAATACCAGGTTCTGGCGCGCACCTACCGGCCGCAGACATTCGCCGATCTGATCGGCCAGGAGGCGATGGTGCGCACCCTCACCAACGCCTTCGATTCAGGGAGGCTGGCGCATGCCTTTATCCTCACCGGGGTGCGCGGCGTCGGCAAGACGACGACGGCGCGGATCATCGCCCGCGCCTTCAATTGCGTCGGACCGGACGGCAATGGCGGGCCGACCATTACGCCCTGCGGGACCTGCGATTTTTGCACCTCGATTGCCGAGGACCGGCTGGTCGATGTGATGGAAATGGACGCCGCCAGCCGCACCGGCGTCGACGATATCCGCGAACTGATCGAGGGCGTCCGCTACCGGCCGGTATCGGCGCGCTACAAGGTCTATATCATCGACGAAGTTCACATGCTGTCGCGCAACGCCTTCAACGCCCTCCTAAAGACCCTGGAAGAGCCGCCCGAACACGTCAAATTCATTTTCGCCACCACCGAGATCCGGAAAGTGCCGGTCACCGTTTTGTCGCGCTGCCAGCGCTTCGATCTGCGCCGCGTCGATGTCGAAACCCTGACCCGCCATTTCACCAAGATCGCCGAACAGGAACAGGCGCGCCTGAGCGAAGGCGCCATTTCGCTGATCGCGCGGGCCGCCGACGGCAGCGTCCGTGACGGGCTCAGCCTGCTCGATCAGGCGGTGGCGGTCGGCGCCGGCGCCAATACCAAATCCAGCACCGAGCTTGGCGAAGATGATGTGCGCGCCATGCTCGGCCTCGCCGACCGCGAGGCATCGTTCGATCTGTTCGAGCGGGTCATGGCCGGCGATGTCGCCGGCGCATTGGAGAAACTGGATGCTGACTATGCCGACGGCGCCGATCCGCTGATCCTGTTGCAAGACCTTCTCGACGTGGTCCATTGGCTGACCCGGATCAAGGTGTCGCCGGCGGTCTTGGATGAGCCGGGCACGGCGGAAATCGACCGGCTGCGCGGCGCCGATCTGAACCAGCGGCTGTCGATGGCGGTGCTGACCCGGGCCTGGCAGATGCTCTTGAAGGGCGTCGCCGAGGTGCAGGCGGCGCCGTCGCCGATCCAGGCCGCCGAAATGATCCTCATCCGCCTCGCCTATATGGCCGACCTGCCATCGCCGGCGGATGCGGTCAAGGCGCTGCAGTCCGCTGGGCAATCCCAGGCGCCGGCGCAAAGCGGCGCGGCGGCGGGCAGCCCGGCCCCGGCCCCGGTCCCATCTTCCGGTGGCGCCGCCGTATCGCAAGCAGTCCCCGCAAGCGCGCCGCGGCCGCAAGCCGAGGCCGCGGCGACACCGGTCCCGCAAAGCTTCAACGACATCATCCAGCTTGCCGACGCCTGCAACGAGCGCATCTTGAAGACCGAATTGGAAACCGAGGTGCATCTGGTGAGCTTCCAGGCGGGGGCCATCGAGATTCGCCTGCGCGCCGCCGCCGCCAATGATTTATCCAGCCGCCTGAGCGCTTTTTTGCGCGAACAAACCGGTGAACGCTGGATGGTGACGCTGGCCAGGGAGGGCGGCGCCGAGACCCTGCGCGAGCAAGCCGACAGCGCCGCCCGCGACATGCGGGACGAGGTCGAGCGCCACCCGGTTGTGCGCGCCGTCATGGAAACTTTTCCCGGCGCCGAGATCGAAGCCGTCCGCGGCTTTGATGCCGGCGATATTCCGGAGGTGGATGATCCTGGCGCGGACCAGCCAGGCGCCGGAGAGCAAGGAGAATTGGATTAATGAAGAACCTCGGCCAGATGATGAAACAGGCGCAGGAAATGCAGGCCAAAATGGCCGAGATGCAGGAGCAATTATCGGCGACCGAGGTTACCGGTTCGGCCGGCGGCGGCATGGTTCAGGTGACGCTGACCGGCAAAAACGAAGCGCGCCGGGTGAAGATCGATGCGGCGCTGGCCAATCCCGGCGAGACCGAGGTTCTCGAAGACCTGATCGTTGCCGCCATCAACGATGCCCGCGCCAAGGCAGAGGCCGCGGCCACCGAGAAAATGAGCGAGGTAACCGGCGGGCTGCAATTGCCGCCGGGCTTCAAACTGCCGTTCTGATCGCCGGCATTGCGACATTATTGATGAGCCACAGCGATATCGACCGTTTGATCCAGATGCTGGCCAAGCTGCCGGGCCTGGGTCCGCGTTCGGCGCGCCGCGCCGCCTTGTCGCTGATTGGCAACCGCGACAGCGTGATGCGCCCGCTGGCGGCGGCGCTGCAATCGGCCGCCGACAACGTCAAGGCCTGTTCCAACTGCCGCAATCTGGATACCACCGATCCCTGCGCCATCTGCTCAGATCCAAGGCGCGATGCATCGCTGGTCTGCGTCGTCGAACAGGTCGGCGACCTCTGGGCGCTGGAACGGACCGCCAGCTTCCGAGGCCACTATCATGTCTTGGGCGGCGTCCTGTCGCCGCTCGACGGCATCGGCCCCGATGATCTGAGCATCGACGGTTTGATCGGGCGCGCCAAGGGCGATGCGGTCAAGGAAATCATCATGGCCACCAGCGCCACCGTCGACGGGCGCACCACCGCCCATTACATTTCCGACCGGCTGCAAGAGACGAGCGTCAAGCTGAGCGTGCTGGCGCACGGCATCCCGGTCGGCGGCGAGCTCGACTACCTGGATGACGGCACCATCGCGGCGGCCTTGCGCGACCGGCGTTCGGTTCAGGAGTAATCGGGGGGCCGCCATGAAATTGGGTTTGGCATGAAACTAGGATTGGACCAAGTCCGCCCGGCGGTTGTCGCCATCGATCTGCATCGCGGCCATCTGGATATGGAGGTGGCGACCTTGCCGGCGCCGGCCGACCTGGCGCAGCGCGTGGTCGCCGTCAACCGGGCGTTCAACGAGCGCTGCCGGGGGCTCGGAATTCCGATCATCCATGTGGTTTCGCAATATCGCGACCCTTCCGAAACCGCCGGCAATCCGTTCTGGCGCACCAAGGCGGGCCGCGCCGGCGATACCCGCCGGAACCAATTCCGCCACAATCTCGCCGGCGCTCCCGGCACCGAGATCATGCCCGGCCTTTTCGCCGAGGGCGATCTTTTGATCGATACGAAAAAACGGAAAGATTGTTTCTTTGCCACCGATCTGGATTTCAGCCTGCGCGCCCGCGCCGTCAACACCCTCTTGATCACCGGCGTCAACACCAATAGCTGCGTCCTGGCCACGGCGGCGGCGGCCAACACCCTCGATTACCTGCCCATCGTCGTCGAAGATTGCACCGGCTCGATGGACGGCGCCGACGCCCATGACGCGGCCCTTCTCTGCATCGGCACGGCGCTCGGCTTTACGCTTTCCTCCGATGCGGTGTTCGAAGCGCTCAGCGCCAATGGCATTGGCGCCGGGAAATAGAACGCTATCAAAGCGCGTATTATTATAATATTTTCGCGCGACAATTTTTGGTGAAAATCGGAACTTCTGAGTTCAATTATCGTCATGCCCCGGCTTGACCCACTGCTGTCCGTTTAGATTCATGTCCATTGGATTGCCATTTGTTTTCGGTGCATGCGGTTGGCGCGCACCAGAGGTACGGAGGCGAACCGGCTTTTAACGGTCAGTCAATTCGGAATAAATTCAGACTCGATGGGCGCTGGACGCCGGGCACCTCTAAACCGGCTCGCCCCGCAGCAGTTTCGGCAGGCGCCCGGCCTCGCCCATGGCGTGGCGCATGAACAGCCGTTTCAAGGGGCCGGACCGGTTGACGGCGGCGAGGCCGAGATCGCGGGCCAGGCGCAGCGGCGCGAAATCATTGGAAAACAGGCGGTTGATACCGTCGGTCAGGGCCAGCATCAGCATCGTGTCGAAGCGCCGCCAGCGCTCGTACCGTTCGAGGATATGTCCGGCGCCGATATCGAGGCCGAGACGCCGCGCTTCGATCAGCACCTCGGCGATGGCGGCGACATCGCGCAGCCCGATGTTCAGCCCCTGCCCGGCGATCGGATGCATGCCGTGCGCCGCGTCGCCGACCAGGGCCAGGCGCCTATCGATGGCGCGGCGGGCAAATTGCAGTTCGAGCGGATAGGTCCAGCGCGGGCCGGTCAGCTCAAGCTTGCCCATGAAATCGCCGAAGCGCCCCGTCAACTCGCCCAGGAAGGCGGCATCGCCGAGCCCCATCAGGCCCGGCACCAATTCATCCCGCTCGGTCCAGACGATCGACGAGCGGTCCCCGGATATGGGCAGGATGGCGAACGGACCGGCGGCCAGGAAATGTTCATGCGCCACATTGTTATGGGGTTTTTCGTGGGCGACGGTGCAGACGATGCCGGTTTGATGGTAGCCCCACCGGGTGACGGCGATTTCCGTCTGCCGGCGGACCCATGAATTGCGCCCGTCGGCGCCGATCAGCAAGGGGGCGGCAAGCTCGGTGCCATCGGCGAGGTTCAGGCGGACACCATCCGGCCGCCGCGTCAGCTCCGCGATCTCCGCCGGCGCCAGATAGGTAATGCCGTCTAGTTCATTCAAGGCGGCGAACAGGGCCGCCCGCAGGTGCCGGTTTTCGACCATGTAACCGAGCGGTGCATCGCCGATATCTTGATGATCGTAATGCAGGAACAGGCGCGACGCGCCGTCGGCGACACGGATATCGAGAATCGGCGTCGCCGCGGTCAGATGCTGCCAGACGTCGAGGTGATCGAGCATGCGTTTCGGCGCCTGGGCGATGGCCGAGGCGCGGCCGTCGAAGGCGGCGTCCAATTGGCGGCGCTGATCGACTTGGTCGATAACGATAACCCGCAGCCCGCCTTTCGCCAGGGCCGCCGCCAGGGCCGCCCCCACCAGTCCGCCGCCGACGATCAGCAGATCGGCGCGGATAACTTGATCTGATGCTGGTTCGGTCATGATGCCTAGAAGTGAACGCATCGGCCCGCAATGTCCATAGCGGTGCATAAATGCCGGAAATGATCAATAATTAATCAAAAAAATTAATTGTGCAAATAATATGCACAATTCTAGGAGCCAGGAACCTTTTTGCGGCGATAAATTTAATGTAACCCATTGAAATAAAATAACTATCCAATTTGGCACGTTATTTGAAAATAGATTACCGTCGCGGCTTTTTGGTGGGAGCCCGGATGCCGCTATTTCGAGCCTGAATTCGGCGGCGGACTTTGGATATGCCCGGTTGTTTGTTTAGGCGCTGGAGGCATTCTCCGCCGGATTTGGAGGAACGCATTACAGGAGCCGTCTAATGAAACTCATTATGGCGATCATCAAACCGGCGAAGCTCGACGAGGTTCGCGAGGCATTGGTCGAATGCGGCGTGCAGGGGCTGACTTCCGGCGAGGTCTCGGGCTTTGGACGCCAAAAGGGCCACACGGAAATTTATCGCGGCGCCGAATATGCGATCAGTTTCGTGCCTAAAACCAAGATCGAGGTCGCGGTTGCCGACAGCCAGGCCGATGCCGTGGTCGAAGCCATTAGATCGGCCGCCGGCACTGGTAACATCGGCGATGGAAAAATCTTTGTCCTGGAACTCGCCGGGGCCATGCGCATCCGCACCGGTGAAACCGGTGAAGAGGCATTATAGGAGCAGATGAAATGAAAAAATTTATATATCCGATTACGGCGGTTGCCGCGGCAGCCAGCGCCGCCGCCCTGGCCTTCGCCGATCCGGCGCTGGCCGCGGAAGCCAAGCCGAAACTCGATACCGGCGATACCGCATGGATGCTGACCTCGACGGCCATCGTCTTGTTGATGACCATTCCCGGGGTGGCGCTTTTTTATGCCGGCATGGTGCGCAAGAAAAACGTCTTGAGCATGATGATGCAATGCTTCGCCATTACCTGCCTGGTTTCCATCATCTGGATGGTCATCGGCTATAGCCTGGCTTTTTCCAAGGGCGAATCCTCGCTGCTCGGCAATACCGATCTGGCCTTCCTCGATCACCTGACGGTGGCCGGTATCAATGGCACCATCCCGGATTCGGTTTTCGTCATTTTCCAGATGACCTTCGCGATCATCACCGCCGCCCTGATTACCGGCGCCGTCGCCGAGCGCATGAAGTTTTCGGCGCTGCTCTGGTTCATCGGCATCTGGTCGGTGGTCGTCTATTCGCCGATCACCTTCTGGGTCTGGGGCGGCGGCTTTCTCGGCGATGCCGGCGTGCTTGATTTCGCCGGCGGCACCGTCGTCCACATCAATTCCGGCGTCGCCGCGTTGGTTGCGGCACTCATGCTCGGCAAGCGCAAGGGCTACGGCGTCGAAAACCTGGCGCCGCACAATCTGGTCTTGTCCGTCATCGGCGCATCGCTGTTGTGGGTCGGCTGGTTCGGTTTCAACGCCGGCTCCGCCGTCGGCGCCAACGGCACCGCCGGCATGGCCATGGCGGTGACCCAGATCGCCACCGCGGCGGCGGCGCTGGCCTGGATGTTCATGGAATGGGTAGCTCACAAGAAACCCACGGTCCTCGGTATCGTGTCGGGCGCCATCGCCGGATTGGTGGCGATCACGCCGGCTTCCGGCTTTGTCGGGCCGAAGGGCGCGCTGGCTATCGGCATCGCCGCCGGCCTCGTCTGTTATTGGGGCGCCGCCTGGTTGAAGCCGAAGCTGGGCTATGACGATTCCCTCGACGTTTTCGCCGTGCACGGGCTCGGCGGCATCACCGGCGCCATCCTGACCGGCGTCTTTGCGATCGAAGCCATCGGCGGCACCGCCGGCGCCCTCGAAGGCAACATCGCCCAAATCGGGACCCAACTCTGGGGCATTGCCGCCACCATCATCTGGAGCGGCGGCGCTTCCGCGGTCATCCTGTTCATCATCGACAAGACCCTGGGTCTGCGCATCAGTGAAGAAGCCGAGGCCGAAGGCATCGACTTCTCGCAACATGGAGAAATGGTCCGCTGACCAAATCTCCCTGAAGCCTCGAGGTTTGGCGGGCCGATCCCTGGGATTGGCCCGCCGATCAGCGGCTGAACAGGCATATCCTCCAAGTTCTTCCGCTTCTTCGGGCCGTTCCGCGTCTGCCACGCCGCGGAACGGTCCATTTCGATTAATAAATGTGCAATTTTGCTGGAATGCTCACGGATCGAGCACAAACAAGCGCCTGCCGGTTTCGAGAAATTGATCCCGAGTGCCTGCTAGTGCCTTGAAAATTCATGTTTAATCACGCCACCACCGATTCCGGCACGGTATTTGTAATAAAATATGGGCGTGGCATGCATTCGATCCCGCCCCGGCGTGGCAAATTTCGTGTTCGAGGGGGATTGGGCGGCCGCCGAGATGCATACTTGGAGGAGGGTATAGGATGCATATCCCAAGGGTTTCACGGATTATTTCACGGTCATTATTGGCCGCCATCGCGGGTCTTTTATTGTTTGCGCCCGAAGCCGCGCTGGCCCAGGGCGCGGCCAAGCTTTCGGGCGGCAATACCGCCTGGATCATCACCGCGACGGCACTGGTGCTGTTTATGACGATGCCCGGACTGGCGCTGTTTTATGGCGGGTTGGTGCGTTCCAAGAACGTTTTGTCGGTGCTGATGAACTGTTTCACCATCGCCTGCGTATCTTCGCTTCTTTGGCTGGTGCTGGCCTACTCCATTGCCTTCGGCGGCGACGGAACCTGGTGGGGCGGCCTCGGCAAGGGCTTCCTGGCCACTGTTGGTTTCGACACCCTCGCCGGCGACATTCCGGAAAGCGTCTTTTTCATGTTCCAGATGACGTTTGCCATTATCACCCCGGCGCTGATTGTCGGCGCCTATGTCGAGCGCATCAAGTTCAGCGCCGTCGTCGTCTTCTCGGGCCTTTGGCTGATCGTCGTCTATGCGCCGTCGACCCATTGGATCTGGGGCGGCGGACTTCTCGCCGACCTCGGCTGGGCCGGCCTCAAGGGCTACGCCACGATGGATTTCGCCGGCGGCCTGGTGGTTCACGCCAATGCCGGTATCGCCGCCTTGATCATCGCCAAGGTGCTTGGGCCCCGCGGCGGCTTCCCGAACGAGCTGCGCCCGCCGCATAACCCGGGCATGGTGATGATCGGCGCCGCCATGCTCTGGGTCGGCTGGTACGGTTTCAACGCCGGCAGCGCGCTGGCCGCCAACGGCAGCGCCGGCATGGCGATGACCGTCACCCATATTTCGGCGTCGACCGCCTGCCTGACCTGGATCGCCATCGAATGGATCAAGTTCGGCAAGCCCAGCCTGGTCGGTATCGCCACCGGCGCCATTGCCGGCCTGGCGACAATCACGCCCGGTTCCGGTTTTGTCGGCCCGGTGGGGGCGCTGGTTTTCGGTTTCCTGGCCGGTATCATCTGCTACTTCTCCATCAACATCGTCAAAAAGACCTGGAATATCGACGATTCGCTGGATGTGTTCGCGGTCCATGGCGTCGGCGGTGTACTCGGTATACTGTTGACCGGAATCTTCGCCGATGCCAGCCTCGGCGGCGTCGGTCTGCCCGAAGGTTACACCATCGGCACGGCGCTCCTCGGTCAGGCGATCGCGGCGGCCGTCACCGTTGTTTGGGCTGTCGTTGCCGGTTATATCGTCATTAAAATCACGCAGGCCGTTGTCGGGCTGCGGGTCGATGACGATGGCGAAAGCGAGGGGCTTGACCTTTCCGAACATGGCGAACGCGGCTACGATCTGTAGCCGCCCGCCTTGAGCCTTCGGTAAGCAACATGCCAGCAAGCAAAATGAGTGTTGATGAAAGGATAAAGCCATGAAGATGGTAATGGCGATTATCAAACCAGCGAAGATAGATGCGGTCCGCGAAGCCTTGACCGGTATCGGCATACAAGGCCTGACGGTGAGCGAGGTTTCAGGTTTCGGCCGCCAGAAAGGCCATACCGAAATATACCGCGGCGCCGAATACGCCATCAGCTTCGTTCCCAAAACCAAGATCGAGATCGCCGTCGATGACGGCATGGTCGACAATGTGGTGGATACCATTGCCACCACCGCCAACACCGACAATATCGGTGACGGCAAAATCTTCGTTTTCGAACTGGGTCAGGTGGTCCGCATACGCACCGGCGAAACCGGCGCCGAAGCGCTCTAAAAGCCGGTCAATTCAGCGTCCCATTCGGCGCACATGGCCTTGTGGCAAGTCGGGCGGGTGGCTATGTTACCATGATGGATGGATCGCCCCGCGCTTCGGCGCGGGGTTCTTCTTTCGCGGACCGCACCAGCAACGAAACCGACGCCGACTTGCCATGCACAACGATGCCCTCGACCGCCTGACCGATTATCCCTTCGACCGGCTGCGCGCGCTTTTGGGCGGGCTCGATGCGCCGGCGGGCCTTGAGCCGGTGATCATGTCGCTGGGCGAGCCGCAGCATGCGGCGCCGCCGATCCTGGCCGAAACGGTCGCCGCGCATGCGGTTGATTGGAACCGCTATCCGCCGATCGCCGGCACGCCCGGGCTGTTGGACGCCATTTGCGGCTGGCTGCGGCGGCGCTACACGCTTGCAGCCGGCGTGATCTCCCCGGAACGAAATATCGTCGCCGTTTCGGGCACCCGCGAGGCGCTGTATATGGCCGGTGATATCTCAATTCCGCGCGCCCCCGGCGGCCGGCGGCCGGCCGTCCTGATCCCCAATCCCTTTTACCAGGTCTATGTCGGCGCCGCGCTCATGCGCCACGCCGACCCGGTCTATCTTTCGGCGACGCCGGCCACCGGCTTCCTTCCCGATTTCGCTGCCCTCGGCCCCGAAACCCTGGCGCGGACGGCGTTGGCCTATCTCTGTTCGCCGGCCAATCCGCAAGGCGCCATCGCCGATCTCGGCTACCTAAAAAAAGCAATCGAACTGGCCCGCGAATATGATTTCGTGCTGGCCGCCGACGAATGTTATGCGGAAATCTATGACCGCGCGCCGCCGCCCGGCCTGTTGCAGGCGGCCGCCGAATTGGGCGGCGGGCTCGATAATCTTTTGGTTTTTCATTCTTTGTCGAAACGTTCCAGCGCGCCGGGGCTGCGTTCGGGGTTCGTCGCCGGCGATGAAACCTTGATCCAGCGCTTCAAAACCTTGCGCAACTATGGCGGCGCCACCCTGCCGATACCGATCATGGCGGCCTCGGCGGCGCTGTGGCGAGACGAAACCCATGTCGAGGATAACCGCAAGCTTTACCGCCGGAAATTCGACCTGGCCGACCAGATTTTAAGCGGCCAGCTGGGATACTACCGGCCCGCCGGCGGATTTTACCTGTGGCTGGATGTGGGCGAAGGCGAAGCCGCCGCCAAGCGTCTTTGGAGCGAGGCCGGGGTGCGCGTTATTCCCGGCGGCTACCTGGCGCGCACCGATGCTGACGGGGTCAATCCGGGGGCGCCCTATGTCCGCATCGCCCTGGTGCAAACTCCCGATACGATCGGCGATGCCCTTGTCAGAATCCGGGATTGCCTGGTCTAGTGGCCTCGATCATCTACCTGATTCGCCACGGCGAAACCGAATGGAACCTTGCCGATCGGATGCAGGGCGCCCTCGATTCACCGCTCAGCGACAGGGGCAAGGCGCAAGCCGCAATCATCGGCGACATCCTGCGGGCCGAGCTTGCCCGGCAGCAACCATTCAGCGTCCATTGCAGTCCCCTCGGCCGCGCCCGGCAAACGGCGGACATCATCTGCGCGCGCCTGGAACATCGGTTCGATGCGTGCCGCATCGACGAGCGCTTGCGCGAAGCAACACGGGGTCAATGGGACGGATTGACCCCGGACGAGATCGAGAAGCACACACCGGGCGGCCTCGCCGCGCGCCACCGCGACAAGTGGAATTATGTCCCGCCGGACGGCGAAAACTACGCCATGGCCGGCGAACGGGCGGCGGCTTGGCTGCGCGAATTCGGCGGCGATGGCGTGGCCGTGGTGGTTTGCCACGGCATAACCGGTAAACTCTTGCGCGGCCTTTACCTGGGATTGACCGAGGCGGAAATCACCCGCCTCGATCAGCCCCAGGACGCCGTCTACCGGTTGCAGGGTGGTTCCATCACAAGGCTCGAAGCCGATGAAGCTTATGAAGACATGAAAACATGAGGCCACCCCTTTACCTGATCCGCCACGGCGAAACCGAATGGAACCGCGCCAACCGCATCCAGGGCTGGAACGATTCGCCGCTGACCGAAACCGGCAGGAAACAGGCCCGCCTCGTAGCCGGGATTTTGGCGCGCGAAATCGATGACCATGCGGATATCGCAATCTATTGCAGCCCCCTGGGCCGGGCCCGGCAGACGGCGGCTGTCATCTGCGAAGAATTGGGCTGGAACACCGCCCGATGCCGGTATGACGAGGCGCTTCGCGAAATGAACACCGGCGATTGGGATGGCCTGACCTTTATCGAGGTCGAAGCCGCCTTTCCCGAGGATTTGGATCGTTTCCGAAACGATTCCTGGCGCAACCGGCCAACCGGCGGCGAAAGCTACGCCATGCTGGCCGAGCGGATCAAAGGTTGGCTGAGCGGTTTGCCCGAATCGGGGCCCGCCGTGGTCATCTCCCACGGTATCGCCGGACAGGTTTTTCGCGGGCTTTACCTGGGTCTCGGCGAGGCCGAAACGGTCAGCCTGGAACAGCCCCAGGACGTCGTCTACCGGCTCGAAGGCGGGCGCCTGACAGAATTGGTATCAACTTAAACCAATTAATTAAAAAGCCTGAAAACCCCTTATTTTATAAGCCTCTGCGCGTTTCTTTAACGATCTGTAAATAAATTCGCCGGTACTGTCGGCGGATGGCTCATATCACCTCCAATCAGCGCCCCGCCCTGCTGCCTTCGGGCCTTGTCGAGGCCCTCAAAAACCGCAGCATCGAAATATCCGGCGTGGCGCTGCTTGTCGCCGCCATTTTCCTGGCCATCGCCCTGGCCAGCTATGCACCGTCCGACCCGTCGCTGAACAGTGCCGGCGAGGGCCCGGTGCACAATATAATGGGTCTCCTTGGCGCCATTGCGGCGGATTTCCTGTTGCAGCTGTTCGGCCTGGCCGGCGTCATTCCATTGCTGGTCCTGCTGTCCTGGGGTTGGCGGCTGGTCCGCCGCAAGGCTATCCAGCTGATCTGGCTGCGGCTTTTGGTGTTCATTGCCGCTATTCTGTTTGCCGCAATTGCCCTGGCGGTAATCCCGGAGTTCGAAAACTGGCCGCTTAGAACCGGGCTCGGCGGGGTCAGCGGGGCTGTGCTCCTGGGCTTCGCCAGCGTCCAACTGGCCCCCTATACGGGCGGCTATGAAACCATGGCGACGGTCCTCGGAACGGCTCTATTGGCGGCGATTTCCCTGACCTATGTGGCCGGTCTGGATCAGGGCGAATGGCGCGCCATCGGCGGCAGCGCGCGCGCCTTCTATCAATTCTTCAAACGCCATGCGAGGCATTTCAAATTGCCCGAACGGCGAACCGGCGCCAGGATCGAGCCGGTTCTGAACGGCGCCGTGCCGGACGCCGAACAAACCGCCATCGCCGCTACCGGGGCGCCGCCGCCGCCGGTCCCGACACCGCGCCGGGCGCTGCCCCTGGTCAAGAAAAAGGCAACCGGCGCGCCGGCCGGCAAGCGGGCCAAAAGCGCGCAACAAGGCAGCCTGTCGCTGCCAAGCAGCGGCGAATATCAATTGCCGCCCCTGGATCTGGTCGAGGCGCCGCCCGAATCGGCGGGCGATCCGGCGCACGACAAGGAGGCGCTGGCGAACAACGCCAAGCTGTTGGAATCGGTGCTGCTGGATTTCGGCATCAAGGGCGAGATCGTCACCGTCCGGCCCGGCCCGGTGGTCACCTTGTACGAATTGGAGCCGGCGCCCGGCA
The DNA here is from genome assembly GCA_002687515.1 of Rhodospirillaceae bacterium. Lineage (GTDB taxonomy): Bacteria > Pseudomonadota > Alphaproteobacteria > Rhodospirillales > UBA2165. The sequence goes on from NZAK01000136.1 coordinate 38,979, forward strand.
TTAAAACCTCGCGCGTCATCGGACTGGCCGACGATATCGCCCGCTCGATGAGCGCGCTTTCCGTGCGCATCGCCGTTATTCCGGGGCGCAGCGTCATCGGTATCGAGCTGCCCAACGCCAAGCGCGACATGGTCTATTTCCGCGAATTGCTGGCGGCGCGGGCGTTCGAGCGGTCGGGCGGCAAACTAACCCTGGCGTTGGGCAAGGATATCGGCGGCGCCCCGGTGGTTGTCGATCTTTCGCGCATGCCGCACCTGTTGATCGCCGGCACCACCGGGTCCGGGAAATCGGTGGCCGTCAATACCATGATCCTGTCGCTTCTTTACCAGCATTCCCCGGACGAATGTAAATTCATCATGATCGATCCCAAGATGCTGGAACTGAGCGTCTATGACGGCATTCCCAACCTGTTGTCGCCGGTCGTTACCGATCCCTCGAAGGCGGTGGTCGCGCTGAAATGGGCGGTGCGGGAAATGGAAGACCGTTACCGCGCCATGTCGCAATTGGGGGTACGCAACATCGCTGGCTACAACGCCCGCCTTAAAGACGCGCGCAAAAAAGGCGAGGAACTGACCCGCCGCGTGCAGACCGGGTTCGATGAAAACGGCAAGCCGGTCTATGAGGATCAGCCGCTCAATTTGGACGCCCTGCCGCTGATTGTCGTGGTCGTCGATGAGATGGCGGATCTGATGATGGTCGCCGGCAAGGACATCGAGGCCGCCATCCAACGCCTGGCACAGATGGCGCGCGCCGCCGGCATTCACCTGATCATGGCGACGCAGCGGCCTTCGGTCGACGTCATCACCGGCACCATCAAGGCCAATTTCCCGACCCGGGTCTCGTTCCAGGTGACCTCCAAGATCGATAGCCGCACGATTCTGGGTGAGCAGGGCGCCGAACAGCTTCTCGGCCAGGGCGACATGCTCTATATGGCCGCCGGCGGCCAAATTTCCCGTGTCCACGGCCCCTTTGTCAGCGATGAAGAAGTGGAACGCATCGTCACCTTCTTGCGCAGCCAGGGGGCGCCGGTCTATGTCGATGCGGTCACCGAGGATGACGGCGCCGGTTTCGACATCCCCGGCCTGGAAAGCAAGGGTTCGGGCGATGACGAACTTTACGATCAAGCGGTCGCCCTGGTCGGCCACGAAGGCAAGGCATCGACCAGCTTTATCCAGCGCCATTTGCAGATCGGATACAACCGCGCCGCCCGTATCATCGAACAGATGGAAGAACAAGGCGTGGTCTCGAAGGCCGACCGCGTCGGCCGCCGGGAAGTCCTGATCGGCGAGCATTGATTTTGGCGCGCGCGCTTGCCATGTCTCCGTATTTGGATGAAATTGCGGCCGGTATCTGAAACTTCCGGCGAATGTTTTGTTGAAAGCGATTAACAGGTTGATCCGGCCCTGGCCATGGACCATCCCAGGCTTGAGCGCGCTTCTGTTGTTTGCCGCCGCCCAGACGGCGGTGGCCGCCGATGCCGTTGCCGCCAGGCTGAGCCCCCAAGACCGGGCCGATATCGCCCGCGTCGAAACCTATTTCAACGGGCTTGGCACGATGACCGCCAAATTCCTGCAGGTCGCCTCGACCGGCGCCATCGCCACCGGCACCATGTTTTTGTCGCGGCCGGGAAAGTTCAGGTTCGAATATGATCCGCCATCGCCCGATATGCTGATTGCCGACGGAACCTTCCTTATATTTGTCGACAAGGAGCTTAATCAAACCACCCACATTTTCCTGTCCAGTACGCCGGTCGGCGTTCTGGTGCGCGACAACGTCAAATTGGACGGCGATATCACGGTAACCCGCCTGCGCCGCGGGCGCGGCTTGCTACGCGTCACCGTCGCCGATACCGACGAGCCGGAAGACGGCACCTTGACACTGGTATTTTCACAAAAACCGTTTGCCTTGCGCCAATGGCAGGTTTTGGACGCGCAAGGAATCCGCACCACCGTGACCCTGACCGAGGCGCGCACCGGCATGGCCTTGGATGCAAAGCTGTTCGAATATGACGAAGAGGCGCAGCAAGACTGAGGCGCCGAAGACGGCGGGCTGAAGGCGGGCGCACTTGCATTCGGCCGCGCATAAACCCAAATATATGTCATGGAAGAACCGCTCAGCAATTGGGCGGTGCTTTGTGGGACGGACTCCCCCGGTTCGTTCCACGCTCCTATCATTGAAAGCGTCCGGCTCCCCCTGGCCGGGCGCTTTTTTATCTTTTGACGCAAAATTGAAGCCGGAAAAATTGAAGCCGGAAAAAATTGAAGGCGGAATTGAAAACGGGCCGCCGAACCTTACGGCGACCCGCTGAGTCGATGTGGAGTCCCGAAAAAGGCCGGCACCCCAAAATTTTGTTATATGCCTCAGCCTCTTTTTGATAGAAGCCAAAGTATAATGCCGACCGCGATCAGTCCGATTAATCCACTGTCGCCAAGCGATTTGATGAGTGCTACCAGATTGCCGACCACGTTGCCGACAAAGGGAAGGTCAGCACCGAAGATTATCCCCGCTACAACTGATAGCGCAATGAGCAGCAAGCCCATTTCGGTTACTTGGGTGAAGAAACGTTTCACACTGTCGTAAATACCAGGCATATCTTTATCCTTCGGTAATTGGTGCCACGCTTAAGAGCCCCCCTGTTGGCGGACTCAGGGAATGAGACCACAATATATTGCAAAATCTGTCAAGAAAATTGCTTGATATGGTCCTACCTACTAGATATTGTGTCTGTTAACCTTTTGATTATAAGAAAAAATTGGCATTTCACGCTCGAACCGTGCTGGAGTGTGAAAACGGCTTTCAACAAGCCAAAATCTAAAAAAACCCCTTATCCGGCGAATCGAAAATGCGCATCGTAACCTGGAATATTAACAGTGTGCGGCTGCGCATCGGGCATTTGCGCCGGCTGGCGGAGCTTACCGATGCGGACATAATCTGCCTGCAGGAAACCAAGGTTATCGACGCGCTGTTTCCCCACGAAACGATCAATGAGATGGGCTATCCGCACCGCGCCGTGCATGGCATGAAGTCCTATAACGGTGTCGCCATCCTATCGCGCTTGCCGTTCGCCGAAGTGCAGACCCGCGGCTGGTGCCGGCGCCGCGATTGCCGCCACATCCAGGTGACCCTGGAAAGCGGCATCGAAGTGCACAATTTTTATATTCCCGCCGGCGGCGACGAGCCCGATCCGGCGGTCAACGACAAGTTCGCCCATAAGCTGGCCTTTTTAAGAGCCATGGCTGGGTGGTGGCGGGGACGGCGCGACAGCGGCGCGCAGCGCATTGTTGCCGGCGACTTCAATGTGGCGCCATTGGAAACCGATGTCTGGTCACACAAGCAGTTGCTGAAAATCGTATCGCATACGCCGGTGGAGGTCGATCTGTTGACTGCCATGCAGCGCGCCGGCCCCTGGATCGACGCGGTGCGCGAGATTATCCCGCCAGAAGAAAAATTGTATAGCTGGTGGAGCTACCGCACGAAAGAATGGCCCGGTTCGGACCGTGGCCGCAGGCTCGATCATGTCTGGATCAGCGAAGCCCTCAAGCCGAAATTGAACGGCGCCGAAATATTACGCGAGGTGCGCGGCTGGGACAGGCCCTCCGACCATGCGCCGGTCATGGTAACCCTGGATCTATAATCCGGTAGGTTCAAGGAACCAGGCGATAGCCGTTGGGCTCGGTCACCAAAAGTTCGGCGTTGGAAGGATCCCTCTCGATTTTCTGGCGCAATCGATAGACGTGGGTTTCCAGCGTATGGGTGGTAACGCCGGCATTGTATCCCCAAACCTCATCCAAAAGGACATCGCGGCTGACCACCCGTTCACCGGCAAGGAACAGGTATTTTATGATCGAGGTTTCCTTGTCGGTCAGGCGTACCTTCTTATTGGTTTCATTGTCCAGCAGCTGCTTCGCGGCGGGGCGGAAAGTATAGGGACCGATGGTAAATACCGCGAACTCGCTCTGTTCATGTTCGCGGATATGGGCGCGCAGACGCGCCATCAGAACGCCGATCCGGAACGGCTTGGTCACATAGTCGTTGGCGCCGGCATCAAGACCGAGAATGGTATCGGCGTCGGTATCGGCGCCGGTCAACATGATGACCGGCGACTTCACGCCGCCCCTGCGCATGATCCGGCAGACTTCGCGCCCATCCATATCCGGCAATCCGACATCAAGCAGTATGATATCGAAATACTGCTCTTTCGCCCGTTCGATCGCATCACTGCCGGTGGCAACGCCTTCGGTCAGAAATTCCTCGTGAATCTGAAGCTGTTCGGACAGCATTTCACGAAGATCGTCATCGTCATCGACGACCAGAATACGCCTGTTGGATGTCATCAGGTGAAATGCCTCCCTTGATGATTTTTTTCACCGAACCTCCCACGAGGTTCCCGATCATCATATAGTTTGCCGGACTGACGTTACAATAGCCATGCGAGCCGGAAAATATTACCTACCGGCGCCCGTCATGGAACAATTGCTCAGCCTCAACCTATTGAAATCATTAAATTCTCGTTGGCATTGGCTTTGCATTTCATACGTCAAAACCAAAAACGGGAAGAAAATAATGGTATCTCAAATTGTCGGTACCGCCGATCAGCGGTTTCATATAGACACCAGCACCGGGCGTATCCGGGACGCATCTTCGGGCGAATACAGACGCAAGGAGTTCAAGCTGTTCGGTGACGACGGCTTCACCTTCCGCGATTTCCTCGACATGATAAATCCGCTGCAGCACATTCCAGTGGTGGGAACGATTTACCGTGCGATTACCGGAGACGAGCTCGACCCCGGACCCAAGATGTTCGGATCAACCGTGCTTGGCGGTCCGATCGGCGCCGCCTTCGCCGTCATTGACGTTGCCGTCAAACACAATACCGGCCTGGACATGGGCGAACATGTCGTCGCCACGTTTACCGGCAACGAGGGCGCGCCGGGGAATCCCAACCCAGGGAATCCAAACCAGGAACCGACCGAAGTGGCCAGCGCCGGGATTGGCGCCGTATCCGGCGCGACGCAGCCGGTTATCGGCAACGGTTTCGCAGCGCTTCCGGCCGAGGCGGCGATCGCCCCGGGTCCGGATTCCGGCGCCGCCGGCATGTCGGCGATTCCTCAGATTTCACGGCAGGCACGCACCGATTATTTGGAGCGGACCGCCGCCTATATGCCGAAAACGGCGCCCGATCTGGGAATATTGGGCGATGAATCCGCGGTCAATGCACAAATGTTGGCGGCCAGTGAACGTCCCGCGGACGCCGATGCGCAAGCCACCCGCCGCAATACCGGACCGCGGACCGTGGCCAACCAACCGCTGGCCCTCGATCCGCTCTATTCCATCGATGAAAAACCGGCGCTTCCGTCCGATAGCCATCAGGCTGCTTCCCGACAGGCCTCGATTTCCGGGCAACTGGCGGCGGCGGAACAAGCCCTGAATGACAGCAAAAACGGCTGGATCGCCCAAGCCATGATCAAGGCGATGGATAAATATGAAACCGGGCGCAGATTGGGCGACCCCCTTGCCCGGCCGGACAATTCGGTGTTGCGCTAGAGCCGTTCATCTGGCCGGTGCTTGATCGCCGCCTTATACTCGCCGCATGGATTTTATCGTGGAGCCCGATGGACGGCTGATCATGGACCGGTCGTCGTTTCGATGTGCCCTCGGCCGGTCCGGGGTCAGCCGATACAAGCGCGAAGGCGACGGCATGACGCCGGCCGGCTCGTTCCCCTTGCGGCGGCTGTATTACCGGGCCGATCGCATGCCGGCGCCGGCGACCGGCCTTCCGCTATCGGTGATAACGGCGGCCGACGGCTGGTGTGACGATGCCGGTTGCGCCGACTACAACTGTCCGGTGACCCTGCCGCATGGCGGCAGCTATGAACACCTGCACCGCGCCGACCGGTGTTATGACATCGTGGTGGTGATCGGCTACAACGACGATCCGCCGGTTTCCGGCCTCGGCAGCGCCATATTCATGCACCTGGCGGCGCCCGGCTACGCGCCGACCGAAGGCTGCGTCGCCCTGGCGCTGCAAGACCTATTGTCGGTAATCGCCGGGTGCGACATTTCGGCGCGGCTTTTGATCAATCCTTCGAAGTGAGGCGATCGGCCTCGGCAGCGCGGCCGTAATCCTGGCGTGGCCCGAAGATAGCGGTGCCGATGCGCACCAAGGTGGCGCCGAATTGCACCGCCGTTTCGAAATCGGCGCTCATGCCCATGCTCAATTCGGCAAGACCGTTGCGCCGGGCGATTTCCGCAAGCAGGGCGAAATGCAGCGACGGTTCCTCGTCGACCGGCGGAATGCACATCAGCCCGGTGATCGGCAATCCGTGATCTTCGCGGCAGGCGCGGATAAATTCGTCGGCATCGCCCGGCACGACGCCCGCCTTTTGCGCCTCCTCGCCGGTATTGACCTGGATCATGCAATCGGGGCGCCGGCCGGTCGCCTCCATATGCCGGGCCAGGGCCGATGCCAGCTTGATGCGATCCACGGTTTCGATCACATCGAACAGGCTGACCGCCAGCGCCGCCTTGTTGCGTTGCAGCGGACCGATCAGGTGCAGGCGGCAATCGGGAAATTCTTGTTTAAGGCCGGGCCATTTGGATTCAGCTTCCTGCACCCGGTTTTCACCGAAAAATTGGTGGCCGGCGGCGATTGCCCGGCGCACGGTTTCCGGCGGATGGGTTTTGGTGACGGCGACCAGGCGCACACTGTCGGCGCCCCGGCCATAGGCGCGCGCCGCATCACTGATGGCCTCTTTGACCTCGGCAAGATTCTGTGCAATGTCGATCTGCATTATCGTCAACCGGCGGGCCGGGTTTTCGGAAACAGTTTTGGCCAGCAAGGCATGAATTTATCAGACTACGCCAGGCGGCTCAATTTCAACGGCGGCGATGACCGCCTGCCGCCGGCAATTTTGATGACCGACGCGGCGCGGCTGGCCGATCCGCGACAGGCGGCAGGCGCGCTTCCGCCGGGATCGGCGATCCTGTACCGCAATTACGGAAGCGCCGCCCGCGCCGGCGAAGCGCGCCGCATCAAATCGCTGTGCGTGCAGCGCCGGCTTCTATTGATCATTGCCGAGGATCCGCGTCTCGCGGGCGCCATCGGCGCCGACGGCCTGCACTTGACCGAACGCACGGCGCGCAGCGAAGGGGTGGCGCGGGCATGGAAAATGCGCCCTGGCACTTTGTTGACGGCCGCCGCCCATTCACCGCGCGCCTTGCGGGCGGCCGCCGGTCTCGGCGCCGATGCGGCGCTTCTTTCGCCGATTTTTGCGACCCAAAGCCATCCCGGCGCGGCGGCGATCGGCGTGCAGCGGTTTGTCCGTTGGAGCCGGAGCTCGCCGCTTCCGGTTTACGCGCTCGGTGGCGTCAACTTTGCAAATGCGGCGCGGCTGTTGCAGAGCGGCGCGGCGGGCATCGCCGGCATCGGCGGCTGGATGGATATGGAACCTCGGAAACCATGAACGCCGAAGCCAGGGCCCGTGCACATTTTGACCGCGGCGAACAAATGTGGCGGGACGGATCGCGCTCCGATGCGATTTCCGAATATCGCGCCGCCGTCCGATTGGCGCCGGGGTTTTTGGATGCGGGCATCGCCCTCGGCGCCGCCTATAATCAACAGGGCGAGTTCGAAGCGGCGGCGGCGGCCTACCGGCGTATCCTGAATTTGGACGCGGGCCACACCGAAGCTACATTCGGATTGGCATCGGCATTGCGGGCAAGCGGCGATTACGAGCAAGCCGAGCCCTATTATGAGCGGGCGCTGGCGATGCATCCGGGCCCGGCGGAACCCTATTGGGAACTTGGCTTTACGCGGGAAATGCTTGGCCGCAAGGCGGCCGCCATTGAAGCCTACGAGGCTTGCCTGGCGCGCGATCCCGATCATGGCGTCGCCCGCCACTTGCTCGACGCCCTGACCGGAACGACAAGCGCCCGGGCGCCCGCCGATTACGTTGCCGCCCTGTTCGACGACTACGCCGAGGATTTCGAACGCAGCATGGCCGAGGATTTGCACTATGCGGTTCCCGGGTCGATCGCCGATAAAATCACCGAAATTTGTGAAACCCGGCGGCGAATTGCAAAGACGCCGAGCTTCGCGCGTGTCCTCGACCTCGGGGCCGGAACCGGTTTGACCGGCGCCGCCATCGGCCATCTGGCCGGCGAACTGCACGGCGTCGATTTGTCGCCCAAGATGCTGGAACTGGCAAACCGGGGCGGCCTTTACGATCGCGCCTTCGTCGCCGATATGGCGGCTTTTCTGAATCCCCCGCCGCAAGGGGAGTATCGGGGTGCGTTTCCAAACTACGACCTGATTGTCAGTGGCGATGCGCTGGTTTATCTGGGCGATCTGGCGCCGGTTTTCGCCGGCGCGGCGGGGCGCCTGAATCCGGGCGGATGGTTCCTGTTCACGGTGGAACTTTTGCCAGAGGGCGCCTACGCCCTGCAATCCACCGGGCGCTACGCGCACAGTACCGGATATATCCGGGAGACGGCGTCGGGCGCCGGATTTAAGCTCGACAGCCTGGACCCGATCACCCCGCGGCGGGACGGAACGCGCAACATAGAGGGGCTTTTGGGTGGCCTTTACAAGGCGTAGAGCACTATCGGATGGCGGGATCGGGTAGGAGGCGGGATTTCTCCCGCCGTCCTCCCACACCACCGTACGTACGGTTCCGTATTCGACAGCAGCGGCGACAGTGGCCCGCCTTGCGGCGTTCCCTGTGTCCGCTGTGTCACCGTCCCACCCGCCATTAATCCGGCCCGCAGATACCGGCCGATCAGGCCGAGCACCCGCTTATCCCTGACCTTGCGCCCCAGACGCGCCATCAGCACGTCGTGGTTTACCCGGTCAAAGAACTTCTCCAGGTCCATGTCGACCACCCAGCGCCGGCCCGATGCAACATATTTGCGGGCCGCGATAAGCGCCTGGTGGGCGCTCCGTCCGGGCCGGAACCCATAGGAGGAATCTGAGAAATTCGGATCGAATATCGGCATCAGCACCTGATGCAACGCCTGTTGGACCAGC
>NZAK01000137.1 GCA_002687515.1 Rhodospirillaceae bacterium
CGGGCGCGAGATGGAGATCGTGACCGGCGTGCGCGTCGCCGAGTGTGAGGCGCTGCGCCGTTCGTGGCCGGGCTGGGTCGAGCCCGAATAGTTTATCGTGAAGAAAAGTCCTTCGCTGCGCTCAGTGTACTTTTCTTCACGGTGGTGAACGGGAAAGGCGGGCTTGGGGCGGCCCTGCGCCTTCTTTTCGCATGGCGATAATTGCAAGCTTTTGGGCGATATTGCCCAAATGCTTGCAATTCCGTACCGGTCCGATCAAGGATCGGACCGGGAAATCATGCCAAATTCGTTCGCCGAGCCGCCTCAAGGACGAATTTGTCCATAATTAATTCGGTAAAAAGTACACTGAGCGCAGCGAAGGACTTTTTAACGGGGAACTAATTTTATTTGAAGAATGGGGCGCTATAGCGCGCTCCGACGGATTACGAAACATACCAGGCAACGACGTCAAGCAAGGCATTCGCGCGCGCCAATTCGACGGCTTCGCGGGCATGCTCCATGACATCCTCGACCTCGTCATCGGCGCCGATCGGAGCGATACCGAAACGCAGGACCAGTTCGACTTTGGTTCCGTCCTCCATGCCGAGGCCGCCGCCGACCAGCGCCGCGTGCAGCCGATTGACAACCAGATTGGCGACATCGGTGTCGGTATAGGGCAGGCAAAGCACGAAATCGTCGTTGTCGATCCGGTAAAGCTGGTCGTAAGGCCGCAGCATTTCCTCGACCGTTTGCGCGAACCGTGAAATAACCTCGGAACGGCTGACCTTGACATCGGGATCCAGCTCAAGCCCGTCTTCGTCGGGGACGGTGTATTCCCCCAGTTCCGCCAGCGCGACACAGGCCTGTTGGTTGGTCCGGCGCACCCGTTCGCGTTCCGCCGAAATATGCGCGCGCATTCCGGTTTCGTTGCCGACCCCGGTCAGATCATCGACATGTGCCACTTGGTTAAGCGATTCACGCATCAGTTTGAACACCAGGTCATTGAATTTGGAAACCGAATCCATGAAGTCGCCATATTCGGCTTCCGGAAAATGCCCACTTTCCTGGAACACGCGGACAAACTGGTTGGCCAAGGTCTGCATCGATTCAAGGTTGAAACCCAGAGCCACGAAAATCGGGCTCTCCGCGAATAGCTCTTGCGGCAATCCGCCATACCAGGCCTTGAACGGAAACTCGGCGATATTTTCGAATTCCTCTTGCTCGTCTCCGGTATTGCTGAAGACGTAGAGGTGCCAGTCTTTCAGCCATTCGATTTGTTCACGCATGGCTGCCTCCATGCGCGTCAATTCCCTGCGATATATATCCGGTGTCTTGAAATCGTCGACCATTATGAACCCGGTGTTCCCCAATCGCCCCGTATGATTATTTGCTCCTGACCGGCACCGGCACGCTTTCAATGGCCGAAAACGGAAAAAAACGTCTCGCGCAAAGCGGTATCGACCTCGGCAAGGCTCGCCGTCACACCCAAACGGTGCAGTGATGTAACGCCATAATCAGGGATGCCGCAAGGAATGATACCATGAAAATGATCCAGGTTCGGATTTACGTTGATGGCGATGCCGTGGAACGACACCCAGCGGCGGATGCGCACGCCGATGGCGGCGACCTTCTCCTCGCGCCCGCCGGGTCCGACGACCCATATTCCGACGCGGCCTTCCCGGCGCTCGCCCTCGATGCCGAATCGTTCCAATGTGCCGATAACCCAAGCTTCCAGGTTGCGCACAAAACCACGCACATCGGCCCCGCGTTGTTTTAGATCCAGCATGACGTAGGCGACGCGCTGGCCGGGGCCATGATATGTGAAGCGGCCGCCGCGCCCGACGCGGTAGACCGGAAAGCGGTTGGCATCCAGTAACTCGTCCTCGCTGGCGCTGGTGCCGGCGGTGTAGAGCGGCGGGTGTTCGAGGAGCCAGATCGTTTCCGGCTCGGTGCCGGAGCGGATGTCGGCGACCCGTTGCTCCATGAATGCCAGCGCTTCGGCATAATCCACCAATTCATCCGAATTGCGCCACTGCACGGCTGCGCCGGCTTGCGGTCCGTCCATCCGCCGATAACTCCTTCAATTCATGCCCGAACATTTCTTCGAGCCGCCAACGTACGGCATTGTAACGCGCTTTATCTTGATTACAGAGAGGCGATTTGCTATTTCCCGACCAGATTATCGGCTTTGTCTTGCCGGAATAAGGCGCATTTTGCGGTCGTGGCGGAACTGGTAGACGCGCAGCGTTGAGGTCGCTGTGGGAGCAATCCCGTGGAAGTTCGAGTCTTCTCGACCGCACCAATGCCCTTTATCGCACCCGAGATTGCGAATCTAACCCAGGGCGGAAGGTCCGCCGTTCCGAATAACAGGCCATAAAAGGGTCGCTGAATTGGCCGGCGATTTGGCCGGGGAGGCCGCGGATGGCGGACAAGCTGGATGAAGAAGCCCTAGAATATCACCGTTATCCAACGCCGGGTAAAGTGGCCGTCGTCAATACCAAGCCGCTTGCCAATCAGCATGACCTGGCGCTGGCCTATTCGCCCGGCGTCGCCGCCGCCAGCGAGTTGATCGCCGAAAACCCCGCCGAAGCCGCGAACCTGACGGCGCGCGGAAATCTGGTGGCCGTCGTTTCCAATGGCACCGCGGTTCTCGGGCTCGGAGATATCGGTGCGCTGGCTTCGAAACCGGTGATGGAGGGCAAGGCCGGATTGTTCAAGAAATTCGCCGGCATCAACGTATTCGACATCGAGATTAATGAAACCGATCCGGAAAAGCTGGTCGATATTGTCGCCGCGCTGGAGCCGACCTTCGGCGGTATCAATCTCGAAGATATCAAGGCGCCGGAATGCTTCGAGGTTGAATCCAAGCTGGTCGAACGGGTCAACATTCCGGTCATGCATGATGACCAGCATGGCACCGCGATCATCGTCGGCGCCGGGATCATCAATGCCCTGAAAGTCGTCGGCAAGGAGATCGGCGAGGTTAAGCTGGTCTGTTCCGGGGCCGGGGCGGCGGCGCTGGCATGCCTCGATCTGCTGGTCAGCCTTGGCGTCGACAAGAAAAACATTTTTGTCAGCGACATCGCCGGCGTCCTTTACAAGGGACGCAAGGAAGAGGTCAATCCCTATAACCGCCGCTATATGCAAAAAACCGATGCCCGCGCGCTTGGCGATATCATCGCAGGCGCGGACATCTTTTTGGGGGTTTCCGCGCCCGGCGTCTTGAAACCGGAGATGGTTGCAAAAATGGCCGAAAAACCGGTTATATTTGCGCTCGCCAACCCGGAACCGGAAATTCGCCCGGAAGCCGCGCGGCAAGTCAGACCCGACGCCATCCTGGCCACCGGCCGGACGGATTATCCGAACCAGGTCAACAACGTCCTCTGCTTTCCCTATATTTTCCGGGGCGCCCTTGATGTCGGCGCCACAACGATCAACAGCGAAATGAAAATGGCCTGCGTGCATGCATTGGCGTCATTGGCCGAAGCCGAATCGGATGAAACCGTGATCCAGGCCTATGGGTTGGAAGAGCTAAGCTTCGGGCCGGACTATCTGATCCCGAAACCGTTCGACCCGCGCTTGCTGGTCGAGCTTGCGCCGGCGGTGGCAAAGGCGGCGATGGATACCGGTGTCGCCGCCCGCCCGATCGAAGATTTCGATGCCTACCGGCAGAAGCTGATCGATTTCGTTTTCCGTTCGGGAACCGTAATGAAGCCGGTGTTCGAAAGGGCGGCGCAGAATCCGAAGCGGGTTGTTTTCGCCGAGGGCGAATCCCATCGCGTCCTGCGCTCGGTTCAAAGCTCGGTCGATGAGGGCATCGTCCAGCCGATCCTGATCGGGCGGCGGCAGGTTATTGAAATGCGGATCGAACGTTTGGGCCTGCGCCTGAAGATCGACGAGAATTTCGAGCTATGCGATCCGGAACATGATGACCGTTACCGCGATTATTGGACGCTTTATCACGATATCACGCAGCGTCGCGGCGTATCCAGAAACGAAGCGCGCACGATAGTCCGCACCAACACCACCGTCATTGCCGCGCTGATGGTGCGGCGCGGCGAGGCCGACGCCATGATCTGCGGCGCGCGCGGCCGCTATGTCGAACATTTGGAGCCTTTGTTCAACATCATCGGCTTGCGAAAGGGCGTCGATCGGGCGGCGGCGATGAGCATGCTGATCATGCCCAAGGGAACCATATTTATCTGCGATCCATATGTGAACGCCGGACCGACGGCCGAACAGATCGCCCGTTATACGGTGCTTGCCGCCGAAACCATACGCCAGTTCGGCATTCAGCCGCGGGCCGCTTTGGTGTCCCATTCCAATTTCGGATCTTCCCTGGCGTCGACGGCGCGCAAGATGCGGGAAGCGGTGGATATGATCCGGGAAATGGACCCCGATCTTCAGGTTGACGGTGAAATGCATGCCGATGCCGCGTTGTCCGAGGAACTGCGCGAACCACTGATTGGCCATGGAGTGCTGAAAGGGACGGCCAATCTGCTGATTATGCCATCCCTGGATGCCGCCAATATTTCCTTCAATTTGGTGCGCATGCTGGCCGACGGGGTCGATGTCGGGCCGATGCTGCTGGGTTTGAATTTACCGTGCCATGTGCTGCATGAAACGATCAATGCGCGCGGCATCGTCGATATGACGGCGTTGGCCGTGGTCGAGGCGCAGGGTACGAAAGATCAGGAGCTGCCGTTTTGAACGCGGCCCAGCCACGGCCGGAAAAGTTTGAACCGGATGCAGTGGCGGGCCTGAATCCCGATTTCGTCGAACTGGTCCACGCCGCGCTCGACGAGGCCAATACCGACAAGGCCAAGGCGCTGGCGGAATCGCTGCATTGGTCGGATCTAGCCGATTTGCTGGAAAAGCTGGCCCACGACCGGAGGGAAACCCTGGTCGAGGCCCTGCGCGCCGAATTTCCCGCCAACGTGCTGACCGAGCTGGATGAATCGGTCCGCGAACGGGTAATCGAACAACTGGGCCTGCACCAACTCGCGAACGTGGTCGCCGATCTCGAAGCCGACGACGTTATCGAAATTGTCGAGGAGTTGGAAAACCACGAGCGCGAAGAGGTGCTCGACGCCTTGTCCGACGATGACCGGACGCTGGTCGAGGAGGGGCTTTCCTATCCCGAGGACAGCGCCGGGCGGTTGATGCAAAGAAGCGTTGTTGCCATGCCCACCCATTGGAACGTCGGACAGGCGATCGATTTCATGCGCGAAACCGAAAATCTGCCTCGGGATTTTTACGACATCTTTCTTGTCGATCCGCGCCACCGACCGGTCGGCGCGATATCGCTGAGCCGGATTTTGAGCACGCGCCGGCATGTCGCCTTGAATGCATTGATGAGCGCAGACTTGAAATTGATTCCGGCCGATATGGACCAGGAGGAAGCGGCATTCCTGTTCCGGCAACGGGATTTGATATCGGCGCCGGTGGTCGATGACGCGGCGCGCCTGGTCGGCGTCATCACGGTCGACGACATTGTCGATGTGATCCATGAGGAACACGAGGAAGATATCATGCGCCTCGGCGGTGTCGGCGAGGAAGACGATTTGTTTGCCGCTGTTCTCGATACAACACGGTCACGTTTTTCCTGGCTGATGGTTCATTTGGTCGCCGCCATTATCGCCTCCGGGGTTATCAATCTTTTTGCCGGAACCATCGAACAGATGGTGGCATTGGCGGTGCTGATGCCGATTGTCGCGACCATGGGGGGAACGGCCAGCGTGCAGACGCTGACCGTCGCCGTTCGCGCCATTGCCATGCGCGAATTGACCCCCGCCAATGCGCTTCGGACCATTGGCAAGGAAATCGTGGTCGGCTTCCTGAACGGATTGCTGTTTGCCGTGCTCATCGGCGTGGTCGCCTGGCTTTGGTTCGGAAGCCAGGCGCTTGGCGGGGTCATCGCCCTGGCGATCATCATCAACTTCATCGTCGCCGGCCTGGCCGGCAGTGCCTTGCCGGTCTATCTACAGCGCTTGGGCTTCGATCCGGCCGTGGCGTCGAGCGCCATTCTAACCTCGATCACCGATGTACTGGGGTTTTACGTGTTCCTGGCCTTGGCGGCGCTGCTGCTTCTTTAGGCGGATTTGACAGTGGCGCGGCAGGAGATTTCGCTTTGCTGTTGGAACGTCAATTGGGCGAAACCGGGAAGTCCGCGGGCGGCTCCGATAGCATCGGCCATCAAGCGTCTGCGGCCGGATATCCTGTGTATGTGCGAAGGCTACACCGGTTTCGACGAAACCGGACACTGGATCGCAAGTGGTGCGGATTACGGCTATGGCGACACCAGGGGCCGGCGCAAGATTATGTTGTGGAGCCGCGAGCCCTGGCGCGATGTCAACGCAATCGGGCATTCGTCGTTGCCGCCAGGCCGATTTATTGCCGGCACAACCGATACAAACTGCGGCCCCGTTCACGTTATGGGTTTGGCTATTCCATGGGCGATGGCCCATGTGGCGACCGGGCAAAAAAACAGAAACCCTTGGCAGGACCATATGCGCTACCTTGATCATGTTCCGGATATTTTGGCCAACCGCCCGCCGGCGGTGCCGTTAATCGTCACCGGAGATTTTAATCAGCGGGTGCCGCGCGGCAGGCAACCGAAGGCGGTTTTCGAAAAGCTTTCCGAAGTATTTTTGGGTGCTGTCGATTTATGGACGGCAGGTGAAATTACCGGCGCCGACCGGCAGCCGGTTTGCCATATCGGCGGATCGAGTGAATTACGGCCGCTTGCGGCCGGCGCCTTTTCCCGGCGGCAACGATCGGGAAAAATATTGAACGACCATGATGCCGTGACCGCGCGGATTGCCCGTGCTTAGGATGAATGGGGAATTCTCCAGACATAGAGTTTCGTTTTACGCCGATCGTTGACCATGACGGTGTCTGTGGGCGCTGTGCCGGGCACGGCGAACGAATTGCTGATGAACAGGGCGCCGGGTTTCATTTCACGCTGGGCTTTTTCGAACAAAGCAGCCATCGGCGCTGTCGACAGGAAGGCGTAAACGACATCGTATCCGGACAAGTCCAGTTTCCAGAAATCTCCGTAACGAAAATCTATATTTCCGGCCTTTTTCAGCCGGGCGCGGAGCCGGGAAATAATGAACAGCAGGGGCGCCGATTCGATCCCCGTCAATTCCGCATCGGGGCGCCGATGGCTAAGAAAGAACAGAACCCCACCGATCCCGTGCCCGATATCCAAGAACCGGCGGCCGGGCCCGTCCGGTATCAGCTTGGCGATCGCTTCCCAGGTGGCGCGGTTGGTAAGGTACAGGGGTACCCGGTTGCGGGCGCTGTTCCAGTACACCAGTCCCAACAGGACAAAGGCCGTGAGATACAGCCACGCCGGAATTGCCACCAGGGATACGAGGGCCGCCGCCGGCGGCAAGGCCATTTGAACCGGAATCCACCAGCGCGCGAGGCGTAGCTTGGTCCCGATCCAGGCTGCGACAACGCCCATGGCCACCAAAACGGCGAACAGCGGCACGGCGATACCGGTTGCGGCGGTGCCCGCGAATGCGGCGCCCAACGCGACCGCCGCACCGATAGCCTGCGATAGAACGACGCGGACCAGGGGCGTTCCGGCCCAGGACGGTGCGCCCTTGTCGCGAGAATCTGTTGAAGCGTTCACCGGAAAAACCGCCGCCGAAAAAAAATCATGATAGCCGGGCCTGCCGGCCCCGTCATCCTGGATGACCAAAAGTCCGAAAACGTGTATGCAAACTTATGCCCGACAACCGGAAAATTAGGCCGCGTCTACCGAAGCTGGTGATGCGCATCTGGCATGGCGGCGAGCGTCTGTGGAAGGTCTATTGGCTGGTCGGAATTTTGGGCGGCTGGGCGCTTGCCACGCTCATCGGTTCGCTGATCCGAGGCGGTTTTCTAACCGCTTTTCTTGGCGCCGGCTTGGCTGTAATTTATGCCGTTTTTACCGGCGTTGCCATCTGGCGCTGCGCGTTCAATGTACGAAGGCCGATTTGGGGTTATGCGGCGCGAACCATTGTCCTGGTCAGCGCTATTTATTTCGTCGTTGCGATGGCACGCGCCGTCATGTCGGGATAGATTTCATCGAGGGCACTGAAATTGGATGGCGATATATGAGCACGGTATTTATAACCGGAGCAAACCGGGGTCTTGGATTGGAATTTGTTAAGCAGTATGCCGATGCCGGCTGGCGCGTGCTGGCGTCGTGCCGGGATGTTGCCAGGGCGGGTGAATTGAAGAGCCTGAAGGGCACGCTCGAATTAATTCAGCTGGATGTCACGGACCATGCCGCCATTGAAAAACTTGCGGAGGATTTATCCGACGACAACATTGACATCCTGATCAATAACGCCGGCGTGCTCCTGGATTATGGAAGCCGCCTCGGAAATATCGATCATGCAGCGGTGTCGGCGAGTTTCGAAATCAACGCTTTTGCGCCACTGAAAATCTGCGAATGCTTTACCGATCATGTGGCGCGCTCGGAAATGAAGGTGATGACGGCGATCACCAGCCGTCTCGCCAGTATCGAGGAAAATACGTCTGGCGGCGGTTATGCCTATCGCGCCAGCAAGGCGGCGCTTAACGCGTTGATGCGGGGCGTGGCCGGCGATTTGGCGGGGCGGGGTGTCACCGTGGCTATGTTCCATCCCGGTTGGGTGCGGACCAGGATGGGCGGCAGGAGCGCCGCTGTCGATCCCGCCGATAGCGTGCGCGGGATAAGGAGCATTATTGCGGAACTGGGTCCGGAACAATCCGGCACGTTCCTAAGCTACGATGGCGAAGTCTTGCCGTGGTAGGGCCCGGTACTATAATCCGCGGGCTTTTGACCATGGGAGTTATCCGGGGGAACAGATGTCCGAAAAGGTGATCTTGGCCGAAACCGACGCGCGTGGCGTGGCCAGCGTTACGCTGAACAGGCCAGACGTATTCAACGGCTACAATGCCGAAATGCTTGGAGAATTACGACAAATCGCGGAAAGCCTGGACCAAGATGATAATGTCCGGATCGTGGTTCTGCGCGCTGCCGGTAAGCATTTTTCTGCCGGCGCCGATGTCAATTGGTTTCGCGAATTGGCGGATGCCACGGAGGAAGAGCAATTGGCGGCGGCCAAGCTCAGCGCCTATGCGATGCGCGCGCTCTATGCCCTCGGCAAGCCGACCATCGCGTTGGTCCATAACGCATGTTTCGGCGGCGGCACCGGTTATGCCGCCGCCTGCGATATCGTCGTCGCTTCCGATGATGCACGGTTTTCCATCAGCGAGGTTCGGCTCGGTCTTACGCCGGCGCCGATCCTGCCCGAACTGGTTGCAGCCATCGGTCCGCGCCATTTGCGCCGTTATGCGCTAAGCGGGGAAACCTTTGACGTTAGCGAGGCGCAGCGCATCGGACTGGTGCATGAAATATGCCCGGTTGGCGGATTGGATGATGCCGCCGAACCGATCATCGACGCCTTGCTCCGCGGCGCACCAAGGGCGGTGCGTGAAACCAAAAAACTCATCGCCCAGGTCGCCGATATGGAAATCGCCGACGTGACGGCGGAAAATATGGCGGCGATCGGCGCCCGCGGCCGTAGCTTGGATGAAGCTGTCGAGGGCTTCACGGCGTTTTTCGCCAAGCGGGCGGCGAATTGGTACCCCGGCGATTGATCAGCGGAATACCGGTAAAATGACGGTACATCTTTTGCGCATGGCGGTGCGTGTCGAGAGCATCGGGCAGTTGCGTTCAATCCAGGCAGAGCGGTTGAAGCAAAGCGCCAAGGGGCGCAAAAAGCGCCTCTTTACCCATACCCGCAATGTTCCCAGACGTTCCGAGGAATTGTTGGATGGCGGCTCTATTTATTGGGTGGTCAGGCGCTACATCCGCGTCCGCCAAAAAATAATTGGTGTCGAGCAAGGCACCAATTCAGAGGGCCGCAAGTACTGCGCCATCGAGCTTGATCCTGAATTGGTTATGGTCGAGCCCAGGCGCCAAAAGGCATTTCAAGGTTGGAGGTACTTTCGCACCAGGGATGTGCCCAAGGATCTCGAGCAAACGGTAGCCGAGACAGAGGAGCTGCCCGCTGAATTGGCCGATGAATTGAGGGACCTCGGCTTGATTTGAGGGCGCGAACCACTGTAGAAATTTTGCATTCAACGAAACCACTGCTATCAGTGACAATCATAATTTGTTTCAGGGTATTGAACTGCGGCAAGGGCAATATTATTTGCAATTACAACGGTCATGTCGCAAAATCCGGCAGTTTCCAAATACAGGCGTAATTTGATGAGCGATCAATCAGGCAAAGTTATTCGGCCACCGAATACGTTGAGCCAGAAAGTTACTGTTGGCGGTCCCGGCGCCGTCGACGCGGCGGCGTTGGAGCGTGCCGAATCGGTTATCGCGAACCTGGCCGGCGATTACATTGATTGGGCCAAGGAAGACATCAAAAGGCTGGAATCGATTTTTAATGATTTGAAATCCGGAAGTGGCGACGCCGATAAAGCGATTACCGATATTTTTCAGATTTCTCACGATATCAAGGGGCAGGGCGGCAGTTTTGACTTTCCGCTGATGACGATAATCGGCGGGCAGCTATGCGCCTATATCGAAAAACGAAAAGAGGCCGTGGATGCCGGCGTCTTGGAGGTGATCGGACTTCACATCAATGCGCTGCAATTGGTCATTTCGCAAAATCTGACGGGCGATGGCGGCGCCGTCGGTGACCAGCTTTTAACCGGCCTTGAGAAAGTTATCGAGAAACGTAGCTGACCGATTGGGCTGATTTAGCGGTTTGATTCGTCCGTTCCGGCAATATGCGCGCCATACTAATGACAGGTGGCGCCTCTTTTTTACCGCAATCATTTGTTAATTTCCGCCGCTTAGAATTAATCAAAGCGCGATTTTACGAGCGCGCCTGTTTCGACAAGAAGAGCGGAGAAGCGACGATGCTCCAATATCCGACAAGCAATCAATTTGCTTACGAAGTGGTCGTTTATAATCGTGATGTCCGGGCCTTGGTCAAAGATAACCAATCACATGATGTTTTTGGCGATCACTGGGCAGACACCCAAATTCATGATGTCATGGCGGAAAGCGAGGATCAGGCGTTGCTGTTGATTTTGCATCGCTATCCGCCGGAACAGGGATTCGTGATACAGAAGGTCAGCGTCCTTACCCACTAGGTTGGGCCGGGAGACGCTCCCCTAGCGCGTTAGCGCGCGTCGCCTTCGAAGAAAAGGTACGAATCCACACCGTCGATGACGACGCCGTCGTACTTTTGCGCGATGATGCCATAGGTGTATGATTTCGTGTCGCCGGCGATGATTTTTTTCCAAGCCGGATTCCAATATTGGACATAGTGGTTGTCGGGCTCACCAAGCACCGGCGAGCCTATGAATCCTGGACTTCCCTCGCGCCAGCCGGGTTTCCAATAGTATCTCGAACTGTCCGCCTGGCCGACATTCATATAAGCCAGGACCAAGCGCCTGGCCCCAAGTTTCTTAAATTTCATGCCTTGAACATGGCGGCGCTGGAATGGCGTACGGCCACGATGGAAAACGTCAACCACGACGGCATCGAAATTGGTGCCGTTGAGTGCCAGAACGAATTCCTCGCGGCTGTCGTAACCGGACGAATCGGTTAAAAACAGATAGTTTTGAGCCAGCTTCAGGCCGGTGACGTTCTTGGCGTTTTCACGATATGGGCGCTTTGGAAATTTGGGGATGGTATCGAACCTGTATTCGCTGTTGGCGACCGTAAAGGGCACATAGCCCTTGGCTCGGTTGAGGTTGATGGATTCCGAAATCATATTCGGGGTTGCCGCAAAATCGGCAACCCAAATGCGCAGCCCCCGCCGTTTTGCCAAATCCGCCATCCGGATCAGTTCGGCGCGTACCTTCTTGTCGGTTCGCGTTTCCCGTTTCCCGCCCTCGGGCGGATGCATATTCAATCCGCGTACAATTATGCCATCGATGGTGCGCATGTAAGTGGTCGCAGGTGACTTCCGCGTCGCGTCGACCGCGTCGGTCTTTTCGATCAATTCCAACCCGCCCAAGGTGACCACCACGAAATTTTTGTTGGCGCGGCGCGAGACGGAACTGATGTTCCGGATCAATTTCCGCATTTCCTGGCGTGCATCGACAAGCGATGCCGCACCGGTCCGCTGCTTATCCTTAGTTTGTTTGTCCCGGTTCACATCGCGGCCTTGCGCGCGGATACCGGCGCGCTGCGCAAGCGCGTCGGTGACCAGCGAAGCCGTCAAGATTAGCGCACAAGCAATCAATGCCGATGTTTTGACAGTTACGGGTTTCATCGATTCCAGCCCAATTCCAATCGCTAGTCCAATTTTTCGGCCACTTTGGCCGCGATCGCCATCGCCGCCGTCAAGCCCGGTGATTCTATTCCAAATAGATTAACCAGACCTTTTATACCATGATCCTCGGGTCCGCTTATGACGAAATCCGCTACCGGCGATCCCGGCCCTCCCAATTTGGGGCGAATGCCTGAATAATCAGGCGTGAGGGAAGCATCGGCGAGCCCTGGCCAATAGCTGCGCACGGCATCGTAAAATTTATCGCCGCGTCTGGGATCGACCTGGTAGTCAATTTCGTCAATCCATTCGACGTCCGGACCAAATCGCGCCTGGCCAGCCAAGTCCAGCGTCAGATGCACGCCCAGACCGCCTTCTTCGGGAACCGGATAAATTAGATGCTTGAAGGGCGCGCGTCCGTTCAAAACGAAGTAGTTTCCCTTGGCATAGAAACAGGCCGGAATATGTTCCGCCGGCATGCCACGTATCGTCGCGGCCGTTTTCTGGGCGAATAGTCCGCCCGAGTTTACCACCGTTTCACAAAGAATTTCCATCGGGCTGGGGCCGCCGGTTTCAAGAATTATTCCGGTGTCGCCGACTTCACCGCCGATAACCGGTGCGTGGTAGGCGAGCATCATGCCGTTGGCTTCGGCATCGCCTTGAAAGGAAAGCATGAGCGCATGGCTGTCGATCAAGCCCGAAGACGGCGACAAAAGCGCCGCCGATGCGTTGAGGGCGGGTTCCATGTCGCGCGCATCGGCCCCCTCGATCCAGGTGATATCGTCAACACCGTTATTTTCGGCTTTTTGCTTTAAATCACGGAGCGTTCCATGCTGCGCCTCGTCGGTCGCGACGATCAACTTTCCGCAGGCTTTGTGCGGTACGCCATGGGTGCCGCAATATGTGTACAGCATTTTTTTACCGGCAACGCAGAGCTCAGCCTTCAGGCTGTCCTTGGGATAGTATATGCCGGCGTGAATAATCTCTGAGTTGCGCGAACTGGTGCCGGTGCCGATGGCGTTTTCCGATTCCAGAACGATGACATCGCGTCCCTCTGCCGCCAGCCGGCGCGCAACCGCAAGGCCAATAACGCCGGCGCCGATGACGGCGCATTCAATTTTGTCAATTTGGCTCAAACTGTTACTCCGGACGGTTCGTTATTATTGAATAACGCATCGCAACTTCAAACGATTCCGGCCCCATAATATTAAATAATTTGATTTCACCAAGAAGTGATCCGGGTTGAATTGCGTGCCCACATGGTTGCTGCCTACGTTGGCCCTACGGCAGCAAAAGGGATAAGCCATGATTACGTTTCAGAAATTTAGACAACCTATTACGCATGTTGCGTTCGCCGGTTTTATATCGGCCATCTTGATATCGTTTGCAATCGGCAGCGCTTCGGCCAGCCCCGAGCGCTGGAAATTCGAATGGCCGAAGACTGATTTCAAAAAGAAATCCGTTGATTTCAGCGAAATAATGTCAGGCGGACCGCCGAAGGATGGTATTCGATCCATCGATTCCCCCACCTTTGACAAGGCCAGTGATGTCAGTGGGATTGGCCCCAAGGTACCGGTGATCAGCCTCGTTCTGAACGGCGATGCGCGCGCCTACCCGCTGGGTATTTTGATGAATCATGAAATCGTCAATGACCGGGTCGGCGGCGTCCCGGTGGTCGTGACGTATTGCCCCTTGTGCAATTCATCCATCGTATTCGATGCACGGCTGGATGGAAAAGTCTTGGAATTCGGTGTGTCGGGAAAATTGCGCAATTCCGATATGGTGATGTATGACCGGAATACGCAAAGCTGGTGGCAGCAATTTCTCGGTGTCGGCATCGTTGGCGAAATGACCGACAAGAAATTGAAAACGATTCCGTCACGGGTCGAATCGTTCGAACGGTTTGTAAAAAAACACCCGGGTGGAAAGGTCCTGCGGCCCATCTATGCCCGCGGCCGCGCCGGCCTTAACCCCTATACAGGTTACGATTCGGCGCCGAGGCCCTTCCTCTATCGGGGTTCATTTCCAAAGGGGATTCCGCCGATGGCGCGCGTCGTTGCGGTCGGCAAGGAAGCCTGGAGCCTCGAGCTTCTCAGAAAGAAAAAGAAGATTGAAAGCGGAAAACTGGTGATTTCTTGGGCCGATGGTCAGAACTCGGCCCTCGATCGGCAGGATATTTCCACGGGCCGCGATGTCGGCAACGTGGTCGTTCAAAGGAAAACGGACAAGGGTCTTGTCGATGAGGTATATGACGTAACTTTTGCCTTTGTATTCCACGCTTTCCGGCCAAAGGGCAAGCTTAACCACATCAACTGATCGCGGCCGCGCTGATTGCTTTAAAACCGGGGCGGATATAGACTTTTCGCCCCGGTTTTTGTTTGCCGGAACTTGGTGTACTGTCGATCGATGCGCTTCCGATTAAGGATGAGGCGCCGAATTACCAGAAACGAGGAGCCGGCCAAGATGGGACGTGGGGATCTTCCCGCTAAATCATCGAAGGACGACGTTCAGGATTTCCTGCGCAAAGTTGCACAAACGCCTGTCCGCAAATCGTCCGGCGAACGGGGGCGCTTGATATTCGCACTAGATGCGACCGCCAGCCGCGAGCCGACCTGGGATCATGCCTGCCATCTTCAGGCCGAGATGTTCCACGAAACTTCAACACTGGGCGGGCTTGAAATTCAGCTCGCTTTCTACCGGGGTTTTGGCGAATTCAAGGCAACGAAATGGACATCCGATCCGGATACGCTGTTGCGGCAGATGACCGGTGTTCACTGCTTGGCTGGTGAAACTCAAATAGGAAAAGTGCTGCGCCATGCGGTCTCCGAAACAAAGAAACGCAAGGTTGACGCGCTCGTGTTCGTCGGCGACTGCGTCGAAGAGGATGTGGACAAGCTGGGCGCCATCGCCGGCGAACTTGGAATATTGGGTACACCGGCATTTCTGTTCCAGGAAGGCGGCGATCCGATCGCCGAATTTGCATTCCGCCAAATCGCCAAATTGACCAATGGCGCCTATTGCCCGTTCGATTCCGGAAGCGCAAAAACCCTGAGAGAACTGTTGCGCGCCGTTGCGGTTTTTGCCGCCGGCGGACGGGCGGCGCTGGAAAACTTCGCTAAAAGCGAAGGCGGCGCCGTTCTTCAGATCGCCCATCAGGTTAAGCGTGGTTGATTTCGAATGACCTATCTCATTTTAGGGGTTGCCATTCTGGTCGGCGCCTTGTTGGCGGCGCGCTGGTACGTGAATGCCCAGCCATCGACCCTCTTGAAAGCGCTGAAATGGACATTCGTCATCATCGTCGTGCTCGTCGCCATTGCGCTTATTGTGTACGGCCGCATCGGCTGGGCGCTGCTCGCCATACCCGCTCTGCTGCCTTGGTTTATGCGATTCCGGTCGGCGGCGCGGGCGGCCAAGAATTTTTCGCGCATGGCCGCCGCCGGGCCGACAGGCGGCGCCC
Source organism: Rhodospirillaceae bacterium (assembly GCA_002687515.1). GTDB lineage: Bacteria > Pseudomonadota > Alphaproteobacteria > Rhodospirillales > UBA2165. The sequence goes on from NZAK01000137.1 coordinate 15,721, forward strand.
CGACCGGCCAATCATCGGAAATCGAAACAGCCTATGTGCGTATGATCCTGGACCATGACAACGGCGAAATGAACGGCGATGTCGTCAAAGGACCATTTGCCGGCCGTACCCTGCGCAGCATGTCCTTGGATGAAATTCTGCAATTGCTTGGCGAATCCGCCGGTGATGATGAAACCGTGCAGGTCCTGACCGCGTACCTCGACCGCTATCACGGAGAGGAGTGGCGCGAACAGGCCCGCTCGGGCGCCGATGCCAAGGGCGGGAACGGCATGACCCGGGAGGAAGCCTATGATATCCTCGGTCTTGAAACGGGCGCCGGCGAAGAGGAAATTAAGGCCGCCCACCATAACCTGATGAGCAAGATACACCCCGACCACGGAGGTTCGACATATCTTGCCACCAAGATTAATCAGGCTAAGGATCTCCTGCTCGGGGCATGAGATGGTGTGAGAAACACAATACCGGAATCAGGGGGCTGAAAATCATTATTTTACGGACAGGAATTCTAACAACGGCCTTGATGTTGATCGCCGTGAACCCGCTTCAGGCGGCGCCTTGTTCGTCGGCGGATATTGTCAATGGCTACCAGGGGGTACTTAAGCGCATCAAGGCGAAAGACTATACGCGCGCGCTGCCGGCTTTGAAGTCATTGGCCGATGCCGGCCACGGTCCGGCGCAAAGACATTTGGCGGTAATGCTGCGCGACGGCAAGGGAATCGCAAAATCGGTATCCGGCGCCGCCTTGTGGTCGGAACTCGCGTTTCGCTCAGGTGATAAAACGGCCAAATCCATGACCCGGGATTTGCGCGGCCGGCTGGATAATGTTTCACGCGGGATATTGGACCAACGGCTGAAAGCTTGGCGGGCGGCGCGCTTGGCTTGTTCCGGAGCGAAGCTATCGACCCTGCCGGTACGCAATGGCGATACCGGCAAGGAACTGATCCAGGAGGTATCGGTGGGCCGGCTGATCGATGACCGTCAGGCGGAAATTGCCCGCCGCCGCTTTCCGGAGATTATAAAGGCCGCCCTCGGCCAAGATCCTTCGGCGCGCATCTACTTGGATGTGGTGGACAACTACCAGCTATACACCGGCGGCCGTTATCACCGTTACACCGGCTGGAAGAAAAATCGCAGCGGCAAAAACATCATGCGCGTGCCGACCAACGCATTTAACGATAAATCCTTAAAATTTTTCGCGCGCATGGTGACGCTGACCGCAAAACGCTGGCTCTACGGCCATACCCCGGATGCCGAATTCGACGATCCCTTGCTTCGCGTCGTCGCGGGCAAGAACTATTATGGCTCCGTCTATCCGGACATTCGAAACGGGCGTTACTATCAGGTGATGCGCCAAGCTTTCGAGATGGCGAAACAACTGCCGCGGTCGGTCCGCAAATATATCGATATTATCGACGAGGTACATTACAATCCAATTTCCAAGCATTTCAATCGTGCCGGCGCGGCCGATGCCGCCGCCTACTACAACAAGATTCTCAGTTTCGACGGCAAGCGCATGATGTTTGTGCGGCGCAACGTGCGCTATGGATCGCCCTTGTTTTTCATGCAGACATTTGTCCATGAGGGCACCCACGCGGTGCAGGATAAGCGGGCGCAACGCTATCATCGTGAGATTCCGAGAATGAAGAAAAGGCTCGGTAAATTGCAGCAACGCGGGCGCGGCAATTCGCCGGCGGCGCAGCGAGTAAAAAAGGATATCGATCGGAAATTCGATTACGTCATGCGTTGGTACAAAGGGGTAGAGAAGGGTGGGCGCCGAATCGCCGATATGTCATTCGAGTGCGAGGCAACCGAAAATGAAATCAGGGCGATCAAGGCCGCCGGCGGTTCCCCCCGTGTGATGAAGGCGTCGGGATACCTGAAACTTTGTCCAGAAGCCCAGAAAATGCTTGTTCAATGGCAAAATTCGCAAGCCAAAAACCGTCGCCGTTGAATTCGATGTAGCCGCCGAATTGCGCCATCTTCAACGGCAACTTGCGGAGCTAGCCGCCCTGTGGCACAAAACCGGCGCAAATTCCCGCGCGCGGCGCCGGGAAAATAGCTTTAGCATCAATCGGATCGCATGGTTACACCAGTCCGCAAAGCCGTATTTCCCGTTGCCGGGCAGGGCACCCGTTTCCTGCCCGCAACCAAGGCCATGCCCAAGGAGATGCTGCCCATTGTCGACCGCCCGTTGATTCAATATGCAGTGGACGAAGCGCGCGAGGCCGGGATCGAGGAATTCATCTTTGTTACCGGCCGCGCGAAATCGGCGATCGAGGACCATTTCGACCACAGCATCGAACTGGAACGCTCGCTCAAGGAAAGCGGCAAGCAGGACGCGTTGCAGGCGATCAGCGAGTGGGTGCCCGAACCTGGCCAAATATCCTATACTAGACAGCAAAATCCATTGGGCTTGGGACACGCGGTGTGGTGCGCGCGTTATCACATACACCAAGAACCGTTCGCCGTTTTGCTGGCCGACGATTTGATTTTGGCGCGGCCGGGTTGCCTCAAGCAGATGATCGAAATTTATAATCAAGTCGGCGGTAACCTGGTCGCGGTTGAGGATATTCCGAAAGAGCATACCGACCGTTATGGAATCCTGGATGTGGTCGAGGATGATGGCAAGTTGGCGCGCGCCAAGGGGCTGGTGGAAAAACCCGATCCCAAATCGGCGCCCTCGACGTTATCGATTATCGGACGTTACATCCTTCATCCCCAGGTTTTTGCCCAACTCGACATGCAGGAAAAGGGCGCCGGCGGTGAAATTCAGCTTACCGATGCAATGGCGCGGACCATCGGCGACGTTCCCTTTCACGGATTCAGGTTCGACGGCAAGCGGTATGACTGCGGCAACAAGCTCGGTTTTATCGAGGCGAATATTGCATATGCCTTGGATCGTGCCGAGATGAAAGACGAAATGGCGGAAATTCTGCGCGGTTATCCCTAAATATTGACTGGTTGCAGAAATAGTTCCGCGATTAGCCAAAAACGAGGTCCAATTTAATGAAGATAACAATGATCGGCACCGGTTATGTCGGCCTTGTTTCCGGCGCATGTTTCGCGGAATTTGGCGCCGAAGTGGTGTGCGTCGACAAGGATGCGGATAAAATCGATGGTCTTAATCGCGGCGAAATACCCATTTACGAGCCCGAGTTGGACAGCACCGTCGAAAAGGGCGTTCGCGCCGGGCGCCTATCCTTTACCACCGATCTGCCTGCCTCGGTCAACGGCGCCGATGCTGTTTTCATTGCCGTCGGAACGCCGTCCCGGCGCGGTGACGGCCACGCCGACCTCAGTTTTGTTTATAGCGCCGCCGAGGAAGTGGCCGCCGCCCTGAACGGCTATACGGTTATCGTAACCAAATCGACGGTGCCGGTGGGAACCGGCGATGAAGTTGAAAATGTGATCCGCAACAAGCGGCCGGATGCGGAATTCGATGTCGTGTCCAACCCTGAATTCCTGCGCGAGGGCGCGGCGGTGAGGGATTTCATGCGTCCCGACCGGGTTGTGATCGGCGCCCATAGCGAACGCGCGCGCGAAGCGATGCGCGAGTTGTACCGGCCGCTGTTTCTAATCGAAACGCCGATTATATTCACCGCCCGGCGGACCGCGGAGTTGATCAAATACGCGGCCAACACTTTCCTTGCCACCAAGATTACCTTTATCAACGAAATTGCGGATCTATGCGAACAGGTCGGCGCCGACATACAGGATGTCGCCAAGGGCATTGGACTGGATGGGCGTATCGGCGGGAAATTCCTGCATGCGGGCCCGGGCTATGGCGGCTCCTGTTTCCCCAAGGATACCTTGGCCCTGGTGCGGACGGCGCAATCGGTCGGCAGCCCGGTCAAGATCGTCGAAGCCGTGGTCGAAGTGAACGATTCCCGAAAGAAAAATATGGCCGAAAAAATTATCGCCGCCTGCGGCGGAGATGTCGTCGGCAAGACGGTCGCCGTTTTGGGGCTGACCTTCAAACCGGATACCGATGACATGCGCGATGCCCCCAGTTTGGATATTGTGCCAGCCTTGATTGCCGGTGGCGCCAAATTGAGGGTCTACGATCCGCAAGGCATGGATGAAGCGCGTAAGCTTTTGGACGGGGTGGTCTGGTGCGACGGCGCCTACGACGCCGCCACCGGTGCGGATGCGCTGGCGATATTGACGGAATGGAACGAGTTCAGGGGATTGGACCTGGGGCGCCTAAAATCGACCATGCGTGCGCCTTTGCTGGTCGATCTTCGCAATATCTACAATCCGGACGATATGTTCGAAGCCGGTTTCGAATATTTATGCGTCGGCCGCCCGCCGGTAACCGCCGAGATTAAAAACTAGGCGACCGCATTTATGGCCGGTGGACACAAGCTGCATCCAACCATACTGCGCGAATATGACATTCGAGGCGTTGTCGGTGACACACTGAATGCACCCGATGTATCGGCGATCGGGCGGGCGTTTGGATCGGTCGCCGCCGAACGTTTTGGCGCTTCGCCGAATGTTTGCGTCGGCTATGACGGCCGCTTGAGTTCTCCGGAACTTGAGGCTGCCCTGGTCGAGGGATTGACCGAGGCCGGCAGCAACGTCATCCGCGTCGGGCGCGGGCCGACCCCGCTGCTGTATTATTCCGCCCATGTCCTGGAAGCCGACGCCGGCGTTATGATCACCGGCTCGCACAATCCGCCTGAATATAACGGTATCAAGATGGTGCTTGGCGGCGATTCTTTTTTTGGCGACGAAATCCAGGCCTTGGGCGCAAGGATTTCCGACGGCCGGTTCGCGAGCGGCCAGGGCGCGGTTCAGGATCAAGACATGCTGGCCCGTTACGTCGAACGTATTGTATCCGACCATCCGCCGGAAAGCGCCATGCGTATCGCCTGGGATCCCGGCAACGGCGCCGCCGGCGAGGCGTTGTTGCAGCTGATCGAATTGTTGCCCGGAGAGCATTTTGTCATAAATGCCGAAATTGATGGCACCTTTCCCAACCATCACCCCGATCCCACTGTCGAGAAATACCTGACGCAGCTTAAGAACCTGGTTGCCGACAACGCCTGCGATATAGGCATCGGTTTCGATGGTGACGGCGATCGCCTCGGCGTTATCGATGCCAGGGGGCGGGTGCTATGGGGCGATCAAATCCTTTTGATATTGGCGCGCGATATATTGCCGCGAAATGCCGGCGCGCCGATCATCGCGGATGTAAAAGCCAGCCAGGTGTTCTTCGACGAAGTCGAGCGCGCCGGCGGCGAGCCCATATTATGGAAGGCGGGTCATTCGCTCATTCGAACCAAAATGAAGGAAATAGGGGCGCCGCTCGCCGGCGAGATGAGCGGCCATATCTTCTTTTCCGACGGATATTACGGTTACGACGATGCGTTATACGCCGCCGTGCGCCTGCTTGGCGTTCTTGCGGTTGGCGGCGAAAGCCTGGCTCAGATGCGCGATGCATTGCCCGTCATGTTCAACACGCCCGAGGTTCGGTTCGATTGCCCCGAGGAACGGAAGTTCGCGGTGATCGAGGAAGTCAAGCAACGGGTAAACGCCGAAGCGGGCGTCACCGTCCGCGACATTGACGGTGTCCGTGTTGAAACCGGGGACGGATGGTGGTTGTTGCGGGCCTCCAATACGCAAGCGGTTTTGGTCGCGCGCTGTGAATCGGCAAGCCAGGATGGTCTGGATAGATTGAAGGCGATTGTTTCCGATCAATTGCGCCAGAGCGGGCTGCAACCGCCAGACTTCGCCTGAGACACGGCAAATCTATTGGAAAAGTTCTAGGGTCTGTGGACATTTAGCGTAGTTCTATGATCGTTGCTGCGATGTCCCAGGTCGCCTGATAGCTTATATCCGTCTTGTCATATCTGGTGTTAACGCCCCTGAACTCTTTGATTTTGCTGAAGTAATTCTCGACGAGATGGCGCCATTTGTATGCCTCTTCATCGTGCGGGATATGGACTTTCCGATTGCGTTTTGACGGGATAACGGCCATCGCTCCGCGTTCCTCCAAGGCTTGGCGCAAGTGGTCGGCGTCAAAGGCCTTGTCGCCCATCAAAGCATCAAATGTGAGACCATCGATCAAGTCAGGCACGCCGACAATCTCACTGCGCTGACCGGGAAGCAGCTTGAAACGCACGAGATTGCCCAAGGCATCCGTGAGGGCCAGAACTTTGGTCGTCAATCCGCCTTTTGAGCGCCCAATGGCTTGATGGAGAGTCCCCCTTTTGCGCCGCTTGCCTTCTGATGCACGCTGATAATGGTTCCATCGATCATCATATATTCAAAGTCCGGATCGTCCGCTACAGCCTCAAAAATACGCTTGAAAACACCCTTCAGCGCCCACCGGCGAAAACGCCGGAAAACACTATTCCACTCACCAAAACCCGGTGGCAAATCACGCCACGGACCGCCCACGCGCACGCGCCATAAAACAGCCTCCAGGAACAATCGGGTATCCTTCGCCGTCACACCGCGATCCCGCTCCGTGCCCGGGACCAGCGGCTCTATTATCGCCCAGCTTCGGTCATTGATAACAAACCGCTCTTTGCGCATGATAAACCTCCTCAAAAGGAAGCTTGAATCACATTTCTAGAGATTTGGGAATCCTAAATGTCCACAGACCCTAGTGGCCTGCGATTTTTTTTAAAGGGGGAGCTTCAATGAGCAACATGGACGGCCTTTGCCAAGAGGCCTGGGC
>NZAK01000138.1 GCA_002687515.1 Rhodospirillaceae bacterium
GCGATAATGACACCATCCTGTTGCTGGTCGAGCAAACCGGCGTCGCCTGCCACACCGGGCGCCGCAACTGCTTTTTCAACGCCGTGCGCGATGGTAAAATTCAGGTCATAAGCGAAATAGAAATCGCGCCCGACAAATTGTATGGGAAATAACCGCGTGCGCGCCGCCGCCCCGGTCATCGCAATTTTTCTGATCAGCGCATGGGCGGCGACGGCCCAGGCTGAAGCCCAGGCCGAGCGCGTCTTGGTATTCGCCGCCGCCAGCCTGAAATTGCCGTTGGCCGAAATCGCCCGCGCCCACGAAAAACGGGCCGGTCACGACATTGACATAGCTTTCGCCGCTTCTTCGGCATTGGCCCGGCAAATCGCCCATGGCGCGCCGGCGGATATCTTTGTTTCGGCGCATCTAAAATGGATGGACTGGCTGGAAGCCCGTGGAAAAATTGAGAAATCCAGTAAAACCAAGCTCTTAACCAACAGTTTAGTGATCGTCGCACCGGCCGGCTCGCAGCCCGAAATGGACCGGAATTCGGCCTCGTCATTGCTGCGGGTACTGGGCGCCGACCGCTTGGCTATCGCCGACCCGGCGCATGTCCCGGCCGGCATCTACGGCAAAGAGGCCCTCCAGGCCTTGGGTGTCTGGCCGCAAATTTCGCGGCGCTTGGCTCGGACCGTGAATGTCCGGGCCGCCCTGGCGCTGATCGAACGGCGGGCGCTGCCGCTCGGCATCGTCTATGGCTCGGACGCGCACCGAAACCCGTTGGTCGATATCGTGTACCGCTTTCCGGCGCAAAGCCACGTACCGATCCAATATATTGCGGCAACCGTCAAGGACCGCGCGCGGCCCGCGACGGCCGCGTTTTTGGCTGGATTGAGGACCGAATATTCGAAAAATATATTCGATAATTACGGATTCAAAACGGATTGACCCGATGTGGGAATTGAGCGCAACTGAAGCGGAGGCGATCGGATTAAGCCTGAAGGTGGCGTTTTGGGCGGTGCTGGTCAGCATCCCGCTCGGCGTTTGCGCCGCCTGGCTGCTGGCGCGGCGGCGCTTTGTCGGCCATTCGGTATTCAACGGCCTGATCCATCTGCCGCTGGTCCTGCCGCCGGTGGTGATCGGATACCTGTTGCTGGTGTTGTTTGGCAAACAGGGGCCACTCGGTGCGTTTTTGTTCGATGTGTTTGGTATCACTGTCGCCTTTACCTGGAAGGGCGCCGCGATCGCATCGGGCGTGATGGCCTTTCCGTTAATGGTCAGGGCCATCCGGTTATCTTACGAAGGCGTCGATCAACGCCTCGAAGCCGCCGCGCGCACCCTCGGCGCCGGCCGCTTTCGGGTATTCGCGACCATCACCCTGCCCTTGATCGCGCCAGGCATCCTAGTCGGCACCATCTTGGCATTCGCCCGCAGCCTCGGAGAATTCGGCGCCACAATCACCTTCGTCTCTAACATCCCCGGCGAAACGCGGACCCTGCCGCTGGCGATATTTACCGAAGTACAGACGCCGGGCGCCGACGCGACCGCGATACGGCTGGTTATCATTTCAGTAGTGATCGCGCTTGTGGCTCTGATCCTGTCTGAATTCCTGGCCCGCCGCGTCAACAAACGTTTGGGGAGCTAGCCATGCTCAGGATGGATGTCCGCCACCAGGCCGGTGAATTTTCGCTTGAAGCCGCTTTCGAAGCCCCAGCCGGGTCGATAACCGCCATCTTCGGGCAATCGGGCGCCGGCAAAACCACGCTGATCAACCTGATCGCTGGACTCTCGAGCCCGGCCGAGGGGCAGATCGTTTGCGGCGGCGTCACCCTGTTTAATTCGGAAAACGGCGTCAATGTGCCGCCCGAACGGCGGCGCATCGGCTATGTCTTCCAGGAAGGCCGCCTGTTTCCGCACATGGATGTGCGCCGCAACCTTGCTTACGGCTACAAGGAAGGTTCGATGCTCGCCTTCGAGCAGATAACCGAACTCCTTGATCTTGGCTCATTGCTGGCGCGCCGCCCCGATACGCTGTCGGGCGGCGAGCGGCAAAGGGTTGCCATCGGGCGGGCGCTCTTGAGCAATCCGGCATTGCTGCTGATGGACGAACCCTTGGCATCCATCGACGCGCAAAGGCGCGGTGAAATCCTGCCCTTTATCGAGCGCCTCCGCGATGAGCTGAGCATTTCCATCGTCTATGTCAGCCACGCCATCGATGAGGTTATCCGGCTTGCCGACAGCATGGTCCTGTTGTCCGGCGGCCGCGTCGCCGCCGTCGGCGGCGTCGAGGAATTGATGAGCCGTCTTGATTTGTTCCCCTTGACCGGACGCTTCGAGGCGGGCGCGGTTCTGGCCGCCACATGCCGTGGCTATGACCGCGAATATGGCCTGGCCGAACTGGCTTTTCAGGGGGGCATACTGCGCGTCGCCGGCGCCGAACTTGCGGTCGGCACCGAGGTCCGCGTCCATATCAGGGCGCGCGACGTTTCGCTGATGCTCAATCGCCCGGAAATGACCAGCGTTCTCAACATATTCGAGGGCCGGGTGGTCGAAATCGCCGAAACCGGCAGTCCGCAGGTGGATGTGCGGCTGGATATCGGCAGCCCCCTGATCGCCCGGATCACGCGGAAATCGATGCATGATTTGAAGCTTCGCGAAGGCGTCAAGCTGCATGCGCTGGTCAAGGCGGTGGCCATCGACCGGCGCAGCCTGAGCGCGACGGCGGCATCGCCGCGCGCCTGATTAATGCTGATGAAAATCCCTGACGATTTTCCGATCCGCTCTGTTCGCTAGCTGGCGGCGTCGGCTTGTGTCTCTTCTTGTCCTTCCTTGACCTCGTCCGGAAAATCCAGTTCGGCCAGTTTTTCGTAGACCGCGCGGCGGCGGCGTATACCATTTTCGGCGGCTTCCTTCAGCGCCTCGTAGCGTTCCGGGTCCTGCCGCTTAACAATACCGAAACGGTTCTCCACATCGAGGAGGTCACTGAGCGGTATTCTGGGCGCGCTGCTTTCCAGCACCAGCGGTTTTTCACCGGTCTCGATACGCCTGGGATCATAGCGGTAGAGCGGCCAGTAGCCGGTCTTCACCGCCAGCTTCTGATGATCCAGGGAGTTTTCCAGAACATAGCCGTGTTCCCCGCAGGGCGAATAGGCGATAATCAACGACGGGCCATCGAAGGATTCGGCGTCGCGGATGGCATAGACCGTCTGCGGAATCCGGCCGCCCATGGCGATCGAGGCAACATAGACATTGCCATAGGCAATGGCCATAAGACCCAGGTCCTTTTTCGGCTGAGCCTTGCCGGCGGTGGCGAACTTGGCCGCCGCGCCGAGGCCGGTCGCCTTTGATTGCTGTCCGCCGGTATTGGAATAAACCTCGGTGTCCAGAACCAAAATATTGACGTTGGCGCCGGTGGCCAGGACATGGTCGAGACCGCCGTAACCGATGTCGTAGGCCCAGCCGTCGCCACCGACGATCCAAACATTCTTATCGACCAAATAGTCCACAAGATCCTCCAGCCGCCGGGCTTCGGCCTTGTCGATCGCCGCCAGGGCGGTGCGCAATTTCTCCACCCTTACCCGCTGTTCGGCGATGCCCGTATCGGTGCTTTGGTCGGCATCCAGAAGTTGGCGGACCAACTCGCTATCAACTGTTCCCGGAGGCAATTTTCCGATCAATTCGCGGGCCTGCGCCCCGTGCTTGTCGATGGCGAGGCGCATCCCCAGCCCGAATTCCGCATTGTCCTCGAACAGGGAATTGGACCAGGCCGGCCCGCGGCCGTCACAATTGGTCTTGTAGGGCGTCGTCGGCAGGTTGCCGCCATAGATCGAGGAACAGCCGGTGGCGTTGGCGAATACCGCCCGGTCGCCGTAGAGCTGGGTGACCAGCTTGATGTAAGGGGTCTCACCGCAGCCCAGGCAAGCGCCCGAAAATTCAAACAACGGTTCGGCGAACTGAGACATCTTGGTTTCACGTTCGATCTTGCTCCGGTCAACTTCCGGCAGGCTGAGGAAAAATTCCCAATTTTCCTTCTCGCTCTCGCGTAACGGCGCTTGCGGCTGCATGGCCAGCGAGCGGTGCGACCGGTTTCCCTTTTCGAATCCCTCGCAGACTTCGACGCACAAGGTGCAGCCGGTGCAATCCTCGGGCGCCACCTGAACCAGGTATTTGACTTCGCCGAAGTCCTCGGGGGCCAGGTAATCCATGGATAGGAAGGTCGGCGGTGCATCCGCCAGGGCCGCCGGATCGGCAACTTTGACGCGGATGGCCGCATGCGGACAGATCAGGGCGCACTTGTTGCACTGAATGCAAAGCTCGGTTTCCCAAACCGGAATTTCCTGCGCGATGTTGCGTTTTTCCCATTGCGCGGTGTCGAGCGGCCAGGTGCCATCGACGGGAAATGCGCTGACCGGCAACATATCCCCCTTACCGGCGATTATCACGCCGGTGACTTGTTTGACGAAATCCGGGGCGTGGTCGGGAACGGTAGGCGGAACATCGTGCTCGGCGCTCGCCGCCCCCGGTACGGAAATTTCATGCAGACCGGCGAGGGTGGCGTCAACGGCGGCGAAGTTCAGTTCTACGATGTCCTCCCGCTTGCGGCCGTAGGTTTTCTCGATGGCGTTCTTGATGTGGCTGATGGCCTCGTCCCGCGGCAGGATGTTGGCGATGGCGAAGAAACATGTTTGCATAATGGTGTTTATGCGTGCGCCGAGATCCGCTTCACGGGCGATGGCGGCGGCGTCGATGACAAATACTTTCAGACGCTTGTCGATAATCACCTGTTGGGTGGATCGTGGTAATCTATCCCACACCTGATCCGCCGGATAGCTGGCGTTGAGCAGGAACGTGCCGTCCGCCGCCGCATATTTAAGAACATCGATTTTTTCAAGAAAATGAAAATGGTGGCAGGCCAGGAACTGGGCTTCTTCAATCAAATAGGGGGATTGAATATGACGATCCGAGAAGCGCAGATGCGATATGGTGACGGCTCCCGCCTTCTTCGAATCGTAGACGAAATAGCCTTGCGCGAAGAGGTCCGTGTTCTCGGCCACGATTTTGATCGAGTTTTTGTTGGCGCTGACCGTCCCGTCGGAGCCGAGGCCGAAAAATACCGCCCGGTTCGACCCTTTCGGGTCCTCGCCGGTGCCCTCGCTCACCGGCAGCGATAGGCCGGTGATGTCATCGGTTATACCGACCGTAAAATGACGCTTGGGCGCGGCGGTATCGAGTTCATCGAAAATCGAGCGCACCATGGTGGGAGTGAACTCCTTTGAAGCGAGCCCGTAGCGGCCGCCGATGACCAGCGCATCGCGGACGGTATCGGGAGTGCCGCCGGCCTCGCGCAAGGCCAAAGCCACGTCCTGATAAAGCGGTTCGCCCATGGCGCCGGCTTCCTTGGTGCGGTCCAGAACCGCCACCGCCCTGACCGTCGGCGGCAGCGCCCGTGCCAGGTGATCGGCCGAAAAAGGCCGGTACAGCCGTACCTTAATAAGACCAACTTTTTCGCCGTCCCGGTTTAACCGCTCGACCTCTTCCTCCACCGTCACGGCGCCCGAGCCCATGGCGACGATGATTTTTTCCGCCTCCGCATGGCCAACATAGTCGAACAGTTTATATTGCCGGCCGGCCAACTCGGCGAAGCGGTCCATGGCCTCCTCGACGACTCCCGAGCAGGCATCGTAAAAGGGATTTCGTGCCTCCTGCGCTTGAAAGAAGGTGTCCGGATTTTGCGCCGTGCCCCTGACCACCGGCGCATCGGGGGTGAGGGCGCGTTTTCGGTGCTGGCTTACCGTTTGGTCATTGATCATATGACGGAGATCGGAATCGGTTAGTTCCTCGATGACATTGACTTCATGCGAAGTACGAAAACCGTCGAAGAAATGTAGGAACGGCACCCGCGAACGCAGGGTCGCAACTTGGGCGATGCAGGCCATGTCGTGGGCCTCTTGGACCGAGTTGGAAGCCAACAGGGCAAAGCCGGTTTGACGGCAGGCCATGACGTCCGAATGGTCGCCGAAAATTGACAGCGCGTGGGTGGCCAGGGTGCGCGCCGAAACGTGCATGCAGAATGGCGTCAACTCGCCGGCGATCTTATACATGTTGGGAATCATCAAAAGCAGGCCCTGAGAGGCGGTAAAGGTGGTCGACAGGGCGCCGCTTTGCAGTGCGCCGTGGATGGCCCCGGCGGCGCCGGCCTCGGACTGCATCTCGATGACCTCGGGAACCGTTCCCCAGATATTTTCCTTGCCCAACGCCGACCATTCGTCGGCAAATTCTCCCATCGGTGAAGACGGCGTGATCGGAAAAATGGCGATGATTTCATTGGTCCGGTGCGCCACCGATGCCACGGCCTCATTACCGTCGACTATGATTTTACGTCTGTTCGACATTATCAATACCCTACTAAAAAGAACGCCCGGTCGCGATTTCCACGGCCGCCAAGGCGGACCTGGGGCGGCCGAACGGCTACAATCCAGGATATAGAAATAGCAAGTACTGCTGGGAGTAACCTTGACGGACATCAAAAGTGAATGGACGCGAATACTAAGTTCTTATATCTATTGATCTATTGATTCACATCAATTCGGAATTCCACTCGCGGTGATATTGATGTCATTGAATCAAGAAAGTTTGTCCTTGGTCTATAAGTTAGCGTTGACTGTTGAAGGGACAGGCTGATATCGGATTGCCAATCTCGTGATCGGCAGTTGTTGTGTGTTTTAATTGGTCAATGTTTCAGAAGTTCTCATCCGATGATTGGAGTCTAATATAGTGGTGAAAGACCGCACGCTATCTGTTGCCCTTGTCGGTTCCGGCGGCGACGGAATCATGACCGCCGGCGATACGCTTTTACGGGCGGCGTCCAAGGCCGGCTGGTACGGGCTCATTACCCGTTCCGTGGGGCCACAAATCCGGGGTGGTGAATCCCTCGCATTTCTAAGGCTGGCAAACTACCCGGTCGAGGCGCAAAGTGACCATGTGGATATTCTCGTCGCGCTCGATTGGCCGAGCGTTCTAAGATTTACCGACGAATTGCCGCTCTATGAGGGAACTGTCGTCATCGGCAACAGCGCCACCGGGGAGCCGCCGGAATCGGTGCGCGCCAGTTCGGGGCGCTGCGAATCGATCGATTTCGCCGAAATAATGAGCGCCGTTTCCGGCGCCCGTGCGAATACCATCGCGGTCGGCGTCGTCGCCGGCTTGATCGGCATTCCGATGGAATTGGTCGGCGAAATCCTAGGCAAAATGTTTGCGGCCAAGGGTGAGAAGATTGTCGATGCCAGTTTGGCAGCCGCCAAAAGTGGCTTTAAAGCGGCGCAGCAACTCGAAGAAACGCGGCAACTGCCAAAGCCCGTTGGCAAGACCACGGGCCGCTGGATGATCAGCGGCAACGATGCCACCGCTGTCGGCGCCTTGCGCGGCGGCATCCGTTTTGTCGCCGCCTATCCGATCACGCCAGCGACGGAAATCCTCGAATGGCTGTCGCCGCGACTTGCCAAGTTGGGTGGCACCCTGGTCCAGGCAGAGGACGAACTGGCGTCGATCAATATGTGTGTCGGCGCTTCCTTCGGCGGCATTCCGTCACTGACTGCCACTTCGGGACCGGGTCTCTCGCTGATGGTCGAGGGAATTGGCCTGGCTGTCGCCACCGAGGTTCCGGTCGTCGTCGTTGACGTCATGCGCGGATCGCCCTCGACCGGTATCCCGACCAAGTCGGAACAGAGCGATTTGAATATCGCCGTTTACGGATTATCCGGAGACGCCCCTCATGTGGTGATTGCGCCGACCTCCATCGCGGACAGTATTTTTTCCGCCCAATGGTCGGTGTACCTGGCCGAGGCCATGCAGACGCCGGTCATCCTGCTCTCCGATCAGCAGATGGGGCAGGCAATGGCGGTGATCGAGAAACCGATGGAATTTCCGTTCGTCACGAAGCGCGAAGTTGCCTCGCCGCTTGACGAATATGACCGTTACGAACTGACCGAAAGCGGTGTCTCGCCGATGGCACTTCCCGGCACCGCCGGCGGCGCCTATACCGCTGACGGGCTTGAGCATAACCCGCACGGTACGCCATCGACGTCAGCCACCGATCATGTCATGCAACTCGACAAGCGGGAACGCAAGATCACATCCTTCGATTACGGAGACTATTGGGCCGAAATCGACGGTGAAGGCGAATTGGCGGTGATCACCTGGGGGTCTGTGTCAGCCTCCGTTTACGAGGCGGCGCGTGAGATCGATCCGACGGGTAAGAAAATTCGTTTGATCACTCTGAGATTGATTGCACCGGCGCAGCCGGAACGCCTCTTGGCCGCTCTTGACGGAGTTAAAAAGACGCTGGTGGTCGAACAAAGTCACAGCGCCCAACTCTACCACTATCTGATCAGCCATTACGGGCTGAGCAATGATGCGGCATCCTATCACCGGTCCGGGCCCTTGATAATCCGGCCGGGTGAGATTGAAACCAGATTGACGGAATTGGCGGCATAACGATGGACGATATCAAAACCGAATATCTACCCAATGACTATAAATCCGAAGTTCGGCCCGTCTGGTGCCCGGGCTGCGGTGATTTTTCGACGCTGCTTGGGCTGACCAAGGCGCTGGCGATGTTGGGACGCGACCCCAAAGATATCGCCGTCGTTTCCGGTATTGGCTGCTCCTCGCGCATTCCCGCCTATACCAATTGCTATGGATTCCACGGCCTGCACGGCCGCGCCCTGCCGATAGCCGCTGGACTTAAAGTCGCGCGCCCGGACCTCACGGTGATCGTCGCCGGCGGTGACGGCGATGGATATTCGATCGGCGGCAATCATTTCCTGCATGCCTGCCGGCGCAATGTCGACATGACCTATATCGTCATGGACAACCAGGTCTATGGTATGACCAAGGGCCAGCCCTCGCCGACCACTGATCCGGAATGGGGCAGCAAACTTGCGCCTGAAGGGACCGGCGTACGCACCTTCAGTCCCCTGGGTGTCGCGCTGGCCGCCGGCGCTACCTTTATCGGCCGCAGCTTCTCGGGCGATTCGAACCATACCGCCAAGGTTCTTCACGATGCCATCCTGCATCCCGGCTTCGCCTTTGTCGAAATCTTGAGCCCATGCATCATCTACCGTCCCGAGCAACGTGAGTGGAAGAACATGGTCCACGCCTCCGAAGGCCATCGCACCGAGGACCGTGCCGAGGCGGCCGAGCGCCTGATCTCCGACGACGGCTTCACGACTGGCGTTCTGTTCATCTATGATTTCCCCTCCTACTCGCCGGACGTGGGCACGGCGACGGCGTCCATGAGCGATATCGAACAGGAGTTTGCGGTATAATGTCATCTCCGAAAAGCGGTCAGCCCATGGATATCGAAAACGAGGTCGCGCGGGCGGTGGAAAACGAGGGCGATCTCATGGATATGGCCTATGTCATGGAGGCGGAGTCCGCCGAGCGCTACGCCGAACTCGCCGATCAGATGCAAATCCACAACAATCACGATGTCGCCGAGTTGTTCGTCAAGCTGGCGGCCATCGAAGGCAAACAAGCCGAGAAGGTGGCCGGCGGCGAGGGCGTTGCAGCGCGCCCTGGGCGCAAGCCCTGGGATTACAAATGGTTGGACCCGGTTTCGCCCGAGGTGACCGGAAGCGATGAAGTCCATTACCTGATGACGCCGCATCACGCCTTGAAAATGGCCTTGATCAATGAGGAACGCGCGGTGGACTTTTATGACGCCGTGGCGCGGCTGACGGCATCCGAAGAGGTCCGTGCGGCGGCTTCCGAATTGGCGGCGGAAGAGCGCGAACATGTGGAACTGGTGCAAAAATTACTGAATGATTACCCCGAGCCGGACGCCGGCTGGGACGATGATCCCGATCCAACCAATGCACCGGCTTGAGCGTTGTGGCGAAGCGTAATAATGTCTGAAAAACAACGGAAGGTAATACAATGGCTTTGTTAATAATCATGGAAGACTGCACCGACTGCGTGGCCTGCATCGAACCCTGTCCCAACGACGCCATCACCAAAAATGACGGCATTTACCATATCGCTCCCGATAAATGCACCGAATGCGTGGGCCACCACGACGATCCGCAGTGCATAGAGGTGTGCCCCTCGGATTGCATCATCCCTGATCCGGATCACGAAGAATCCGACGACGAGCTGCAAGAGAAGTACGAACGCCTGCAAACCGCCGCTGCTTAAACTTAGGCGGCGCCCGCCGTTCAACCGGTGGCCGCGGCCTCACGCTCTTGCAGGCTGAATTCAATCCACTGCGCCGTCAGCTTTTCCTGCACCCCGTTTTGCGCGAGCCGTTGTTGCAGGGCGGCAAAATCGACGGCGTCCATGGCTTGGTCCTGATTGAAGCAGGAGAAAACCACCTCGTCTTCGCCGGTTTCCGGATTTTTGTTGGGCTGCAGGCACTGGGCGCAGATTTCCTTCATCATGCATTGCATCGGTGAGTTGATGCTGGCGATGGCGATGTGGTCGGGCCGCAGCAGGTCCTTGAGCACGCCGCCGCGCGCCTCGTGCACGGCCTTCATCATCGGCGGACTGCCGACGGCAACGATGCGGTCAACTTCGCTCAAGGGTATATCCAGCTGGCCCAATTCGCCGTTGCCGTAAGCTTTCATTGCCTCGACGATATTGCCGACGAAGGCCTTGTCCTTGGGGCGTCGCGGTTCGAACCCCGGGGCCTCGTCGCAGCACCAGACCACGATGTCGGAATCGCGCTCGATGGCGTCTATGTGAAAACGGTCTCCGGTTCCCTTGTAGGCAGCGAAATAAAGCACCCGGGCGCCGGCGTCTCGGAGCGCCTGATTGACCGCCAACAGAACCGCGTTGCCAACGCCGCCGCCGGCCAGCAGCACGGTTTCATCGCCGGGGATTTCCGTCGGCGCCCCGGTCGGCCCCATCATCACCACCGGCTCGCCCGCTTGCAGATATTTGATAAGCTCGGTTGAACCGCCCATTTCCATGGCGACCAGGGCGACCAGCCCCTCTTGGCGATCGACCCAGGCTCCGGTCAAGGCGACGCCTTCCATGGCCAGTGTCGTGCCATTCGCCCGTATCGCATTGGCTTCGTAATTTTGCAGCCGGAAGAATTGCCCGGCGCGGTAACCGCGTGCCGCCATTGGAGCCCGGACAACGACCTCGTAAATACCCGGCACCAAAAGCGAGATGCGTTCCACCACCGGCCGCAATTCGCCATTGAGGCGGCTAAGAAAATCCCCTGGCTTCACCGCCGACGGCTGCCGTTGCGCCAGGATCCGACCGATTACCGGATAGCCCAGCTTGGCACTGGTCATCGCCTTGACCACGTTACCGTCATAAGCGGGATGAAGATCGCCGAAGAAACTCATGCCGCGCCCATCGGCGTCGATGTTGGTGAGGACATGGACATTCTTCGGTTTGGCGATGAGCTCGGGTTTGACGGCGGCGCCATCCTCGTCGAGCGCCTGGTAATATTTGCCATCCATTTCGGTAAAGCCCGGATGTTCGCGGGCCAAGGTGGTATTGGGCTGGGTGCCGATGGCGACCAATATTGAACGCGCCGGCAAGCTGATCTCTTCGCCGGTGGGTCTGGACCGGCCGTCATCGCCGATCTCCTGGCGGGCCAGGCGGATCGCCTTGGCGGCGCCGTATTCGTCCACCTCGACGGCGGAGGGCGCCAGCAGTTCGGCGAATTTCACCCCTTGCTCGAAAGCCTTGACCACCTCGTCGGAATTGAGGGTGTAGCTGGGCGAGGCGGTCAGTCGGCGGCGGTAGGCGATGATGATCCCGCCCCACTGATCCAGGAGCTCGATAAAGCGGGGGTCGCGCCCCTCCCCGGCCGCCGCTTGGCGCTCATCGCGGATGGCCCGGGCGTGGCTCAGATATTCGTCGGCGATGGCCGCCTGTTCGTCGTTCCATCCAGCCTCCACCGCCGCGGCGCCGTTGGCCGCTACCAGCGCCTCGTAGCGCCCGAGAAATTTTTCCACCTGGCGGATATAGTAGGCGCGCGCCTCGGTTGCCGTGTCGATGGCGGTCAGGCCGCCGCCGATGACCACCACCGGCAGGCGAATCTGCAGATTGGCGATCGAGCCCATCTTGGCGGCGCCGGTCAACTGCAGCGCCATCAGGAAATCGGATGCCTGGCGCACGCCGCGGGCGAGGCCGTTGGGGATCAAGAGATAGGTGGGTTTGCCGGCGCCGGCGCAGAGCGCAATATGGTCGAAGCCCATTTCGAAGGCGCTTTCCTTGGTCAGGACGCTGCCGAAACGAACCCCGCCAAAGAGGCCGAATTGCCGGCGCCGCTCGATCAGCAAACGGACAACTTTAAGAAAGTTCTTGTCCCAGCGCACAGTGATCCCATATTCGGCGACGCCGCCGAAACCGGCCATCACCCGGTCGTCAAGGGATTCATACAAATCCTGGATGTCGCGGATGGGTTCGAACGGCACCCGTTCGCCGCCCTCCCCAACCCCCGACAATTCGGGCGCCAGGGGCTCGATCTTGAGGCCATCGACGCCGACCACGGTGTGGCCCTCGTTGAGAAGTTGATGGGCGAGGCCAAAGGCCGCCGGCCCCATGCCCACCACCAGCACCTTATAACCGGTCGCCGGCTTCGGGTACGGCCGCTCCAAATTCATCGGGTTCCAACGCGTCAGCAGGCTGTAGATTTCGAATCCCCAAGGCAGCGCCAGGACATCCTTGAGAATCCGTGTCTCCGCCTGGGGCACATTAACCGGGTCTTGTTTCTGGAAGATGCATGACAACACACAGTCGTTGCAGATGCGGTGACCGGTGGCGGCGACCAGCGGGTTGTCGGCGGTAATAACGGCGAGGGCGCCGATCGCATAACCATCGATCATCGCCCGGTGCATTTCTGAGATCTTTACCTCGAGGGGGCAGCCAACCAAGCGGACACCCAGGGCGTTGACCGCGTATTGGTCTCCGACTGGCTCGCCATTTTCCTCTTCCGGCAAACCCCGGGTACAGTAATCCCGCGCCCGGTCGTGGCAGATGGTACAGTAGTTTGCCTCATAGAGTGCGTTGATCAGATCGGCGCCGGCATCGGTGAGCTCGAAATTGTCCCGCTGATAATAGTCGTCATCGGGGTTTTGAAGCATCGGGACGCCGTTTTCGAGCACGGTTTTAGAGGCCACCAACTCGAACGGATCGGGCCGGCCGAACAGGCGGAACACCACGTCGTCCTTGTGGTACGCCTTGCCGGCCTCGGTCAGCGCCGCCCAGGCGGCATAACGGGTGGCGATATCAAAACTTTCGGCATTGGCTTTCTTGTCGGCGCGCCAGGCCATGGCATGGTGCGCGAAGGTGGTCTGATCGAAGCTGCCGCCGAACATCTCGGTCAGATGGGCGCGCAGGGCCGGGCCGTCGAACGCCTCAGCCTCTTCCGCCTTATGGGCGCGGGCGGCGCCGATTTGTACGAACCTGCGCCGGCAATCGAAAAGCTCGGCCAATTCCGTGTGGCGGGCGGTCTCGTCGGCCACCTCGGCCTCGATCCCAAACAGACTGGCAAGGAGCCCATCCAGATGCGGAGCCAGGGCGATAATCAGATTCGAATAATCCAACTCTTGCAACCCGCCGGGATCATTGCGGCCGTCCAAGAGCTGGCCATGCAAGGCAGGGTCGGCCTCGGCAAGGCTGCCGAGAAAGGCGGTATCAACTTTTTGCAAACCGTCACTGGTGTAGAGGTCGTCCAGCGCCAAACCAAAAGCCAGATTTAACATGTTCAATAATCACTCCAGCGACGATTAACGTTGATCTTTATTTTACTCGAACAGCGGACTTAGATAGCTGGGTATCCTAAGCCATTAGCCGAAAATGTAATTGTCCTTGATCAAGGTGGCGAGATTTGAAGTCAGAGGTGAAACTCCGTCATGCGGTCGCAATAAACACAGATGTCCGCTTCTTCTCTAATCGGGCATATGAGTCAAGCTTCGTTGTTATCGGCATCTCGGCTTATAATGCAATGGAGGCGATTTGATATAGGACAAGGACTAATCAATTTATGAATCTCTATCCTATTTTCTAGGGCCAAGAATTTTCTGCCGGGGGGCGGCCATGAAATTTTCAGTCATTCTTTTCGGTCTTTCACTGTTGTTGCATTACACGGCCTGGCGTTATCCAGCCTTCCGACAACGCCTAAAAGAGAAGAATTTCACCGCCCAGATACGCACCAAGGACCGTTCGCGGGGCCGTTATTTCACTTTCCACAACGGTAAGATCATTTCCCGGAGCGGCCTTCATCCCGACCCCCAGGTCGTCCTCGAATTCAAGAACGCTCGGATCGGAGCCCATCTCCTGGCGCCGCCGATCAACCAGCAGGAACAGATCGACGCGGTAAAGGACTTCAATCTGATGCTGATGGGGCCGGACGAACTGACCACGTGGTTCACCCGGACGATCACGATGACCCAGACCGTCGGCTGGGAATTCGGCACCAAGCAGGCCGACGGCACCATCCGCTACACCCAGTTGACCAATGGCGGGCCGCTTTTCGTCTACGTCAAGGACGGCAGAATTATCCGCATCACGCCGATCGAGTTCGGCGACGACGACGCCCAGCCATGGACGATCGAGGCGCGGGGCAGGAAGTTCACGCCACCCCGCAAGGGACTGATCGCCAACCACGTGATGAACTGGAAATCGACCATCTATTCGCCCGACCGGCTGCTGCATCCGATGAAGCGGATCGATTTCGACCCGGATGGCGACCGCAACCCACAAAACCGTGGCGTTTCGGGATACCAACGCATCAGTTGGGATGAAGCCCTCGACATCGTCGCCCGGGAAATCAAGCGCGCCAAGCGGGAGCATGGGCACGGGGCCATAACGTTTTCCCACGGATCGCACCACAATTGGGGCAATGTCGGCTATTACCTGAGCGCCCTGACCCGCTTCAAGAACGGTGTCGGCCACACCGAAATCCACCACAACCCGGACAGCTGGGAGGGCTGGTATTGGGGCGCCATGCACCATTGGGGACACAGCCTGCGGGTTGGCAATTGCGAGCCCTACGGCACCGTCGAGGACTGTCTAAAGGAATGCGAGATGATGGTTTTCTGGGGCAGCGATCCGGATACCACTTGCGGCGCCTATGCCGGCGGCGAGGGCACGGTACGCCGCCTTTGGCTCAAGCAACTGGGCGTCAAGTTCGTCCACATCGATCCCCATCACAATGAGACGGCGGCGCTGCTGGGCGGCAAGTGGATCGCGCCCAGGCCGACCACCGACCCGGCGCTGGCCCTGGCCATCGCCCATGTGTGGATCAGCGAAGGCCTCTACGATAAGGACTTCGTCACCAACCGCACGGTGGGCTTCGAGAAATGGCGGGACTATGTCCTTGGCGAAGACGACGGCACGCCCAAGACCCCCGAATGGCAGGAACCCGAGACCGGCGTTCCGGCCAAGGACGTGCGCGCCCTCGCCCGCGAATGGGGAACCAAGAAGACCTACCTGGGGGCCGGCGGCGGCGGCGGCGGATTCGGCGGCGCGTGCCGCAACTCGAACGGTATCCAGTGGGCGCGCATGATGGTCTGCCTGATGTCGATGCAGGGTATCGGCAAGCCCGGCGTCAATATGGGCTGCATGACCCAGGGCACGCCGATCGACCTTAATTTCTATTTCCCGGGTTACGCCGAGGGCGGTATGTCGGGCGATCTTGAGCACACCGCGCTCGCCGTATCGCTCTATCAGCGCATGCCGCAACTGCTCAGCATGAACACGCCCTTGCAGCAGATCCCGCGCCTTCACATGCCCGAAGCGATCCTCGACGGTCACGCCGAAGGCTACCCCTGGGACGGCCGTTCGATCCAGGGCCAGTTCCGCAAGATTGTCTATCCGGCACCGGGCCATTCGCCGGTCCGCATGCTGTACAAATATGGCGGTTCGGTTTTCGGCACCATGGCCGATTCCAACCGTCATGTGAAGATGTACCGCTCGGCAAATCTCGATTTCGTGGTCAACCAGTCGATCTGGAACGAGGGCGAGGCCAAGTTCGCCGATATTATCCTGCCGGCGTGCACCAACTTCGAGCGATGGGACATCGGCGAATGGGCCAATTCGGCGGGCTACGTGCACCACAACGAGTTCTCGGTCAATCACCGGGTCATCGCCATCCAGCACAAATGCATCGAGCCGCTGGGCGAATCCAAATCCGATTACGAGATTTTCCTGGAAATTTCCAAACGCCTGGGGCTCGCCACTTATTTCTCCGAGGGCATGAGCGAGATCGACTGGGCGAAGCGGTTATACGATGCCTCCGACCTGCCCAAGGTCGTCGCCTGGAAGGATTTCATCAAGAAGGGCTATTACGTCGTGCCGGCCGAGGACGAGAAGCTGCGGGCGCCGACCTCGCTGCGCTGGTTCTACGAGGGCCGCAAGAAGGACGTGCCGGAACCCCATCCCCTGCCGCCCGATTACACCGAGAACTTCCTTGAAGGCTTGCAGACCCCGTCGGGCAAGCTGGAGTTCGAGTGCGAAACCCTAAAGAAGTTCGACCCAGACGATCCCGAACGGCCACCCATCGCCAAATACACTCCGTCCTGGGAGGGCCCCCATAGCGGCGAGCTCTACGCCGAATATCCCCTGCAAATGATCACCCCGCATTCGCGCTACAGTTTCCACACCCATGGCGACGGCAAGGACAGCTTTCTCAACAATATCGACGAACACCGCGTGCTGGTCGACGGCCACTACTACTGGATCATCCGTATCACCAGCGAGGACGCCGCCGAACGCGGCATCGCCGAGGGCGATCTGGTCAAGGTGTTCAACGGCCGCGGCGCCGTTGTTTGCGCGGCGCGGCTGACCGGGCGCCTGCGTCCGGGCGTCGTCCACGGCTACGAATCGTCGGCGATCTACGAACCCCTGGGCGAGCCGGGCAATTCGGTCGATCGCGGCGGCTGCCTCAATCAACTGACCCCCAAACGCATGCAGATCAAGAAGTCCCACTCGATGGCCAACGGTGTCTGTCTTGTCCAGATCATGCCCTGGGACGGGGACCCGAAGCTGCAAGCGGCGGCCCCGGAAACGGCCGGCGGCGGTGATCCTGTTCAACCATCCTAGAGATGGTCCCAAGCGCCGCCGTCAGCCGCCGCCGTAGTCGATGTCGTACTTGGCCAAGTCAACCGGCCGGTAGGCGATGCGGTCGTCCTTTTCCTCGTGGGGCAGCGCCCGCGTGCAGTCGAAGCCGACCTTGGTCCCCATATCGCCGGGGAATGATGGGTTGAGGCCGAGCCCGAAGCTGGCCGGGACCCGCACGATACCGGTTTCGGGAAGCAGCCGGTTGGCCATCGCCCATTCCACGTCGCTGGCGTTGCGGATGTCGACGTCCTCGTCGACCACGGTGACGAATTTCAGCATGTTGAAGCCGGCAAAGGCCGACATGATGGCGTTCTTGGCCCAGCCGGCATGGGTCGGCTGCATCTGGATGACGGCATGGAAGACGCCGCAGCCGCCGTGGGTCATATAGACGTCGCGGACCCCCGGCACCTGTTTCGGCAGCAATCCCTGGAGATGTCCCTCGGCCAGCAGGCCGGCCGAGTTCGCAACCTCGGCGCCGCACAGAAGGGTGTGGAAGATCGGCCGCCGGCGGTGATGGATCGCCTTGACCCGGACCTTCCAGCGCGGCTCGCGCGAGGCGTAAAGGCCGGTCACTTCGGCGAACGGCCCCTCCTCTTCAAGTTCGCCGGGCAGCAGGTCGCATTCGAGGGCGTACATGGCGTTGGCCACCAGTTCGACATTGGAGGTGTCGCCACGGACCAGTTCCAGCCGGCCGCCCTCGAACTCGCTGGCGATGCCAAGCTCGTCGGTATCAACCGGCGCCGCCCCGGGCGGCGTCGCGCCGGCGAAATAAACCCCCGGCCCGACGCCGACGTTGAGGGTAAAGGGCAGCGGCTGCTTCCTGGCCGCCGCCTTTTCGAGATAGACGCCCAGGTGCCGGCCGGGATCGATAAGCAGCGCCATGGTGGTCTTGTCGACCACCATCACTCGTTGGATCGAGGCGTTGCGCACCCCGGTCTCCGGGTCCTTGGCCACCAACACCGAGACGTCGAAATAGGAGCCGCCGTCGCCCAGCGCGTGGATCGGCACCGGCAGTTGCGTGACATCGGTGACTTTGCGGGTCACTTGCTTGACCGGACCCGTCTTGCGCACCACCGGGGGCAGTGGGTTTCGCCCCCAATCGGCGATCCTGGCGGCGATGAAGCGGGACAGGTCCTCTTCGCGGCAGCCGACCAGGTCGGCGAGCAGCTCCCGCGACCAGTAAAGTCCGGTGAAAATCGACGCCGTGTGGCCCTTGACGTTCTCGAACAGGACGGCGGCGGGCCGGCCTTCCAGCCGGGCGGCGACGCCGGCCAATTCGTAGGCCGGATCGACCTCCGACTTGACACGGATCAGGCGGCCACGCCGGTCGAGCCGCTGGATGATTTTAGCGAGATCCCCGAGATACTTGCGCGCCATCCTCCCTGCCCCCTGTTTCCGTTGGCTGCATGGTTATGAGCGGATTTAATAGCGTGTTTTGTTTAGTTTGGGCAAACGCCTGCTGGCTGGTGGAAGCCAAGATCGTCGGCTACCGATTAATCGAACAGCGCCAGGTCGATTGCGTCGCCCATCCTGCAATATCCAAGATCGCTCGGGTGAAGCCCGTCGCCGCAATCGTAGATCGGCAACATCCGGGTCGGACAGCCGGGGTCGCGCAACGCCTCGTCGAAATCGACGACGCCGTCGAAGGCGCCGCCTTCACGTATCCAATTGTTGAAGGCGGCGCGATGCTCTTCGCGCTCCGGGTTCCAGGAGCCGGGCATGAAGGTCTCATTTTCAAACGGCGTCAAAGTGGCGCCAATCAATTTGATCCCTCGCGCCTTTGCCCGCTGCACCATCTGGCCGAGGCCGGCGATCATCTGTTCGCCGGTGGCTTCCTGGCCGGGATCGCCAAGGCTGTTGCGCAGATCGTTGGTGCCGAGCATGACGACCGCATGGGTCACCCCGGGCTGCGCCAGCACGTCGCGATCGAACCGCCGCAAGCCGCTGTCGCCGCGCAGATCGTGCAAGATCCGGTTGCCGCCGAGGCCCTGGTTCATTACCCCGAGATGCCGGCCGGCCCGCCGTGCGGTCATCCGCCGGGCAAGCTGGTCGGGCCAGCGGTTATAGGTGTCATGGGTCGAGATATTGGCGTCGGTCAACGAGTCGCCGAAAGCGACCACGCCGCCGGTCTCTTTCGAGGTCAGCACGTCGATGCCGCTGACGAAGAACCATTCGTCGGTGATGGCGCCGACCGGCATCTTGATTTCGGCGGTAAAATCTCCTGGCGGAGAGAGGTAATTGGTTTGCCGCGCATAGCGCCCGGTGATCTGGAAGCCGGGCGGCATCTCACCGGGCAGATAAAGAGAGACCGCCAAGTCGGCCAGCGGCTCGGCCTCCAGTTTAACCGGATCGCTGATCGCCAGCGCGCCCGCCGCGACCGTCGCCGGTCCGGAGCCGCCGAAGGTGAGCTTGCGCTCCGAGCCCGGTTGGATCGCCGGGCCCTGGTCCCGGATTCCGACCGTGGCGGCGCCGATCACCAGATTGCCGCCGCCGTAGGCGTTCGACACCCGCACCCTCAAGGTATCGCCGCCAATACTGATGCGCGGGCACATCCGCAAAGTGAGATTGCTGAAGCCCATACCGGTTTCATAAGGCGCCGGCGAGGTGGCCCAGGTGCCGACCCAAGACCTGTTGTTGTCCATCGGCTGTCTCCTCCTATCGCAATCCCGCAGGGACCTCTGAGTTACCAGACTGGGGCGATCCTCCGCGCCCAGAATCACCCCCCTCTTCCCCCCGGAACGTCGAGTTGCGAGGTGATCGTTGTCCGGCAGGGCTGAAATACGCCGCTTTAACAGATTGATCCTTGCATGATGGAACATCGCTTCGGTAACGATTCAGCAACAGCAGGAGATCCCATTTCGTTTCCACGTTGCATTTTTGCCGCTAGGTTGCGGCGGTTTTCCGCCGGAGGCCCAGTTCGGCGCCAGCCAACAGGACGCCGGCCAAGATACCGGCCAGATTGACGAATACGGGTGACAGCAGGACCATCGTCGGGCTCATGGCGGCAAGCCCAGAGACCAAAAACGCCGCCCGCTTGGTCCAGTTGAGCGGGCTCACGAAATAACCGATCAAGGCCACCGAAAACAGCCAGACGCCGGCGACCGTGACCGCTGTCGAATAAAGGATTTCGGCGATCGATCCCTGCATGATCAGGCCCGGTGACAGGATGAACAAAAATGGGATCATATAGGCAAGCCAGCCGAAACGGACGGCCTCGAAACCGGTTTTCATCGGATCGGCGCGGGTCATGCTGGCGGCAGCGAATGCGGCGATCGCCACCGGCGGCGTGATCATCGACATCATGCCGAAATAAAGCACGAATAAATGCGCGGCGATCGGATCGATGCCGATCTCGATCAGTGACGGCGCCACCAGGGCGGCGACCAGAACATAAACGCCGAGCGTCGGCATCCCCATGCCGAGGACGATGCAGATCACAGCCGCCAGCAAAAGCAGCACCGCAAGATTGCCGCCGCCGATTTCCACCAGGGTATAGGTGAGCGCGAATCCGAGGCCCGATGTATTGAGCAAGCCGATCACCAGTCCGGCGACGGCGACGATCAGCAGGAGCTCGATGCAGGAGAGCCCGGTCTCCTTGAGGGCGCGCAACAAAAGTTTGACGCCGGCGCGCTGACCGTCATAGCCGAAGACCGCGACAGAAGCGAACAGCACGACGGTGGCGTACAGCGCCGACGTTTCGGGCAGTAAATTAGCCCCGAACAAGGCATAGATCAGAACCCCGAAGGGCAGCGGGAAAAACCATCCGGCGCGTAATATCGGCCCGGTCTTCGGCAGTTGATCGGCGGCAATTTTTTCAATGCCGGTTTTGGCCGCCACCAGATCGGTCAGCACGAACAAGGCCAGGTAATAGAGGATCGCCGGAATCAGGGCGGCCAGAACCACCTCGGCATAGGGGATTTCCAGAAACTCCGCCATCACGAAGGCCGAGGCCCCCATCAGCGGCGGCATCAGCTGGCCGCCGGTCGAGGCGACCGCTTCGATGGCGCCGGCGGATTCCTTCGAATAGCCCGAATCGCGCATCAACGGTATGGTGACCACGCCGGTCGAGGCGACGTTCGAGACGGCGCTGCCGGATATCGCGCCGAACAGGCTGGAGGCGATCACCGCGATCTTGGCCGAGCCACCCCGGTACTGTCCCATTACCGACATGGCGAGCCCGGTAAAAAACTTGGAGCCGCCGGAAAGATTGAGCACCTGGCCCAGGAATAAAAATGAGATCACCACCGTGGTGCCGATTTTCAACGGCGCGCCAAGCAACGCCTGGGGATCGAGCGCCAGCCCGATCAGAAGTTCCCTTGTGTCGATTTCGCGGCCAACCAGACGGCCCGGCAACAGATGCCCCCACATGGCATAGACGAAAAATACCAACAGGATAACCACCAGAACCGGGCCGGCCGTCCGGCGCACGCCTTCGATGATCAGCAGCAACAATATCACCGCCGCCAGCAATGCTTCCCAGGGTTGATAGGCGATCTCATTGGCCAGCCGGGGATAATCGAAATAAACGTAAAACGAGGTCGCGAAGCCGAGCAAAGCCGCCAGCGCATCGTACCAGGGCAACCGGCCGCTGCCGCCTTTTATCAACGGCGCGGTCAGATAGGCGAGAGGCAGGACAAGCCCCAGGACGGCGGCTAAAAACTGTTCGTTATAGAGCGCCAGGCCCGCCCAGGCATAAACATTCGCCGCCCAGCCGATGGCCGCCAGGGTCAACAGGCTGGCCAGCAAAGCCACCACCCCACGGAGCGGCCGGTTGAGCCGTTCCGGGGCGATGGCATTATCAGGGGTGTCGTCTAACCCGACCATCGTTCGCCGGAATGTCCGTTTTTTATTCAGGCCAGGGCTGTATGGGCTAGTTCAGGCCGGCCTCTTTGTAATATTTAACGGCACCCGGATGGAAGGCAACCTTGAGCCCCTTCTTGTTGATCAGTTTCGGCTTAAAGCCGCGGAAAACGCCGTGGGCGGCAATCAGCGCTTTCTTGTTTTGGTGAAGCGCCTTGGCGGCCTTGTAGGCGACCTCGTCCGATACCTTCGAATTGGTAAGGATCAGATAATCGAAGCCGATCATTTTTACCGGCTTGGTGATATAGGGCATCCGCTTGGACGGCTTGACGGTGGTGAAATATGCCGCCGGAGCGATTTTTTGCAGTGTACCCAGTGTCGACGGAACGGCCTTCATCGAGATAAACCGAATGCCGACTTTGGCGTGCGCCTTGCGAACCACCCCGGAACCCGGAGCCAGGAACGATCCGACAGTCCGGCCGGCGACCAGTTCGTCGGTGCCGCGGACGAAATTCGGCACTGGCACGCCCTTGATATCGCTAAATGACATGCCTTCGGTGGCGAAAGCAGCGGACACCAGGGTGCCGACCAGCTTTTGGCTGGTAAAGCCGGACGGGAAATTCTGGCCCTTGAAATCGGTCAGGGCGGTGATCGAAGAATCTTTTTTGACCATGAAGCCGACCTGAAATTCGAGCAGCCGGGCGAGAACGCGAAGATCGGGATTTTTGCGGCCGTCAAAGGAGCCGGTGCCGGTGCTGGCGAAAATCGCTTCGATCGCCGCCGAGGTCGACATCTGTAATTTGTTCTGATTGACCTGCGGGATGTAAATGTTCGAGCCGCCAACGCCGATGGCGCGTGTCGTAAGATCGGTTTTATCGCCGATGACCTTGGCGACCGCGGCGGCGATAGCGTAGGACAATGAACCCTGCGGCAAGGCGCCGATGCTGACAGCTTGGGATCGCGCTGCTCCGCCCGGCAATCCCAAGGCCAGACCGCAAGCCAATCCGGCGGCAAGTCCCAATTTTAAGCCTGACTTCAAGTTTGATCGAATTACTGTCATGAGGAGCCTCCTTGCTTCCATTAAATTGATTGTCGGTTAATGAATTTTCCCAAGGATTATCCTATGGGAAAATCGGGACACGATTTTTTTTGTTGCGATTGTGAATTAGATCATCTTGCTGTCAATTTTACTACCAAAATTTGTAAGTTAGACATATGATCGAATTAGCCCGGAAACAGGATTGGATCCAGAGCCAAACGTTATTTACCACATCAATCCGATGAAATATTTGTTCACCAGTATCGTCATGTGTCGGATTAAGGTTTTGCACCTAACCGATGATGTATAATCAAACACAGACAACTTCTAATCCGCAGGTCGCAGGTTCGAATCCTGCCGGGATCGCCAAATACTCCCATAAAGTCAATAAGTTATAAAGCGATGCCTGTCGTTGATAAATCAACCAATATGATCGGAAATAGCTTTTACGACTTCAAGAATCCGAATTGGATTGGCGATATATTCGCCAAACCCGGCTTGTTTAGCGCTCTCGATTAAAAGAGGGGCGGACATTGTCCGCCCCTGCATTCAATTTACCGCTTGCACGGCAGCGGCGCGTGGGTATCGAGCAATATCCACTTCTTGTTTTTCATGGTCAGGATGTAGCCCGGAAGCTGTGCATCGCCGTTCTTGTCGAAGCACACATTGCCGGAAATGAGGTCAAAGCTCGTCTTTAACAAGGCGTCGCGGATCGCCGTCCGTTCTTCCTTAACCTTGACGGGATCACCGGTCACCTTGGCCAATTCCATCGCCTTTTTAAACACGTAAACGATATCGTAGGCGGACGCATCCACATGATGGGGCCACGGCTTGATGATGCCCTTCTTTTTCGCGCCGGCGACGAATTTTTTACTAAACGCCCGTGTTCTGTCGTTCAGGTCGTAATAGTAAGATGTGGTAAACACCGCGTCGTCCCCATCCTTACCCATTTTCTCGACGATTTCAGGGTCGGCCCAGATTTGCGCACCGATGATCGGCGCTTTGATCCCTTGGCGGCGCATTTCCTTCAACACGCGGATCGCCACCGGTGTAATCCCGGCAAGTCCCACATAATCAATGGTTTTCCCCTTTAACTGGGAAACCTGGGGCGACAGATCGAATGCCTTGGTGGCGAAGCCGATGGGACCGGTGATGTTGACTTTTTCCTTGGTCAGGATCGGTTTCATGATGAACAGGCCGACCGCCTTGGAAACCACATCGTCGGTGCCGTAGAGAATGGCGACCGATCTTTTCACCGCATTCCGTTTCTTCAGCGTTTTGATCAGACGGGTGAACTGAAGAAACTCGCTTTCGGTCAGGCGGTAGGCATAGGAAAATTTATCGGCCAGCTTGGGCGCCGATGACGCGTTTGGAATCTGCACGATGCCGAGCCGCTCGCCGGCCGGAAACGCAACCCTGGCTTCACTGGATGAGAACGGGCCGATAACGCCAAGCGCATTATCGTCGTGCGCGAATTTGCGCACCGCGGTCACCGCCTGCTTGGGATCGCTGGCCGTATCGAACTTGACGACGCGAATTTTTTTGCCGTTGATGCCGCCGGCCGCATTGATTTCTTCGACCGCGATATCGACGCCAATTTCGGTTGTTTTGCTGATGGTCGAATAAATACCGCTTAAAGGAATGCTCAATCCCAGCACAATTTCTTCCGCCGCCTTCGCCGCGTTGGACAGCGTCATCAGGCCAAAGGCCAGTCCAATCGACATCACCGCGAAAGTGCGACGCACTCCGCTTATCTTAATATTCATGATAAATCTCCCTGCTAATGTTTTGTTCGGTTATTATTATTCGTTATAAAACCATCTATCCTGTCTGCAAGTCAACTTAGTCCAAGGTATACTTCTTCCAGTCTCGGGCTCTCTTGTAACGTGGCCGCCGGTCCGGATAACGCTACATTCCCGAGTTCAAGGACGTAGCCCCGATGCGCTGTCTGCAACGCCATATGGGTGTTTTGCTCAACCAACAGGATCGTTAGACCGTCTTGGTTTAAATTTTCGATCATTTCGAACAGCATTTTGACCAGAATCGGGCTCAGACCCAAAGATGGCTCATCCAGCATCATCAATTTGGGGCGCGCCAGCAAGGCGCGGCCGATGGCTAGCATCTGTTGTTCGCCGCCCGACAGCACGGAAGCGGGAAAATGCCGCCGCTCTTTCAGATTTGGAAAACGCTCGTAAACGGCGTCTATTTCGATAGCCACGTTGTCAGATCGGCAATAAGCGCCCATTTGCAGATTTTCGTGCACCGTCAGGCTGACGAATATCTGGCGTCCTTCGGGCACCATCACCAGCCCGGACTGGACCCTTTTCGGCGCGCTCCAGCCGCTGATATCGGCGCCGTCGAAAATAACCCGGCCGGCGGATCGTTCAGTTCCCTGAATGGCTTTTAAAAGCGAGCTTTTGCCGGCGCCATTGGATCCCAGTACGGTGACGATTTCCCGATCTTCCATAATGAGATTGATCGTTTTGACCGCGTGGTTTCGACCGTATCGGACATCCAGGCCCTCGACTTCAAGAAGCATGGCCAACGCCTTTCCTAGCCTCTTCCTCATCCGTGCCGAGATAGGCTTTCAGAACTTCGGCGTCCTTTTGCACATCATCGGGCGAACCTTCAAAGATTTTAATGCCAAAATTCAAAACAATCACATAGTCGCAAAGGGTTCTGACGAAATGCATATCGTGTTCGACCACCAAAAGGGTAACGCCGCTGGCGTGGACCCGTTCCAACAATTCATGAAGTTTGCCGGTCTCAACTCTGTTCAACCCCGCCGCCGGTTCGTCGAGCAATAGAAGTTTCGGTTTCGCGACCATGGCCCGGACCACTTCGATTCTTTTCTGAATGCCGTAAGGCAAATTAGCGACCACTTCGCCGGGATAGGTGCCGATACCGGCATCCGCCAAGGCCTCTTCCGCTTCCTTCCGCCAGCGGTTTTTTGCAATCAGACCGAGCGGGTAGAGAAGTTCCGATAGGGAGCGCGCCGTCGCCTGTTGTCCCAGCATGACGTTTTCGACGGTGCTGAGATGAGGCATCAGACGAATGTTTTGAAAGCTGCGGGACATGCCGTGGACCACCCGGTCGTGGGCCTCGGCATGGGTGATATCGGTCCCATCCAAATCGATGCTTCCACCATCGACCTGATAGACGCCCGACAAAAGATTAAAGACCGTCGTCTTGCCGGCGCCGTTGGGGCCGATCAACGCCGTCCGACTGCCGCGGCGAACGGAAAAGGAAACGTCGTCGATGACCATCAGGCCGCCAAAGCTTTTCTGCATGGCTTGAATCGTCAGGACGTCGTCGCTCATCCGCTGCTCCTCAGCCGATCGGCGTCCGAGTCCCAGCGGCGCGAGAACAGACCGTCCGCCATCCGTTCCTGCAGCGTTCGCGTCATGATGCCTTCCGGACGCACCACCATGAGCAACACGATAAACACGCCGAACAGCAGAAACCGCCCCTCGGCCAGCCAATGCCAGCCCAGGGATTCCGCAATATGGCGCAGCAGTTCCGGAACCACGGTGAAAAAGGCAGCGCCGATCAGCGGGCCCCAGGCAGTCTGAGTCCCCCCCATCAGGACATAAAGCAGAATAAAAATGCTCAGCAACACGTTAAATGTCTGGGCTTCGATATAATTGAAATGGTGCCCGTACAATGATCCGCCCAGACTCATTATCATTGCGCCGACGGTAAAGGCGATGACCTTGGCGGTGCGGACCTTGACGCCGAACAGGGTGGCGACGCTTTCGTCATCATGGATGGAGCGTAAGCTGAGGCCGAAACGCGTCGACATGAAATAAAAGCTGAAGAGGATGACCAGAACGGCGACCGGCGCGATAACCAAAAGGCTGGCATGCCCGTCCACCGGCATCCCCGCCGCCGCGCCGAGAAATTCAATATTGATGACAATACCGGCGACCACCTCGGCAAAAGCCAGCGTCGCCAGGACCATATACACACCCCGCGTGCGCAAAATGGGAAACGATATAAGAAAACTGATAATACCGGTGAAGGCCATGGCCAGAACGATACTTACGGCGATCGGCAAACCAGGGCCATCGGCCGAATTGAACCAGGCGCTGGCATAGGCGCCCAAAGTGATAAATCCGGCGGCGCCCAGGTTCAACTGACCCGATGCGGCGGGAAGAAATATGCCATAGGCGTAAATCGTGCTCAGGCAGAGAATGACAAGCTGCGCTTCGACATATCCGCTCATTAGAATTTGCCTTTGCCAATGGCCGTGTGTCCGAACAGGCCCGTCGGCTTGAACACCAGGATCAGCAGCAGCATCCCCCAGATCGGCACTTTTGCGAAGTCGGCGTCGACCCAGATAGACATGACCTCTAGCACGCCGACAAACAGCCCGCCGACGATCGCGCCCCAGACGTTTCCGAGGCCGCCCAACACCATGGCCGCGATGGCCACCGTCGCTACATTGTCACCTACATAGGCGTCGACGATCGTATAGTTGATGGTGAACAGGATGCCTGAAATGGCGCAGAGGAGCCCGGTGATCACATAGACCACGGAAACGATGCGCTCCACTTCCACTCCCATCAGGATCGCTGTATCCGGTCGTTCGGCGATCGAGCGAAGCGCGCGTCCCAGCTTGGATGTGCGCAACATAATGCTGAGCAGAATGACGATACCTAGGGATATGATCAGACTGAGAAGCTGGGGAATGCTGAAAAGAAGCTCGCCCACGTTGAAGGTCGCATTACCGAAGGGCGATTCGATGGCCAGCGGATCCGATCCCCAGGCGCCGATCACCAAATGCTCGAATATGATCAGGAATCCCAACGAGCTGACCAGGGGAAGCGCGTGTTCGGTGGCGTCTCCGTACTTGGCCTTCATATAGCGATAGGTGAACCGTTCGATGATCAGGGAAACGATCGCCGTCACCACCAGGGCGATGATGATGCCGGCCACCCAGCGGAAGTCGGGCCCGAATATGGAAAGGATCAGATCGTTGCCGAAGGGCAGGTTCCCGGTCATGGTCGCCCACATCATGACGGCGGCGAACATGAACAGCGCCGGAATGGTGAAGTTGAGAAAGTTCAGCATGCCGATGATCAGGGTGAAGGCGACCGCGACCATGACATAGACGCCGCCCAGCATCAGCCCGTTTACCAGTTGCTGAAGAAACAGCATGCGCCGCTCAGGTCTGGCCGGCTGGAATGTGGGCTTCGTGATTTTCCATATACCACTCGGCGATTTCTTCGCGCGTCGCCCACCACACATCGTCATGGCCTTTGGCGTGTTCGAGAAACTCGCGGGTGGCGCGGATGCGGTAGGGATGGCCCGACACATGGGGGTGCAGCCCGACGCTCATCAATTTACCAGTGGTCTCGCTCTCCAGATACAATTGATCGAATTGCTCTTTCAACACATCCAGGGCCTGGCTGGTCGACATGCCGCGCCGGTGGAAGAAGGTGAAATCATTGATCTCCACCGAATACGGCACCGAAACGATGGGTCCATTGTCGGTCTGGATCATGTAGGGCTGTTCGTCGTTCATATAATCACACAAGAAGATAAGTCCGTTATCGGCCAGAATGTCCGGCGTGTTGGTGGTGCTCCGCAGCGACGACGAAAGCCAGCCCCTGGATTCCTTGCCGGTTACGTCCTTGAAGACCTTCAAGGATTTCTTGATCAGCGCTTCCTCTTCGTCCTTATTGAACTGATAGTTGGTCAGCAGATCACCCTGTTCATAGTTATGGGCGACCAGTTCCCAGCCCCGTTCCAACACCGCATCGACGATATCGCGGCGTTCAAGTCCGACCTTGGCGTTGATCGTGCAACTGGCTGGAACGCCGACACCGTCGAAAGCTTCAAACAGCCGCCAGATACCTACCCGCTGGCCGTATTCGCGCCAACTGAAATTGGGCACGTCCAGGATATTTCCGGGCACGGGATCGGGAATAGCGGGTGGCCCACCGGCGTAATAGGGTTCGTCGGTGTCCTTGAGCATGTCCCAATATTCAAGGTTCAATGTGACAATAACGGCGAGGCGTTTTCCATCCGGCCAGCGAAGGGTTTTACGCTTGGGATGAGGCACAAAATCATAATGCATTACAACTTCCCTAATAATTTTTTAGTTATGCGAGCATTCTAAGAAGCAGCGGGCTGTAGTCAACGGCGCCATTGATCGAGGCAGCAACCCTTTCAGAGGCAAGCAAGGTCGATGCCCGGCCGTTCAACCGGACCAGAGCCTGTCGGAGGCGATGGCCGCGCCCTCGGCCAGCGCGGCGAGCTTGACCCAAACGATGGAGGGCGCGACTTGCGGGTGCGGGCCCGCGAATGTGGAAAAGCCGCAATCGGTGCCGGCGATCACCCGTTCGCGGCCGACAATCTCCGCATAACGGCAAATCCTCTGGGCGACCAGCCTGGGATGCTCGACGAAATTGGTGGTCGAGTCGATGACGCCCGGGATCAGGACCTTGTCGTCGGGAATGGCGGCGCCGGCCAGGTCTTCCCATTCATGTTCATGGCGCGGGTTGGCGCCCTCGAACAAAAAGGCCTGAGGGCGCGCCTTCATGCAGACCGGCAGCACCTTGGCGAGCGCGATATCATGGGTATGGGGACCCTCGTAATTGCCCCAGCAGATATGCATGCGCATGGCGCCGGCCGGAATGTTCCGCGTCGCGTGGTTGAGGGCCGCCACATTGCGCTCGGCGATCTTGAGGAACGCCGCCTCGGTGAGGTCCTGGTATTGGTTGTGGCGCGCCGAGCCCAGATCCGGGCAGTCGATCTGGAGCACGAACCCGGCCCCGTGGATGGCCTCGTATTCTACCGCCATGGCGTCGGCGAGATCGGCCACATAGCGGTCCTCATCGCCGTAAAAACCATCCGGCACGAACTTGGTGAGCACCCCCGGTGAGGCGGCGTTGAGGAAGCCATCCACCGGTTTCGATTGTTCGACCGCCGCCCGGAAGTTCGCCAAATCCCGCTCCAAGGGCCCGCTCTCGCCATAGGATATGGGGCCGGTGCACATGGGTAGTGAGGGGCCGATGTTGATTTGCCCGCCCCGGCTGCCGCCGGGCTGCGCCGAGGCCGCTTCCCGGCGTTCGTGGAAATCTGGGTGTTCGAGCAAGTCCCGGTTTGCCCCGATCATCTGCTCGGCCCCCGCCGCCTCGCCTCGCTCCCCGATGCCGTTCAGCCGGTGCTTGACGTAATGGGTGTAGGAAATCTTCCCCATCTCCCCGTCGCTCACCACGTCGATGCCGGTTTCGACCTGCCGGGCAACCGCATCCAGCACCGCCTCGGCCGCCAGCGCATCGAGCCGGTCGCCAGGCAAATCGCTGCCGTCGAAGCGCGACTGGAGTTCGCCGAGCAATTCACCCGGCCGCGGAAGGCTGCCCACATGGGTGGTGAGAATCCGATCGGTGCTGCGTTTCATGGTGATCTGCCTGTCTTTGGGGATATTCGGTTAGGCTCGGGGCTGGACATTCCGCCAATTGTTTGTGAAGAACCGCTTTTAAGGTAACGCGGATCTTTAAAGCGATATATTTCAAGTGAACCTCGCCGAACCGGACTTCACGATTGAACTCATCGGCATTGCAAATGATGCCGAACGGTATCTCCGCCAGCATCGCATCCCGTTCCTGTTCATCCAGGGTTGGGTCGTCCTTGATGAAGACATCTTTTCGGAATCTTTGATTGCGAATGTAATCACCGTGGGTTTCGAACTCGATTCTGGTGGCGGATTTACGCAACAGATCGTGAAACTCGGCGGGCACCGCGATATCGACGAAGTTGAGGTTTAGGAGCGCGCTTCCCGAATAGGTCATGCCGGCGC
>NZAK01000139.1 GCA_002687515.1 Rhodospirillaceae bacterium
CTAGTGGCCTGTATCATCTAATTTGCATCCCTACGACGGCGTTGCAAGGTTTCCGGCGAGGAGCGCGCCGCGCCGTGGTGCCAATCCACCACAAGGGGTGCGCGACGATGTCCGGGAGCCTTGCAACGCCGCCCGAAGGGTCGTTTTTCCCGTCCCCCCGGGGTGTCGAAAGGACTTGCCGATGGGCACCGCATCGCCGGCGCCCTCCCTCCTACCGGGGAAACGGGAAAAGCGATCGTAGGGGTGCAAATTAGATGATACAGGCCACTAGGTTCCCCTGATTACAATTCGTCGACAACATTGATCATCTGGTCCAACGCGCCATCCAAATAATGGCGCAAGTTGGGTTCGATCACGGTGAGTATGCGCTCGGCGTACATATCGCTGCGCCCGCCGGTAAACGGCGTCATGAAAACATTCTCCATATCCCAAAGCGGGCTATCACCCGGCAACGGCGCCACCTCGTAGACATCCAGCCCGGCGCCGGCGATGCTGCCGCCCCGCAAGGCTTCGATCAGCGCGCTTTCGTCGACGACGCCGCCACGCGCCACATTGATCAGACAGGCCGTCGGCTTCATCGCCTCGAAGGTCGCGGCGTTGACGATCTTGTCGGTGCCGGGGCCGTAGGGCACCAGGACCACCAGAAAATCGACATCGGCAACCGCTTCGGCGATGTTTTCCCGCGAGAAGACCTTGTCGATGCCCTCGACCGGGCGGTCGGTCCGGGAAATGCCATAGACCGTCATGCCGAGCGCCTTGAAGGTTCTGGCCATATGTTCGGCGATGGCGCCAAGGCCGAGGATGGCCACCTTGCGGGTGTCCAGCACCTTCGGCAGGAAGCGTTCGAAGTTGTGGTTGTCCTGGTTCCTGGCCAGACGCCGCGCCTGGCGGTAAAGGGCCAGCATGTGCAGCAACGTCATCTCGGTCATTTGCGGTCCGTGGATACCCCGGCCATTGGTCAGGATGACATCGGGGCGCGCGGCCAACGGCTCGACAAGATGGTCGATGCCGGTAATGTTGCACTGCATCCATTTAAGGTTCTTGGCACCCGCCGCCATCTCCGCCGTAAGCCAGCGCCCGATGGATATTATAACCTCGGTTTCCGCCAGCAACGGTTCGGCTTCATCGCCGTCTTTGGCATAGGAAAAGTCCACTTCCGGAAATATCGGTTCCAGGTGGTTTTGGTATTTCTCGTATTCGTTATCGACAATCAGGACTTTGGTCACGAGGTCTCCCCAGCTAATGACATTGTTAAATGAATCTCATCACATCAGAAATTGAAGTGCAAGGCGCGGCGGCCGGCGTCAAAGCTTGGTCAATACGCCTTCGTCGATGGCGCGGCGGACGCGCTCGGACTCCTGTTTTTTGTCGACGCGGGGGCTGCGTGTCTTGGCATAGGTGTGCTTCTCCATCAGGCGGCCGCCTTCGAAATGAAGGATATCGAGCCCGCGCCAGCCGCCGGCGCGGGTCTCGTCCTCGATGGTCAGCAGCCAGCGGATCAGCGCCTTGCCGGTTCCGGTTTCTGGGCCGGTTTCTGGGCCGGTATCGACGAACATGTCCTCGGTATGAAAGCGCATGCGCCCATAGTCGCCCCGGAACTGGGGGATGAAGGCGTCGCGGATCGCCGCCTTGCCGACATGCCGTCCGCCATGGAACTCATCGTAAATGGCGTCTTCGGCGAAATAGGACATCACCTCGTCGATATCCTCGCGGTTGAAGGCCTCGGTGAAATCGACCACCAGCTTTTCCAGAGCTTTACGCATCGCATCGCCGTCCGGCATTTATCACCTCATCCGCCGCTTCATCCCTTGCCGGCATCGCCGTCCCCGACATAGGTAAGTTCGTCGCGGACCTTGAGCTCGAGCAGCATGTTTTCCTCTTCCGATTCATCGCACAGCATCGAGCGGTGGGAAATCCCCTTCGGGATTAGGATCATTTCGCCGGCATGAAGGGTCACCGTTCCCATTTCGGTTTCCCAGCGCAAGGCGCCGCGAAAACAGAAGATGATTTCGTTGTAATCGACGTTGCGGTGCCAGAACCCCATATCCTCGATGCTGCGTTTGGAGAGATCGATCTTGACGCTGTCGGAATCGAACATGCGCAACGGCGCGCCATCGGCCTTGTTATAGTTCTCCGGCCGGAATTTGGGGTCCAGGAAGTTGACATGGTTGAACTTTTCCTGGCCGCCGACGACGCCCAAATTCTCGATCGGCGAAGCGGCCTGTTCGAGCGTCACATTGGTGCCGTGAATGGTGATAACCTCGCGGTATGGCTTGTCGGGCATTTTCTCGATCACTCCTTTGATACAAACTTGGATGGCGTTGGAAAATGTCCCCTGAAACGAAATTGCAGAAAATTGTTGTTGCCCTATGCCTTATTCCCAATATTTTCGAAGTACAAGGGTATTGTTTGACGCGCCCTTGAGGGTTCGCGATATTCGCAATCATTTGGTTCGAATTCAGCAGCATCGCCGCCAACAACAAAACCAGGAGCGGTCCAGGTGGGGGAAACATCCAGCGATATTCCGGCCCGGCGGAGCGAAAGCGCGTTCGGCGATCTGCGCGGCTGGATCGATGCGCTCCGCGCCGAGGGCGAGCTCCGCGAGATCGATGCCGAGGTCGATTGGGACGTGGAGATCGGCTCGATCATCAGGATGGCCCAGGGCACCGGCGCCGCGCCGGCGCTGTTGTTCAACAACATCAAGGATTATGGCGCACCGGACGCTCTGTCGTCGCGGATATTTACCGGCGGCCAGGGCAGCTATTCGCGCTTGG
Organism: Rhodospirillaceae bacterium; assembly: GCA_002687515.1. Classification (GTDB taxonomy): domain Bacteria; phylum Pseudomonadota; class Alphaproteobacteria; order Rhodospirillales; family UBA2165. The sequence goes on from NZAK01000139.1 coordinate 2,775, forward strand.
CCATGATGTTCGGCCTGCCCGGCGATACCCACCCCAGGGAACTGGTCAAAATCTGCCGCACCATATTCAACCAGCGGGTCGAGTCGGTGGTGGTCAAGGACGGCCCGGTCAAGCAGAACATCCTGACCGGCGACGATATTGACCTTTTGAAATTTCCGGTACCGAAATGGAACCGGCTCGATGGCGGGCGCTATATCCTGACCTATGCCGGCTGCGTCACCAAGGACCCCGACACCGGCACCCACAATGTCGGCATCTACCGGGGCATGGTGTCCGGGCGCGACAAAATCCCCGTCCTTCTCTGGCGCGCCCAGCATTGGGGCGAACATTACAGCAAAAACGCCGAGCGCGGCGCCGAGATGCCGGTTGCCTACGTCATCGGCTGGGAACCGTCGCTGGGTTTCACCGGCGGCGCGCCGATCCAGCGGGGCATATCCGAATATGATGTGATGGGCGCCATCCGCGGGGTGCCGGTGGAGCTGGTGGAATGCGAAACTGTCCCCCTGATGGTGCCGGCATCGGCCGAAATCGTCATCGAGGGATATATTTCGTCCGATCCCGAAACCTTCACCACCGAAGGCCCCTATGCCGAGTTCACCGGTTTCTACGCCCCCGGCGATACCAAGAAGCACACCACCCGCGTCACTTGCGTAACCCACCGCAACGAACCCATATTCCGCGGCACCATCGAAGGCACGCTGCCCGGCAGCTTCACCGAAAACGCGGTGATGAGTTCGGTGCAGCGCACGGCGACCGCCTGGAACGCGCTTGAGAAGGCGGGCGTGCCGGGGATCACCGATGTCTGGGGCGCGCCGATCCATGCCGGGATAAATCTCAACGTGCAGATCAATCAGACCTACCGCAACCAGGCCAAGCAGGTGGCCGCCGCGCTGTGGGGCGATTCCGCGTCGCACGTGCGCTACAAGCATGTCACGGTTGTCGATGGCGATATCGATATCCACGATTACGCCGCCGTCGATTGGGCGGTCGCCTTCCGGGTCAATGCCGGCGAGGACGATGTCATCATCTATCCGGCCAATTGGGGCGCCGGGCTCGATCCCTCGACGCGCAAGCGCGACGCCAATGTGCATCAGTTCGGGACCGGCAAATGGAACCGGGTCCTGATCGACGCCACCATCAATCTTGATTACCAGCCGGACGCCGACGGCAACCGCTATCCGCCATCGGTGCGCCTCTCGGACGAAGACAGCGCCGCCGTGCGCGCGCGCTGGAAGGAACTGGGTCTCGGCGAGCAGCCCGATATTAATCGATAAACAGGAACCAGGATAGGAGTAGAGAAATTGAACAATAATCCGGAAGTTTCAAATCGGCTGGTGCCGAGGGCGTTCGGCGATTTGCGCGGCTGGATCGAGGCGCTGAGGATCGAGGGCGAGATCCACGAGATCGAGGCCGAGGTCGATTGGAACTGCGAGCTCGGCACCATCGCGCGCCGCGCCTTCGGCAACGGCGACGGCCCGGCGCTGTTGTTCGACAACATCTCCGGCTATGGCCCCGGCGACGATGTCTGGTGCCGCCGGGTGTTCACCGGCGGCATGTCCAACTATACCCGCGTCGCCATGACGCTGGGCCTGCCCAAGGACGCGCCGGTCCGCGATATGGTGCAGGCGGTGCGTTATTACCTGGACCAGCGGGTGCCGCCGGTCGAGGTCGAAACCGGCAAGGTCAAGGAGAACATCCACCAGGGCGACGATATCGATCTCTACAAGATTCCGGTGCCGCGCTGGCACCGGGAAGACGGCGGGCGATACATCAACACCTATCAGGCGACGATCACCATGGACCCCGATACCGGCGTTCATAATGTCGGCCTTTATCGCGGCATGCTGGGGGAGAAGAAAAATACCCTCCCGGTGCTTTTGTGGCGGGCCCAGCATTGGGGCGTGCATTTCGAAAAATGGCGCCAGCGCGGCATGAAGATGCCGGTCGCCCATGTCTATGGCTGGGAGCCGTCGATGAGCTTCTGCGCCTCGGCGCCGGTGCCGACGGGGGTCTGCGAATATGAAGTGATGGGCGCCATGCGCGGCGAGCCGGTGCCGCTGGTCAAGTGCGAAACCAGCGATCTCTGGGTTCCCGCCGACGCCGAAATGGTGATCGAGGGCTTTATCGACGATGACCCGGCGACCTTCGAGATGGAAGGCCCGTTCGGCGAGTACACCGGCTATTTCGGCGGCGATCAGGGCCCCAAGCATGTCACCCAGGTGACCTGCGTAACCCACCGCGACGACCCCATCCACCGCGGCACCTTGGAAGGCACGATGCCCAAGATGCTCAACGAAAACTCGGTGACCTCGTCGGTGCAGCGCGCCGGTATCGCCTGGAACGTGCTCGAGCGCGCCGGCGTGCCGGGGATTACCGATGTCCATTGCCCGGCGGCCAACAACGGCACCTCGCTGATGATCCAGATACACCAGACCTATCGCGGCCAGGCCAAGCAGGCGGCCGCCGCCATCTGGGGTTCGAACGCGGCCCACTTGCGCTACAAAAACATCTGGGTAGTCGACGAGGATATCGACATCCACGATTACGGCGCCCTCGATTGGGCCCTGGCCTACCGGGTCAACGCCGCCGAGGATGATATCGTCTTTTTCCCCTCCACCTTCGGCTCGTTGCTCGACCCTTCGACCCGGCTCGCGGACCGCGATCCGATGCTCTACGGCACCGGCAAATGGACGCGCATGCTGATCGACGCCACCGTCAATATGGATTTCGATCCCGAGGAGCAGTATGGCGGCAACCGCTATCCGCCGATGGTCATCCCCCATGACGAGGATTGGGAGAAGGTTGACAGCCGCTGGGAGGAGTATGGCTTCAAGCGGGATAAGTAATTCCCGGCGAGGAAAGCAGCGATGCAGGAAACGGACCTGGCATACCTATTTCAATCGATCCGCGCCGTGCTCGATGAAAATCGCGAACGGCACCCCGGTAAGATCGCGCTCTATGATCTGGATCAGGACAAATCGGCGAGCTATGCCCAGCTTCACGAAGCCGCCAACCGCACCGCCCGCTACCTGGTTAGTCTCGGCATCGGCAAGGGCGACAGGGTGGCGCTGCTCGCCGACGAGTGCCTGGAAAAGCTGCTGATCTGGATGGGCATCTGGCGCCTCGGCGCCGTCGTCTGCCCGCTCAATGTCGAAATAAACGCCGGCCATATTCGGGAATTGCTGCAGACCATCGAGCCCAAGCTCACCCTCTGGCACACCGATATCGACGGCGCCGCGATGACCGGCGGCGTCGGCGGCATCATCATGCGTTTCGACGGCTGGGACCAGGATTACAGCGGCGTCACCGATGGGGAGGAATTTTTCAGCCAGCTGGCATTGGTTGCTCCCGAACCCGAGGTGGCAACGGAAAACGGCCCCGACGATATTTCCTGCATCTTCTGCACCTCGGGCACCACGTCGAAGCCGAAAAGCGTCGTCTACAACCACATGGCCTATTGGCTGAACGGCCTCAACACCATCGATTTTTTGGATTTGACGGCTGACGACCGGACCCTGGAATACCGTTCTTTCGGCTGGAATTCGGCGCAGGTGCTGAGCCTGATGCCGTGGATCGTCACCGGCCTTTCCATGTATTTCGCCAAGCGCTTCTCCCATGGCCGCTTCTTCGAATGGATCAAGGACCACGAGATCACCTTCGCCGCCGGGGTGCCGACGGTGGTCAACATGCTGCTGGGCGAGCCGCTCGGCATCACCGCCGACGATATCCCGAGCCTCAGGCTTATGACCTGTTCGACGGCGCCTTTGTCGCCGGAACAGTGGCAGAAGTTCGAAAGCATGTACGGCGTCACCCTGTTGCAGCTTTACGGCATGTCGGAAGCCGGATGGGTTTGCGGCAACCGCCACAATCGCCGCCGCATGGGAACCGTCGGCCCGCCGGCCAAGCATCAGCAGTTCCAGATCGTCGACGGCGACGGCAATCCCCTGCCGCCGGGCGCCGAGGGCGAGGTCACCGTCGGCGGCCCGCAGACTTCCATTTTCGTCATCACCCCTGAAGGCGAATGGCAGGACCAGCGCGCGGCGCCGATGCGCACCGGCGATCTGGCGATCATGGACGAAGACGGTTTCGTCACCGTGACCGGGCGCAGCAAGGATTTGATCATCCGCGGCGGCGTCAATATCGCGCCCCTGGAAATCGATCATGTCCTCTCGAAGCTGGACAAAATCAGCGAAGCCGCCGCCATCGGCGTGCCCGACGATATCTATGGCGAGGAAGTGGTCTGCTACGTCAAGCCGAAATCGGGCGAAAGCCTCGATGAGGACGAAATCCTCGCCCATTGCGCCGAGACCTTGCCCGAATTCAAATGCCCGAAGCGCGCCTATATGATCGATGAATTACCAAAATCGGACCGCGGCAAAATCCGCCGCGACGATCTAAAGGAGATGTGGGCGCGCGACCACGGGAGCTAATACCAAGGCGCGTTAAGGCCGCCTCAACCGGTTATTTCGCAACTGAGACGCCAATTAAATTGCCGCGTTTTTGATTTCCTGCCGAGTTTGATCTTGTCCTTTCTGGCTTTCCTGCGGAGTGCGGTTTCCAGCTCCTCAAGCAATGCATCGTCGAAATCGCCGTTGCCGAGTTCGATTGTTATCGGGCCGTTCGCCGCCGCCTTGGAGGCGCGCGCTTGCTTTCCGGTTTTGGATTTTCCGCCGCCGAATATATCTTCCCAACCGGAACGATATTCATCGGAGCGCACGTTCGAAAAGTAACTGGTCGGACGGGCCGGCGAAGCTTTTTTTTTGCCGCCGCCGCTGTCGGCGGTCGACGAATCGGAACTGTCGCCGGCCGGTTTATCGCTTGCCGGCTTGGTGGTGTCGGTCGATGCGGATGATTTCTCTTCGCTCATGCGTCGTTTCCTTTATCAACGGGGATTTCCAGGTAAATATCCGGATGGCTATCCGCCGTCACTCTTTTTCAAGGGCGCGGCTGATGACCATGCGTTGGATGTCGCTGGTGCCTTCGTAGATTTGGCAGATGCGCGCATCCCTATAGATGCGCTCGACCGGATAGTCGTTCAGGTAACCATAGCCGCCGTGAATTTGGATGGCGTCCGAGGCGACCGTCTCGGCCATTTCCGAAGCATAGAGTTTGGCCATCGAGGATTCTTTTTGAAACGGCAGGCCGGCGTCCAAGAGGGCGACGGCCTGATGGGTCAATTGGCGCGCCGCCTCGATACGGGTCGCCATATCGGCAAGCCGGAAAGCCACCGCCTGATGTTTTATTATCGGCTTGTCGAAGGAGACGCGCTCACGGGCGTAATCGAGGGCTTCGTTCAGCGCCGCCTGGGCCAGGCCAACCGCCTGGGCGGCGATGCCGAGGCGGCTGATGCCGAGGCTTTGCAAGGCGATATGGTAGCCTTCGCCGGCCTTGCCCAGCATCAGATCGCCGCCAACCCTGACTTCGTTGAAGGCGATCGAAGCGGTTCCCGAGGCGTGGATGCCCAATTTCTTCTCGGCCCGCAGGATTTCCACGCCGGGCGTATCCATCGGCACGATGAAGCAGCATATGGCGCCGGTGTCTCCACCGGGATCGGTCGAGGCGAAAAGATTGACAACATCGGCGCCGGTCCCGGAGGTTACGAAATGCTTGGTCCCGTCAATGATATAACCGTCGCCGTCCGGCGTCGCCCGAGTGCGGATGTCGGCGGCGTTCGATCCCGATTGGGATTCGGTGATCGAGAAACCGCCGATCATTTTGCCCCTGGCCAGGGGTTTCAAAAACCTTTCTTTCTGGGCATCGGTGCCATGGCGGTTAATCGGCAGGCAACCGAGGGAATTATGCGTCGACATGATGGTCGCCAAGGCGCCGTCGCCGGCGGCGATTTCCTCGACGGCCACGGCCAGCGACGTATAATCGGCGCCGGCGCCGCCCCAGGCTTCCGGCACCGCAACCCCCATCAGGCCAAGCTCGCCCATCTGGCGCAAGGTTTCGGTGGGAAAGGCGCCGCTGCGGTCCCGTTCGGCGGCGGATGGCTTCAACTCGGACAGGGCAAAACGCCGCGCCGAGTCCCTGATCATTACCTGAGCTTGGTTCAGAATCATGTTTCCCGTTCCATTTCCCGGAGCGTGCGCCGGTCGATCTTCATCAATGTGGTTCGCGGCAGATCGCCGGTAAAGACGATTTGCTCCGGCACCTTGTAGCCGCCGACCGCGCGCACCCGTTCCTTGAGCTCATCGGCCAGCTCGCCGCTTGCCGCCTGGCCTTGGCGCAGGACGACGAAGGCTTTCGGCACGGTCAGGCCTTCAGAATCCTCGGCCGGGATGACGGCGGCTTCCAAGACGCCGGGATGCTCGGTGATCGCCGCTTCCACTTCGATCGGCGAAACCCATAGGCCCTTGACCTTGAAGATGTCGTCGCTGCGCCCGGCGAACCAGAAAAAGCCGTCCTCGTCGAACAACAGCGTATCGCCGGTGCGGGTCCAGGGCCCGATGAAGGTATCCCGCGATTTATCGTATTTGCGCCAATAGAAGAAGCAGGCGGTGCGGCTCCTGACCCAGCATTCGCCGCTGACATTGGGTTCGGTAATCTCGTTGCCGCCGTCGTCGATCAGCTTGACGCCGACGCCGAACACCGGTTTTCCGAGGCTGCCGCGCTTGAACTCCCGCGGCCGGTTGGCGATCCATTCATAGGTCACTTCCGAGGAGCCGATGGAATCGAGGATTTCCAGCCCGAACAGGGCATCGAAACGTTCGAACACTTCCGGCGGCATTTTCTCCGAAGCACTGATCACCAATGATACCGAGCTCATATCCGGGGTCTCGGCCAAGTCTTCGGCCAAATCTTCGGCGTGGGCGGTCATGTTCTTGATCACCGTCGGCACGGTGATCAGCTTGCTCACCTTTTCGCGCACGATGATGCGGAACACGTTTTCCGGCGCCGGCGGCAGGCGGCTGATGACGCTTTTGGCGCCCCAATAGAGCGGAATTAAAATGCCCGGCCAGAGGCCATGGGTGAAATAGGCCTTCGAGGTGGCGTGCACGATGTCGTCTTCGGTGTATTCCCAAAAGGCGCCGTGGCGTTCGGGCACGATGGCGAAATCGTGGGCCAGATGGGTGATGCCCTTGGCGGCGCCGGTGGTGCCGCCCGAATAAAACATATAGGCGATGTCGTTATGATGCCGGGGCAGCGGCTCGAAGGCGCCGGGTTGACCGCTGGTCAGGCTTTGATAGCCGGTTGCCTGGAGGTTTGCGCTTTCGAATTCATCGCCGCTCCCCCGGACGATCAGCTTGGAAAGGCTGGCCGGAAGCTCGCCGGCGACCTCGGCCAGTTTGTCCAATTGCTCGGCATCGATAAACAGCGCCTGCGCCGCCGTATCGTCGATGAAGTAGAGCAGGTTCGGCGCCTTATAGAGATCGGAGACCACCACCGGGACGATCCCGGCCCGGATGGCGCCGAGCCAGGCGGCCACATATTCGATTGAGTTGGTGCCGAACATCAGCAGCCGCTCGCCGGGCCGCATGCCGAGCGAGACGAAGCCGTGCGCCGCCCGGCAGGCCCCGGCCAGCAGATCGGCATAGCTGTATTCCGCTTCGTCGACGACCAGCCCGATCTTGTTTTCGGTGGGCGTTCCCAGATGTTTGTCGAGCAGGTAGGTGGTCGGATTGAACGTTTCCGGCAGCACTGGATCCTGCCACCTATTCCATTCATCGCAATAGATTGAATCGTGGTAATCGGCACTCATATTTATCGCCATCTCCCCCGCTATAACCGGCTTATGCAGCCGGGCGCGGCCAGCATATATGATCTTCGATCCATTACAATGTCCGGGGTTTTTTGCCGGTTGACGGCAAATATCCGGTGCTGAATGATGCCGGCAAACGAAAGGAGGCGATCCGTGCAGACAGCTATTCCCTGCGTCATCATGCGCGGCGGCACCTCGCGCGGGCCATATTTCCGGCTTTCCGATCTGCCCGAGGACCGCGAGACCCTCACCCGTGTGTTGCTGGCGGTGATGGGTTCGCCCCATGAGCGCCAGGTGGACGGCATCGGCGGCGCCCAATGGCTGACCAGCAAGGTGGCCATGATCGGCCCGTCGGCGCGCGATGATGCCGACGTCGATTACCTGTTCGGCCAGGTCCTGGTCGACCGTGATTTTGTCGATTACGCGCCCAATTGCGGCAACATGACCTCGGGCGTCGGGCCGTTCGCCATCGAGGCGGGGATGGTGGCGGCAAGCGATCCCGAAACCCAAGTCCGCATCCACAACGTCAATACCGGCGCCATCATCGATGCCACCGTGCAGACGCCCGGCGGCGGCGTTATCTATGACGGCGACACGGCCATCGACGGCGCGCCGGGCACGGCGGCGCCGGTGATGCTGTATTTCAGCCGCATGGTCGGATCGATCACCGATAAACTGCTGCCCACCGGACAATCGGTCGATGTGATCGACGGAACAGAAGTCTCCTGCGTCGATGTCGCCGTGCCGATGATCATCGCCCGGGCAGCCGATATGGGAAAAACCGGCTACGAATCCAAACCCGAGCTGGACGCCGACCGGGATTTCCTCGAGCGATTGGAAGCCATCCGCATCGAAGCCTCGCATCTGATGGGCATGGGCGATCCGGCCGGCCGGGTGGTGCCCAAGTTCTGCATCATTTCCGAGGCCCGCTCGGGCGGCAATATCAACGCCCGCTATTTCGTGCCCCAGGAATGCCACGCCACCTTCCCCTTGGTCGGCGGCATGTGCCTGGCCGCCGCCAGCGTCATATCGGGCACCGTTGCCCAAGGCATCGGCCGGGCCGAAGACGCACCCGGCCAGTCGATCGTCATCGAGCATCCGGCGGGCAGGCTGGAAACCGTCATCGAGTGCGATGGCATCGGCGCCGCGCCCGAGATCAAGCGTGTCGGCTTCGTCCGCACCGCGCGCCGCATCATGCAGGGCGAGGTGCTGATCCCGAAATCGGTGTGGGACGGTCGCTAGTTTAAGCGCCAATGGTCTAGCCTGCCTAACCGCTTCACCGACTCCGTGCCTAGATCGACGCCCGCCTGGCCGACCCTTCCATCCCCAGGCGGGCTGCGCCCGTTTTCCACCATACCGTTTCATCACTAATCATCCCGGTTCCTACCGGTTCATTGATCGCCGTCGATGCCGTTCTCCGCGAGGCCGAGGGAGTCCAAAAAATCTTCGTGCCCGGATTCAGGCACAGCAACGGAACCATGCGCCGCCGCGCTGGCCAAGGCGCGCGGCCGGATGGTGGCGCCGCCGTGGACCAAACCCATAATGCGCGCCTGCAATTCCACCACCTGCAGCACCGCGTCGGTGTCGCCGGCCTCCAGCCCTTTCTCATAGACCGGTTCCAGCTTGGCCAGCAGCGCCTCCGCGGCCTCGGCGCGCGCCGCGCCCTGTTCGGCGGACAGCTCAGCCAACCGGTCCGCCACTTCGGGCCGGCACAACAATTCGCTGGCCCGGCTGGCGGCGCCCGCCGGCCCATAACCAGCAATCCGCGCCGCCGCCGCCCCACTGGCCCCGGACGCATAGGCACGGGCGAAGGTTTCGTGGCGGGGTTTGAGCTCGGTATCGATATTTGGAGTCGGTGTGTCCATTGGAATCTCCTTGCGTTTAGTTCTTGGAATGTTCCTAAGGATTTAGTACGGAATTTGCGTTGCGCAAGGGCATAAACACCGACCGAGGGCGGGGGTTGACATGGTCCAGCCCGCGCAGCCGCTCCCGCCTTCGCGAAGCCCGCTTCGGCGGGCGACATCACGGTCGGCGGTTCGTTCCTGAATGTCGACAACGAAGATTCAGGCCTCGAGGGCACGGCCAACTCCGACGAAGAGGAAGTCTTCGACATCGGCGTGATGTTCAAGCCGGAGGGTTATTCGGTTGGCCTGCGCTATCAGCATGGCGAGATGCCGATGTCCAACGCGACAGCTGGCGACGATTCTAAAAACATCGTGTCCCTCGGCGCGACCTATGATTTGGGTCAGGGCGTAGCTGCCGTCGGCACCCTCTTCTGGGTCGATTATGAAGACGAATTGACCAACGATTCCAACAACAACAGCGGTTGGGCCGCTGTTGGCGGTATCAAGGTAAAATTCTAAAATCAAATTTCACTTGATGGTGTAAGGGGGGCGTTTATGGCGCCCCTTTCTTCTTGCCCGCCTTTGATACTATACAGAGCGCCTTATTAAAGGAAGTTGGTCTCATGGTAATCCCGCAGGCAGGAATCGAGATTGGCAGCTTTGGGTCCAGACTGTGTAAAAACGTGATTTGTGCTAGAATCTCGTCACGTTGTTGACGAGGATTTTGCGATGAAACGTTTTATTGAAGGTGACGACCGCAG
>NZAK01000140.1 GCA_002687515.1 Rhodospirillaceae bacterium
CGCGCACCACTTGTGGTGGATTGGCACCACGGCGCGGCGCGCTCCTCGCCGGAAACCTTGCAACGCCGTCGTAGGGGTGCAAATTAGAAGATACAGGCCACTTGTTATCGACCGCTGCCCCACCAACCGAATGGTGGGCGCTTCTCACTTTTGATACTTTCCCGCATGATGTCAAGAGGTACATTGGGCAATGTCAGAGGAAAATTGCCTGCGCGCTAAGAGCCTGCCTCGTGCTGTCCCCGGATGAGAAATCCATGCCGTTATTTTAAGACTTGACCCGAGGTGATCGGCCTCGCGGTGATGATGTATATGGCTGTTCGATGTACCCGTCGAGTATGGCGGGCAAGGACTTGGCGGGTAATTCCGCGCAAACAGGCCGGACCCTTGACTGTAGCTGACCAATTTGCAGAAACGTCAAGTTAGCCCTTGCCAAAAGGGAGCCGTCCACACATGACCCGAATCGCTCATCGGCGGTTTTGGCCTAACCGATTGCCTCAGACCAATCCGGGGATCAGGCGGGCGGCGTTTTGGGTCGACAGGATTTTGGCGCCGTCCGCTCCCAGCGCCTTTACGCCGGCGACGTAATCGACGATTTCCTGATCGGTGCGCACGGCTTGCGGATAATCGGTGGCGAAGACCATGCGCTCGGCCGGGATATCCATCAGGCCGCGTTCGATCCATTGCACGGCGTAGCGCGCCGTGTCGATGGGGCCGCTCCAGCCGCCGGTATCGAACATCAGCCGGTTCTCGATATAGTGCATAAAATCATGTTCTGGCTTGCGGCCATGTATCGGATGGTCCGCCGTACCCCAGAATTCCTTGTCCTCCAGATAGCTGCGAAAGCGCCCGACATACCAGCCGACGCCGCCGGCCAGATGGCCGAACTGAACCATCAGATCGGGATAGCGGTCGAGAACCCCGCTGCAGATCAGTTTGATGCAGGCGACAATCAGAGAAAATTCCCGCCCGACGCAGCGATGCAGATCGTCGGTGTCCATGCGCTCCCAGGTAATGGCGTGATTGATCGGATGGACAAAAACATAAAGGCCGCGGCGCTGACATTCGGCCCAGAAAGGATCGAAGGCGGCATCATCGAGGGCCAGCCCTTGAAGTTCGGAAACAATGGCGATGCCCGGAAAACCATATTCATCGGCGCAGCGGGCGACTTCTTTCATGGCCTCCGGCCCGCCCGTTGCCGGGGCTGAGCCGAGGCACATGAATCGCCCGCCATAGGCGTCGACGACTTGCTTCATTTCCTGGTTGATCCCCTGGCAGGTTTCCAGGTCGCTGTCGTAGCCCTCGCCACAAGTGAGCACCGAAATATCGATGCCCGCCTTGTCCATCATAACGATGTGGGAATCGAGATCATAAAGCAGTGGATGATAGGTATGGCCGGGCCGCCCGTCCTTAAAAAATGTGCCGATGCCACTGCCGCCGCCCTTGGCCTCGACCATCTTCTTGGGCGTGTAATGATGCTGAAAATCGACAATCATGGTCTATCCCTTTTTAAGATTGCGAGTGAAGTTAGCGCGAAGCCGCAGGAATGCCGCCCGAGCAGCAACCAAGGCCAGGGGCGCGGTCCAGTACACCACCGGGTCGTAGAAAAAATCAGAAATCTGTTCCCAGAACTCTCCCATGGCGTCACCTTGCCCCGCGCCAGAGCCTTGGAAAGAAGGCGCCGACGCGGCGCTTGTAGGCGAGGTAATCGTCGCCGAACAGACGGATCATCCGCCGCTCCTCGTAATAGGCGCCGATGATCATATAGGCGGCGTACATGGCTGTGTATACGAGATTGTTCAAACTGGGACCGCTGATGAGCAGGAACGCGAGCCCGGCGGTCAGCATCGGGTGCCGCATCCACCGGTAAACTCCGCTGACAACCAAGCGATCAGTGCCAAACAGTTCGAGCCTCGGTGCTGGCCGCCCGGCGAGTGCGCGCATCCCTCGCCATGCCTGGGTGAAGCCCAGGAACTCGAGATAGTCGCTTTGCAGGAAGGCGGCGTACATCAGGGCGACGGAACCCAGATGCGCCAAGGTCATCGCCTGCCACAACCAGGCGGGATAGGCGACCAGCCAAACGTCATTCTCGATGTTTCGTTCCCAATGCAGTGACGCGACCGCGTAGTAAAGTGCCCAAAAGCTAAGGGCACAGTACGTGATGCGCCAGAAATGCTCGACGAAGAACGGTGCCGTCAAGTGCCCGAGCCATTCCTTGAACGGCTCGTGGGCGGCGACGGAATGGAGCAGGCCGAAAACGGCAAACGCCACCACTGACGGCCCGTAAGCGCCAAAAAACGATGCCAGTGTCATGGGGCAATGGCCGGTATGTCCGGCGCTCGTATTATTTGGCGCTCTGTGGCTGCTTGGAGAAGCCGGTGACGCCACCGCGCTCCGAGTAAACCTTGATGGAGGCTTCCAGGTCGTCAAATTCCTCGCACCCGAAGGTGCAGATTTTGTCGAGCTTGGCCAGCTGCTGCTTGGCCAGATCCAGTTTTCCCTCCTTCAGATACAGTTCGCCCAGATACTCGTTGGCGCCCCGGTGGTCCGGTTTCATGGCCAGCACCTTCTTATAGTAGTCGAGCGCAATGTCGTTCTCACCTAACTGACGGTGGCTGAATCCTAAATAGTTTAACGCGTTGTAGTGGTCCGGCTTATTGGCGACCACCTTCCGCAGAAGCGGGATGGCACGTTTGTAGTCCCCCGCCTTGACTGCTTTCTCGGCGATGTCGTAGGTGGAGGTTCTCTTGGTCGATTTACTGGTGGAGCCGGCCGCCCACGTCTGCGAGGCTAGGGCCAAGCTCAATACCAAGGCCATAAGAATTTTGTTGAACATGGTCACGCCTCCCTAATCGTGAAACGTGGATTTCGGAATTTCGCCCTTCCCAGGCGCGTTCTGCAAGATTTGTTCTTCCCCTATTCGAAGTCAAATCAAGACCTCTTGATCATGTGGGTTGGGGGCAGAAACTTGAACATGTGTGAAATTGCCGTAATGGCCCGGGCGGGTTCCAAACCCGCCCCTCACCCGCCCACGCTTTCAATCACCGCCGCCCAGCGGCGCTGTTCCTCTTCGGGCGTGAAGTTGGGCGCCAGGGCGCGGCCCTGGGCGGTTAAACGGTCCAGGAACGCGGGCTCGGTTTCGCATCTGAGCAGCAGCGCCCGCAGGGCCGCCGCGTCTTCGAGCCTGTAATAGCCCTCATAGTCCTGGCCGAGCAATCCGACATTGCCGGTGATCTCGGAGGCGATCACCGGCACGCCGGCGATGAGGGCCTCGGAGACCACATTGGCGCCGCCCTCGTTGCGCGACGAGATGACCATCGCCCGGGTTTTCCGGAATTCGCGCCGCACCCGCCATTTCGGCACCTCGCCGAGCCAATGGTAGCGCCGATTGGTCTTCATCAGGCGGCGCGCCTGTTTCGCCCAGCTTTGGTCGTGGGCGCCGCCGAGATGGATGACCCGGATGCGCGACGCCGCCGGCAGCCCGCGCACCGCCTCGGCGGTGCGGAACGGATCCTTCTCCCGGCGTAAGTGCCCGATGACGCAGATATCGAAATTGCGCACCGCCGGGTTGCGCGGGCCGGCCAGGGGCGGCGCCGATTGGTAGATGACGCTCAATTTACTTCGCTGGGCTGCGGGCACCAGGTCCGGCACCTTATCGTGCAGGCAGACCAGGGCATCGGCCAATTGGATGGATTCGAGGGTCGGTTCGGGATGGCTGTGGATGAATTCGTTGATGTCGGTGCCGGTCAGCGCCAAGACCAGCGGACGCCCGGGGTACATTGATTTGAAGCGGATGATGGCGGCGTGGCTGCGCCAGGCATGCAGGGCGATCATCGCATCGGCGGGCCGGCCGTCATATTCGACGCTGGTATCGACCCGGTGGCCGAGGCCGCGAATGAGCCGCGCCCAGCGCTCGGCGGTGACCCGGTTTCCCGATTTCGAGCGCTTGCCAGCCGGCGTTATTTGAATAATCTTCATTCTCACCCGAAACCCTTATACCAGGACAATTTATCCGCCATGACCGAAATCGTCAGCAACCAGTATTTGATCGACACATTGGCCGATGCCGGTAACCGCTCGCTGGAACTGTTCAACAGCCTCGACGATGAACAGATTATCGGCCCCCGGCTCGGCATCGTAAATCCACTTTTGTGGGAGGTCGGCCATGTCGCCTGGTTTTACGAGCAGTTTATCCTGCGCCTGCTCTATGGCCAGCCGCCATTGCTGAACAACGGCGACGATCTCTACGATTCGATCGCCGTCATCCACGGCATCCGCTGGGACCTGCCGCTTCTCGGCCGCCAGCGATGCCTACAATATATGCGGGACGTCCAGGACAAGCTCTGTGCGCGGCTCGAGGGCGAGATGGCGTCGGAACAGGACAGCTTCATCTATCAGTTTGCCGCCTTCCACGAAGACATGCACACCGAAGCCTATACCTATACCCGCCAGACCCTGGAATATCCGGAACCGGAGTTGGCCGTCGCCAGGGATTTCGATGCAAGCCGGCTGGATGCGGGGCCGCTGCCAGGGGATGTGGATATCCCGGGCGGCAGCTTCCGGCTGGGGTCGGACAAGTCCGTGCCGTTCATGTTCGACAACGAAAAATGGGACCACCAGATGACCGTCTATCCGTTCCAGATCGCCCGTGCGCCCGTGACCAACGCCGAGTTCGCCGCCTTCGTCGCCGACGACGGCTACCAGCGCCGCGATCTCTGGCGCGATGTCGGCTGGGGCTGGCGGGTGGAAAATGAAGCCGAGCATCCGATCTATTGGATCCCGGACGGCGCCGGCAAATGGAAGCTGCGCAATTTCGACCGGATCATCGATCTGGCGCCCGACAAACCAGTGATCCACGTCAATTGGTACGAGGCCCACGCCTATTGCAAATGGGCCGGCCGGCGCCTGCCGACCGAGCTGGAATGGGAAGTGGCGGCGGCCGGCGAGCCCTCAAATGACGGTGGTGGCAATGGCGGCATCGCGCCCACCAAGCGGCGCTATCCCTGGGGCGATGCGCCGGCAACCGAAGCCCGCGCCAATCTCGACAGCCGGGCGCTGGGCTGCGCCGATGTGGCGGCGTTCCCGGGTGGCGACAGCGCCTGGGGCTGCCGGCAGATGCTCGGCAATGTCTGGGAATGGACATCCAGCCAGTTCGACCCCTATCCCGGTTTCAAACCCGATTCCTACAAGGAATATTCGGAGCCGGTATTCGGCACCCGAAAAGTCTTGCGCGGCGGCGCCTGGGCGAGCCGCGGGCGCATGGTCACCAATATGTACCGCAACTATTTCACCCCCGAGCGGCGCGACGTGTTCGCCGGTTTCCGCACTTGTGCGGAGCAGGATTAAGGGGCATAGCGCGCGGGGGATGGCCGGGTTGGCCATGCGGGCGTCCTTCTTGGCACCTGTTCATGTAGGGGGCAATGGCGCGCCGCCATTCCGTGTGTAGGGGCGGGTTTCAAACCCGCCCTTGCGTCAATGCCGGAGCATTGATCACGCCCGGCTGGCCGACCCGGCCATCCCCAGCCGGGCTATTCTTCTGTTGATTCAGCTTATCGTAACCTTTGCCGGTTATTGTCCTCTCATTGGCGGACGGTAATTGCCGCCGCCAACTCCCCAGGTTCCCCCAGGGACCAAACCAAGAAAAGACGACAAAGGTTTGTGTCAATGACCCAGGCAGTTACGTTCAATTTAACCAAAGCAAAATTATGGCTCGACCTTACCAAGGGATCATCGCCAGAAGAATCCCGACCTATTTCGGTGGAGCGTGAAAACGCGAAAGCGGACCGGGGTGGAAACAAGTCCGTAAGCGAAAAACTCGCGGCGTAACACGTCTTGAGGAAATCGCGCGGTCCAGCTCTCCACTGGACCGCGCATTTTTTTGCCAAATCCGCTTATATCCCGCCGCTGAATTTCAAGCGCCAAGGCAATCAATGACGGATCGCCGCGAAGCGATGCCGGAACTTATAGGAGTAGATTGGTGGCGCGCAGCCGCCGCGACAGGGAAACGGCGATGGACCGGTAAAACCGCCTTCCGAATTCCGCATCTTCCTCGATCAGGCCTTCAATATCGTCGCCATTGATCTTGAGCGCCACAACATGCCCGTCGGCAATAACGCTGGCACTGATATTGGATTTCTCAAGAAACGACATTTCGCCGAACACGCTGGCAACGCCCAGCCGGGCTAATTCTTGGCTTCCGCCGTCCTCGCGGCGTTCGATGCGCACCTGGCCATCGGAAATGAAATAGAGGGAATCGTTTTTTTGGTTCTGCTCGAGGATGACATCACCGTGCATGAATTCCTGGCGCTGGCCGAGATTGAAAATCTTGTGCCAATCCTCGCCGGTCAGATTTCCGAACACCAAGCCGCCCAAATGGCCGTGGCTGCCGGGCAGGCTGTCCGTGTCCAGTCTTACGATATTGTCATCCGACATGCGGCGCACCCCAATTCCAATTGCGAGACAATCAGCCCCGCGCCCCAACCAATCCCCAGGAACTTAGAGACCTTGGACAATTTATGCATTGACTGCGATTTAAACAGCCGATCAAGGCCCCATGGCCAGCAGCCAATAAAACAAGTGTTACTAGATTATTAACAGATGTTTGACAACCTAGCAAATTCGACCCCTGCGGGAGACTCTCTAATTGGCATAATCGGTAAAAAAGTGGGCTGTCAACGGGGCGGTCAATTCAATATGCTGTCGGACCGGTTTTAAATACACCCCACCAGCACCAGAGGATCATCGCTATGTCTGACGCCGCGACTTCGCTATCCAACCACAGTGACCTGGACGAATGGCTCGAAAAGGTCGAGGCGCTCGGCCAATTGAAGCGTATTACCGTCGAGGTCGATCCGGATCTGGAAACCTCGACCTTGACCTACATGGTCGGCCAGGAAGAAGGCGGCCCGGCATTATTGTTCGAGAACATCAAGGGCCATCCGGGGCACAAGGCCGTCTACAACTTGATCGGCTCGAGCCTCGACAGGTTCTGCCTGTCGATCGGCGAGGAACCGCTGGACCATCCCCTGGACGCGGTTAAGGTCTTAAAAGAAAAAATGCACCAGAAAAAAGCGCCCAAGGAAATCGACCCGGCCGGCCTTTTGGTCAACCAGAACGTCGAAACCGGCGCCGATATCGACATCACCAAATTCCCGGCGCCGCGCATGTGGCCGCTGGACGGCGGCAAGTATCTGGGCACCGGCACGGCGGTGATCACCCGCGATCCTGAATCCGGGCGCGTCAATGTCGGCACCTACCGGCAGATGATCAAATCGAAGAACGAGATCGGGCTCTACACTTCGCCGGGCAAGGATGCCGGGCTCGACCGCGACAAATGGTTTGCGATGGGCAAGCCGATGCCGGTGGCGCTCTGCTACGGCATCGACCCGACCTTGTTCGTGGTCGCCGCATCCTCGTTCCCGAAGACCGAATCCGAGCTCGATTATTACGGCGGCATCAACGGCGCGCCGATGGAGGTCTTTACCAGCGACGTCACCGGCCTGCCGCTGCCGGCCGGCGCCGAGATCATCCTCGAGGGCAATTGCTATCCGGACGAGAACTTCGCCGAGGGGCCGTTCGGCGAGTTTACCGGCTATTACGGACGGCCGCTGGCGACGACGCCCTATGTGCGCATCGAAAAAGTGCGTTACCGCGACGATCCGACGCTGACCTGCGCCCTGATGGCCGATGGGCTGGCCAATGAATGCGGGCTGTTCTGGGCGAGCGTGCGCGCCTCCAAGGTTTGGAGCGATCTCGACAAGATGGGGGTGCCCGGCATCCAGGGCGTCTGGTCGATCCCCGAAGCCGCCGGCTGGGGCATTACCGTGGTCTCGATCAAACAGATGTATGCGGGGCACGCGCCGCAGACCATGGCGCTCGCCGCGCAATGCATGGGCGGCGCCTATTTCGGCAAGTTCATCATCGTCGTCGATGACGATGTCGATCCCACCGACAACGGCCAGGTGCTGTGGGCGATGGCGACCCGCGCCCGGCCCAGCGCCTCCATCGATATCCTGCGCGAAACCTGGTCGACCTATCTCGATCCCAGCCTCAACCCGCCCGAGGAACGGCCCTGGGGCTCCAAATGCCTGATCAACGCCTGTATGGAATACAAGCATATCGACAACTTCTCGCCGCGCACCAAGCTATCGGAAAAGGCTTATGAGCACGTCGTGTCGCGCTGGGCGGAATACGGCATGGAGGGCGAGCCGCCGCGCATCAATGTGTTCGAGGACACCGAGTTTAAGGAGAAGATTTAGGGGATAAACCCCTGGTGTGTTTCACACCAGATTCTTAAAGTGTGCGGCCCGATTTACGCTAAATTCGCTAATGCGAATTTCCCGATCGGGACGCCAGCGGGTGGCTGCTTTCGACCAGGTTTTTCAGGCGCTGCTCGAGCACGTGGGTGTAGATCTGGGTGGTTGATATATCGGCATGGCCGAGCATCTGCTGCAGGGATCTGAGATCGGCGCCGTGCGCCAACAGGTGGCTGGCGAAGGAATGACGCAGCACGTGCGGCGACACCCGTTTGGCATCGAGCCCGGCGGCCACCGCCAAGTCCTTCAGGGCGCCCGCAAAGGCCACCCGGGTCAGGTGCCCGGCGCGCGCCGGCGACGGAAACAGGAAGGGCGAGGCGCGGCCCGCGGCAATAAAGCCGGCGCGCGCCTCGAGATAGGCGGCCACCGCATCGCGCGCCGGATCGCCGAGCGGCACCATGCGTTCCTTGCCGCCCTTGCCGCGGACCAGCAGCATTTGCCCATCGCGCGAGACCGAGGAAAGGCGCAGCCCGACCAATTCGGAAACGCGCAAGCCGGTGGCGTAAAGCACCTCGACCAGCGCCGTCAGGCGCGCGCCCCCGGGCCCCGGCACCCGGCGCGCCTCGGCGATCAGGCGCTCGACCTCCGCCTCGCCCAGATATTTGGGCAGCGGGCGGCCCAGCTTGGGGCTGTCGATGCCTTGCGCCGGGTCATCGTCGCGCGCCCCCTCGGCGAACAGAAATCCGAAAAACCGGCGGATCACGCTTAAGCGCCGCGCGCGCGTCGCCGGGGTTCGGCCGCGGCCGCTGAGGTCCGCCAGGTGGTCGCGGATATTCTTGGCATCCGCCGCCTCGATGGGGCGCCCGCGGCGCGCCATGAAGCCGGCAAAGTCGGTGAGATCGCGCCGGTAGGCGTCGAGCGTGTTGACCGATGCGCCGCGTTCGGCCGCCATCATTTCCAAGAATATTTCGATTTGCCTGGATGGCTGCCCAGATAGCCGCCCAGATAGCCGCCCAGATGGCGGGGCCGGGTTCATATTCCGGCGGCGACCGCGGCTTCGACGGCCAGGGCGCGGGCCTCAACATCGAGCCCGACGGCGCGCAAGGATTCGATAACCGTGCGCAATACCGTCGGATCGGCCTGGGTCGGGCCGGCCTGGCCGAGCGCCACCAGCGACAGCAACACCGTTTCGCCGATCCGACCCAGCGCCGCCGCGTTTTTGAGCGAGCGCCAGATAACCGGGCGCGGCATGACCGTCGTCCGTTGCGGCGGCCCGGCAAGCAGGCTTTCCCATTGCCGGTCCGGCAATTCATCGCCGAGCGCTTCAAGTATGTTATAGAGCAGCGCGCTGCGCGCCAAAACCTGATCCTCGTTCACCGCCTTGCCGTCCTCGATGCGGCGTTGCGTCTCCTGCCACGCGGTCAGCACGCCCGGCGCCCAGTCGTCGTCGGATATGGCGCCGACGATCCGGGCCAGCGGGAACAACTCGTCGCGCAGCTTCGACGCCTTATCATCGAACACGGCGGAGGTACGCACGATATCGAGCCACGGCCCGGCGGCCTCCAGATCGCCCGCCGCCAACAGCGCGCGCACCGCATCGGCGGCGAACCAAACGAGATCGCGGGACGGCTTGAATTCGCGCAATAGGCCGATATAGACCCGCGCCATGGATTGGAAGCGGCCGCCGTCGCGGGCCAGGGCGAGCGCCCGCGACACGACGCCGGCCTTGGCGGTGGGAATGCTTTCGACCAGCGCCTTGCGGTACAATAGCGCCCGGCTCAGGGGGCTGCGTTCGGTTTCCGCCGTGGTCAGCGGATTTTCAAGAACCTCTTGCGTAAAGGTGACGCTGGTATAGAGGTCGCGCAGGATACGGGTTTGCAGCGCGCCCATCGCCTCGGCCCGTTCGGCGGCGTCGATGCGCAGCTCGGGATGCAGGCCCGGGGTGCGCGCCACGGCGCTCAAAACCGCCGGATGGTTCGAGGTTATCACATCGCCCGGCAGCTTCGCCTTGGCGGCGCGCGCCATCGCGAAATGCAGCGGACGGGGATTGCTCATGCTTTCGATTTTAGGTTTATCCAGCCCGGCCAGCGCGTCGATGAGATTGTAGAACACCGGATCTTCGACGCCCTGCTCCTGCAGCAGCGTGACGCCGAGTGCCGACCGGTCGTGCTCGCCGGCCAGGGCCTGGCAGAAGATGAATGCCTTGCGCCAGTAGGCGGTCGACACCTGGCGGATTTGGCTGGCGACCAGCGGGCAGACGCGCGCGTAATCATTGCCGTAGAACAAGACATCGGCCTCGCTGCGGAGCAGGATTTGATCGTTTTCGCGGGACGGCGCCACCTTCAAAAGCTGGTCGACCGCCGCAATATCACCCATCGCCGACAGGCGTTCGACGCGCAGATGGATGAGGCCCTTTTTTTGTTTTCTTTCCGGTTCTTGTTGTTGGCCAATCTTTGCAGCCGTTGCCGCGCCAGCGGCCTTTTCGGCGGATCCATCGGCCGCGTCCGGCGGCGGCGCCTTGGCGACACTGAGCAGCAAACGGCGCAACAGGTTGCGCATCATGCGCGACGATGACTGCGCCGGCACCGTCAGCAATAATTTTTCGACCAGTGCGCGGCGTGTCCCGGCCCACATATCCAGCCCGAAACCGCCTTGTTCGTCGCCGAGCGTGCCGACCGAATCACGGTCCGTTGCCCTGAGCGCTTCGACATCGATCTTCACCGGTAGCAGTCCCGTCCGGGGTTCGCTCTGCCCGGCGCCCTCGCTCCCGGTTTGCGGCTTCGGCGCCGTCGTCGGCGCCAGCGACTTCGGCGCCGGCGGCGCCAGCGGCTGCGGCGAGATCGGCCGGGTTGTCTGCCCGTGGCCGGTGCCGGCTATCGCCATCACGGTTATCAAGGCGATCATCGCCGCGCCGGTGCGGCCGGCGACGGCGGCCGCCAGGCGCCGGATTCTATTTGGGGAAACGGTCATTGGGTATGACTTTCTCGACATGCGACACCGGCGCCGGGATATCCCAGGTGGATAAAAACATGACGGCGCCCGCCAGGATGGCGAGAACGATAATTACGGCAAGGCGCGTCAGGCTTTTCATCGATCGCTAGTGGTCTGTATCATCTATAATGTCCCCCCCATTACCGTCGCCGGCATGCCAACTCAACTGGCTAAGTCTGCTCATTAAGTCTGCTCATTAAGTCTGCTCGTTAAGTCTGCTCATTAAGTCTGCTGGCACCGGTTGAAAAAGATGTGATACTTTCCGACTGTGGCAATTTTTCGGCAGTCTATCCTTTCGGGTTACGGCTTTCAATGTCGCGCAATGGAAGACAAGGCGTTAATAAACAACAATGAATCAACATAAATCGCAGACCAAAAGTGATGCCGCCAGGCAATTCATCGTTCTTGTCGGGCTGATGGGTTCGGGCAAGACCAGCATCGGGCGCCGTATTGCGGGCGCCAGCGGCCTGCCCTTCGTCGATACCGATGACGAGGTCGAGAAGGCGGCGGGCTGCACCATACCCGAAATTTTCAGCCGTTTCGGCGAGCAAGAATTCCGCAATGGCGAGCGCCGCGTCATCGCGCGCATTCTGGCGGGTCAGCCGTCGGTTATCGCCTCCGGCGGCGGCTCTTTCATAGATGGCCAAACCCGCGCCGCCATCAAGAAGCATGGCGTCTGCATCTGGCTGCGCGCCGATCTGGATACCCTGGTCAAGCGCACGCAACGCAAAAACAACCGGCCGCTGCTGCAAAACGGCGATCCCAGGGAAATTCTGCGGCGCTTGATGGAGGAACGCTATCCCATCTACGGCGAAGCGGATATTATAATCGATGTCGGCGATGAACTTGCCGACCATACCGCCAAACGGGCGATGAAATTGATAGATGAATTCCGCAAACAGGATGCGGCGGCCTCCGTGAAATGAGCGAAATCGACACCCTGCACCTAGCGCTCGGCGAACGCAGTTATGACATCCTTGTTGGCGGCGGGCTTTTGGATAGGGCCGGCGAATTAGCGCTTCCCGTGCTTAAAAGCCCCGGCGCCATCATCGTCAGCGATGATAACGTCGCGCCGCTCTACCTGGAACGATTGCGCCAAAGCCTTGCCGGGGCCAAGATCGATTGCCGCGACGTCGTCCTTCCCGCCGGCGAGCAAACCAAGAATTTCCGCCACCTCGAAGAGCTGATCAATAGGCTTTTGGATATGAAGGTCGAACGCGGCACGACACTGATCGCCCTCGGCGGCGGGGTGATCGGCGATCTGGTCGGCTTTGCCGCTTCGGTCATTTTGCGCGGCATCGATTTTATCCAGGTGCCGACGACGCTTTTATCGCAGGTCGACAGCTCGGTCGGCGGCAAAACCGGCATCGATACCCGCCACGGCAAGAATTTGGTCGGCGCTTTCCATCAGCCGCGCCTGGTCATCGCCGATCTCGAAACCTTGGACAGCCTGCCGGCGGCCGAATTGCGCGCCGGTTACGCCGAAACCGCGAAATACGGCTTAATCAACGATGCCGGCTTTTTCGCCTGGCTGGAAGACGCCGGCAAGTCCCTGCTGGACGGCGACATCGACGCCCGCCGCCGCGCGGTCACCACCAGTTGCCGGGCCAAGGCGGATATCGTTGCCGAGGATGAGCGCGAGACCGGCAAGCGGGCACTGCTTAACCTCGGGCACACCTTCGGCCATGCGCTCGAAGCCGAAACCGGTTTCTGCGGCGCTCTTCTGCACGGCGAGGCGGTGGCCATCGGCATCGTCATGGCCTTCGAGCTTTCGGCCCGCCTTGGTCTCTGTCCGCCGCAAGACACGGCGCGCGTGCGCGCCCACTATTCCGAGGTGGGATTGCCCACCGATCCGCCCGCCATCGAGGGCGTTGATTGGAACCCTGATCGGCTGATCGGACATATGTCAGCCGACAAAAAGGTCGAGGCCGGCGCCATCACCTTCATCCTGGCGCGCGGTATCGGCGAGGCTTTCATTGCGCGGGATATCGGCCTCGATGATGTCCGCGCCGTCTTAGAGTCATGTATCATCTAATATGTACCCCTACGACGGCGCTGCAAGGTTTCCGGCGAGGAGCGCGCCGCGCCGTGGTGCCAATCCACCACAAG
>NZAK01000141.1 GCA_002687515.1 Rhodospirillaceae bacterium
ATCTGGTATTCTCGAACCTGAAAACCTGGCTGAACGGCATTCACCACGGCGTCAGCGCCAAGCACCTCCAGGCATACCTCAACGAGTTCACGTTCCGATCCACTAATGAGATTGCTGAGCTGCCTTTTTAGAGCGTTGCGGAGTTCTGTGGCGCTATCGTAATAAAGGATCGAAGGTTCAACATTATCCAGAACATCATATTTGACTTTCTCCATAGTCTTTTTGGCTTCGCCCCGAATGTCTTCGGAAATGGTCTTTAGTTCTCGATCACCTATGACTAGTAGAACTACCGTGCCAATTAGGACGCAAGCCGTGGTTACCGTCCAAACGATGTATCCAAAAGGGTCTTTTAGGTCTAAGAAATGAGTAAATAGTATAGTCAGGGCGACAAAAAAAATTGGCCACCCGAATAAAAATGCCCACACTGAAAAACGAAAATAGTCAAAAAAAGATTCTTTCTCTGGTTGCGCCAGCTCGTCAGGTTGTGTCTGCGTGTCAGAATCGGCGCTCCCAGTTTTCGCGTCGGCCATGATGTCTCCCCATATTGACGGTTTGCTTAATACAATCACTTAAATTTTATCGTTTTACGATAATCTTATTATACGCGATCTCGTTATACTAGCTTGTTCAAAAGAGCAACATCAATAACAAATGTAGAAGTTAGATGCGTGTATGTCCCTGCTTGCGTTGCTATAACTTTCGTATTGTCCCCATATGGACTAAGTAAAGCTCGTTCAATCATAGTGAGGTAGAGAATGGCCGATACCGAAAATGTGCTGGATCAAGCCGCCGATTGGCTGGATGCCGGCAAGGGTGTTGCGCTGGCCACCGTGATCGGCACCTGGGGATCGTCGCCGCGCCCGGTCGGCAGCCAATTGGCCGTCGATGACAAGGGCGCCTTCGTCGGTTCGGTTTCCGGCGGCTGCATCGAAGGCGCCGTCGTCGGCGAGGCCCTCAGTACCATCAATGACGGCCAAGTCCGCATCCTTGATTTCGGCGTCACCGACGAACAGGCCTGGGAGGTCGGCCTTGCCTGCGGCGGTAATGTCCGGATATTCGTCGAACGTTCGGAAGACCAGGCCGAATTGAAGCGCCTCGCCGCTGAAAAACCGGTGGCCACGGTCACCGATCTCGCCGACGGCCGCCGCGGTTTCGTGACGCCATCGGATATCTCGGGGGAATTACCCCTGGATGAAGCGATCGTCGCCAAGGCCCGCCTGGCGCTGCGCGATGACCGCAGCAACGTTCACGAAACCGGCGGTGTTGAACTGTTCGTGCATGTCCACAATCCGCCATTGCGTTTGTTTGTGGTCGGCGCCGTGCATATCGCGCAGGCGCTGGTTCCGATGGCCCGGATCGCCGGTTACAACGTCACGGTGGCCGATCCCAGGGGATCGTTTGCCACCGATGACCGTTTTCCCGGCACCACCCTATCCGAAGAATGGCCCGACGATGCCTTGAACGCGTTCGCGCCCGATACCCGCACCGCCATCGTGACCCTGACCCATGATCCAAAGCTGGACGACCCGGCATTGGAAGTGGCCCTGAATTCGGACGCTTTCTATATCGGCTCGCTGGGCAGCCGGCGGACGCATGCGTCGAGGATCGAAAGATTGACCGAAGCCGGATATTCGGAGGAACAGATGGCCCGTATCCAGGCGCCCATCGGACTTGATCTGGGTTCCGCCTCGCCCGCCGAGATCGCGGTTTCCATACTTGCGGAAATCATTGCCGCCAAGCACGGCAAACTCGATACCGAATGAAATTTGGACCTATTCCAACGGCCGAGGCCAGCGGCGCAATTCTGGCGCACAGCACGCGGCTGCCCGGACGCGTCATAAAAAAGGGCCGCGTCCTGAGCGGCGATGATATCGCGGCCATCGCCGAAGCCGGAATTGAAGAGATAACCGCCGCCCGCCTGGAACCCGGCGACGTCACCGAAAATGAGGCCGCCGCCGCCATTACCGAGGCTCTAGCGGGCTCGGGCGTCCGCATGGGCCGCGCATTTACCGGGCGCTGCAACCTGATCGCCGATGCGCATGGCGTGCTGATCCTCGAGCGGCAGGATCTGGACCGGCTCAACCTGGTCTCCGAATCGGTGACCGTGGCCACCCTCGCCCCATTCGATGTGGTGAGCGAGGGACAATTGGTCGCCACCATCAAAATCATCCCGTTCGCCATCGCCAGCGCTATCTTGGATGAGGCCGTTGCCGCCGCCGGCCCGGGCGCCGGCGCGGACCGGCCGATGATATCGGTGGCGCCGTTCACGCCGCGCCAGACCGGGCTGATCCTGACCCGCCTGCCGGGGATGAAGGAAAGTATTCTCGATAATACCGCCAAAACCGCATCGCAAAGGATCGAAGCCCTTGGCAGCCGTATCAGCCAGGTGATCCGCTGCGATCACCAGGAGGGCGCCGTGGCCGAAGCCATCAAGGCGGTCATTGATGGCGGCTGCGAGATGGTTTTTATCTTCGGCGCGAGCGCCGTCGTCGACCGCCAGGACGTATTGCCGGCGGCGGTCGAGGCGGCGGGCGGCCGCGTCGATCATTTCGGCATGCCCGTGGACCCCGGAAATCTGTTGTTTATCGGCTCGGCATCGGACCGCCCGGTGGTCGGCATGCCCGGCTGCGCGCGTTCACCGAAACTGAACGGTTTCGATTGGGTGCTGTGGCGGCTTCTGGCCGGCATCGAGGTTACGCCGCGCGATATCATGGCTATGGGATCGGGCGGCCTTTTGAAGGAAATTTCGGAGCGCGGCCAATTGCGACAAGCCCAAGAAGACGGCGGAAAAGCCGCAGCGCGCGAGCCCCGGATCGGCGCCCTGATCCTGGCCGCCGGCTCTTCGCGCCGGATGGGCGCCGAAAACAAGTTGCTCGCCGATGTCGGCGGCAAACCGATGGTATCCCACGTTGCCGGCGCCCTCGCCGGCGCCAATGTCGTCTCGATCACCGTGGTCACCGGCCATCAGGCGGAGGCGGTCAAATCGGCGCTCGGCGAATTGGCCGCCGATTATGTCCATAACCCCGATTACGCCGAGGGTCTGAGCACATCGTTGCGCGCCGGCGTCGCTTCCCTGGCCGATGACATCGACGGGGTGGTCATCTGTCTCGGCGACATGCCGTTGGTTTCCTCAAGCGATATCGACAACCTGATCGCCGCCTTCGACCCCCTCGAGGGACGCGGCATCTGCGTCCCGGTATCTGGGCGCAAACGCGGCAATCCGGTGCTTTGGGCGAAATCCTACCTAACTGAAATTGCGGGCCTCGGCGGCGATGTCGGCGCCCGCCACCTGTTGGAGCAGCACGCCGACCAGGTTTACGAGGTGCCGGTATCGGGAGACGGCGTGCTGACCGATATCGACACGCCGGAACGTTTGGCGGAACTGCGTAGCCGCAAATAAACAAGGCTCCCAGAGGGAGCCGCGTCATTCCCGTAAGTGAATAGAATAACTACAGATTGATGGAAAGCTTGCCGCCCTTGGCGGGCATTTCGTCGTGGATCACCGATGATGTGGTCTCGTAACTGCCGATCCCCCGGGTCAGCGCCGCCTGCGTCACGCGGCCGCCGGATGTTCCCGGCACGCCGGCAACATTGAACACGCTTGCAAATGCGCTGACAAAGCTTTCACTGGAATTTTCCAGCAACGCCCCGTTCATTTCGCGCCCAGGCTTTCTTGCCTGGGGTGGGCGCGTGCCGGCACCGGAATCATCGCGCAGCGAACCGGTGTAGCGAAGCCGATCACCGCGGTCGGTGAGCGGCGCGCGTTCGTCAACCTCCGTCAACGCCGTCGGCGTCACGGGCGCCACCGCGACGCCAGCCGGATACTTGGTGGCGATCGCCGGAACCATTGCCGAGCGTGATACGCTGGATGCCAATGCCATGCCGGAAACTCAGATTATCTCACATCTTACTATATGGTAAAAAATCATTAAAAGTCAAGGTTCTAAGGGTTTTGCTTCAAGCTTTCCAAGTGGGCCAGGATATCGCCGGCGGCGCCGTGCTGATAAAGGTCGTTATGGCCGGCGCGTTCATATTCGATGAATTTTTTCGGGTCAGGAGCGAGATCAAAGAGCGCCCGGCCAAAACGGATGGGAACGGTCCGGTCGCGCTTTCCGTGCAAGGCCAGAAGCGGTGCCTCGATGGCGGTAATTTTTGTTTCCGATTCAAAGCGGTCCTTGACCAGGAATTTGACCGGAAAAATGGGAAATTGGCTTTGTGCCACCTTGGCGATTGAATTGAAGGGCGATTCCAGAACGATGGCGGCGAATTTCCTGCCGCGCGCAAGTTCGACCGCAATGCCGGCCCCCAGCGACTCGCCGTAAAGAATAATTTGCTCCTGCCCTATTCCCTTGGCTCTCAGGAATTCAAACGCCGCGGTGCCATCCCGGTAAAGCCCGTTTTCCGTTATATTTCCCGGATTTGGACCATACCCCCGATAACTCAAAAGAAAGACCCCGTATCCGGCATCGTAAAAAGGCCGCGCCTTGGATACACGATGACCGGCATGGCCGGCGTTGCCGTGGAAATACAAAATCGTTGCGCGGCCGCTCCGGGCCGGCCGATACAACGATTTAAGGGTCAGGCCGTCCGAGGTTTTCAGGGTGGCAATCTCAAATCCCAAAGCCGTCAATTCAGCGCTACGGAATGCGGTTTTTGAGGGATGATACATCAGCCCCCTCTGGAAGAAATACAAAAGGACCAGCATGCCGGCGTAGACGGCAATAAATATTACGACGAAGTTAAGCATCTTCTTCATCGTCCAAATTCACGCTTTTTGGGCGTCTCTGAAACGCGCGCACCTTCAGCCGGGGCAAGCCGATATTTAGACTTGCGGCTTGATCTGCCAGGCGCCGCCGGCAATCTTGCACGCGGTTCCGGTGCCCTGGCCGACGCCTTCGGGCGCCGAAATAACTGCCTGAAACCGGCGGCAAACCTGGCCCTGCCCCAAATAGTAACTGCGCATCGGGGTGATCGTGCCGGCGACCCCCGTAATCGGGTTGGTCCAACTTACCACCTGGCCATTGACGGCATCCGCCATCGCGCGTTTGGTCGAGTTCTGGAACACGGCGTGATCCGACGGCATCAGACTGTCGCCGAACGTATAACCGGCGGCGACGCCAGCGGCGACACCGGCAATGGTGTAAAGCAAGGTACCGGTTCCAGCGCCAAATTGCGCGCCGATCAAGCCGCCGATGATACCGCCCGCACCCGCGCCAACCGCTTTTCCGGTGGTTAGTTCCAAGTTGACATTTTGGTGGACACACGCGGACAGCAAAAGCCCGCTCGCAAGGACCATGACTTTCTTCATGATCTACCTCCTAATTCGGCGGCTTTCTGTCCGCCTATGTGAACCAGTCATCCAGGGTTTTCTAACCCTTATAAATATTTAGGGAGTATTGCCGCGCGTGACAAGGGGCTATTTGTCTGGTGTCACACAGCTAAAATGCGCCCTGGCGGGCGTCAACAGCGGGCATTGCATGATATCTTGGCGCTCAAATTTGGCTGTTTTACCGAATTTTTGGCAGGTGCTCTCGGCCAATGCCAACACATCCTGCGGCGTCGTGGTTGAACCGTTATAGCAAATCGCCACCTGTGCCATATCCGTCGGCTCTTTTCCGAAATTCGGTGCATTCCGGTTAAATTCGTTGGGATTATGGACGTAGGGCGCCAATCCCGAGCAGCCGACCAGGAATACCGGCAGGAGAATTGCGATCAGGCGGAACTCTTTTGTCAGACGGATCATGGGCTCCTCTATAGCGCCAATCCAAATTCAAAACAATCTCGGCGGCGGCAATTAATGAATTATTGGCTAAAGCCGCAATAAGATAACACTGGGGTGTACTAACCCCCATGCTCCATAATAGAATCAGTTCAGAACGAAGAGATTCGCGGGCAAGAATTTTCCCGCGCATGAGATCGGCACCAGAAGGAGTGTTGCGATGATTAAGATTTATGGACTTACGCGCTTTCAGCCTCCCGGATGGGAACATGACGGCACCCAGGTAACGCCAACCCTTATCGAATTGACGGCTAAACGCTGGAAGGGGCTTATCCTGGTCTCATACGTTTTGTTCGCCGCCGGACTATTGATCATGGGACAGCAGCTTTGGAGCGGTCTGTATCGCCCCTTGTTTGACGGTCAGCTGGCATTGGACGGCTCGCCAATCTCACTGCTGGGAGAAGCATTTTCGGGGCTTGGCGCGGTTTTCGGAACAATCGCCGTGGTCCTGGCGCTGGCTGTCATGGTCTATGCGCGCTTCATGGCATGGTGGAGGCACGGTTGATTTGACGAGCTTCGCCGGCCGCCGCCCGCTTTGGCGCCGTTTGCCGCCGGGTGTTGTTCCAGCCTTCGTTGCAATATGGATGATGGCGGCGCCGGCTCACCCGGCCGAGCGCGTCGATCTGGAATTGGTCCTGGCCACCGACACGTCGCGCAGCATCGACGAAAGTGAAGCCCGATTGCAGCGCGAAGGGGTGGCCGCGGCGCTCCGCCACCCCGACATCATCGGCGCCATTCAATCGGGGTATCACAAGAAAATAGCGGCTGCCTACATCGATTACTCAAGCCGCAATTTCAATGAAATCATCGTCGAATGGCGCATCATCGACGGCTTGCAAAGCGCCGCCGCCTTTGCCCGCGCCCTTACCGAAACGCCATTGACATTCGGGCGGCGCACTTCGATCAGCGACGGCTTGGAAATGGCCGCGCAAATGATCGAAAGCAACCAATACATCGGAACCAGGCGGGTCATCGATGTCGCCGGTGATGGCCCCAACAATCACGGCCGCCTGGTCAACGACGTCCGCGACGAAATTATCGCCAAGGGGATCACCATCAACGGCCTGCCGATCATCAATGACGGCAACTTCGGGTTCGCGCGGCAGTTCAACATCGAAGACCTTGACGATTATTACCGGGGCTGCGTGATCGGCGGCAACGCCGCGTTTTTGGTGGTCGCCCGCGACTTCAAGGATTTCGCCCGGGCGATCCGCAGGAAACTTATATTCGAGATCGCGCAAAGCGGCACCGGGACGGAGGCAAAAATGCAGAATTTGCTTCATCGGATTGTGCAAACGGGCCGCCCGCATGGCGCCTATGTTTACAAACGCGGTTGCGATATCGGC
The DNA here is from genome assembly GCA_002687515.1 of Rhodospirillaceae bacterium. Taxonomy (GTDB): domain Bacteria; phylum Pseudomonadota; class Alphaproteobacteria; order Rhodospirillales; family UBA2165. The sequence continues at coordinate 7,126 of NZAK01000141.1, forward strand.
GAGCGCCTGTGGCTGCGCCGTTTCTATGATCCGGATAATTATTAAGATCAGCTTGCCGCAATTACCATGCCCGACACGGACAGATTTGAGACCCTGGCCATTCATGCCGTAACCTACCTGCTGTCGGATGCGCGCACCCGCGACGGCTTTCTCGGAAGCACCGGTCTCGAGGAATCCGCCATCCGCGCGGGTCTTGAAAATGTCGGCTTCCTGACCGGCGTCTTGGAGTATCTGTTAAACCGCGAAGACCTTCTGACGGATTTCTGCAAACAATACGGCTATCCGCCGGAGATGCCGGCAAAAGCACTGCATGCATTGGCACAAAGCTGATGCTTAACAGTTGGCCAAGATGACTATCCGTTCATCACAACATACGACTCTAGTATTCCAAATTTGATTTTTTTTGATTACATTTAATTCTTAGAGAGATATGGGGCTTCACATTCACCAGGCCTGGGAAGTTGGAAACCGAAAATAAAATCCTAGTCGTCGACGACGAAGACGATGTCTGCAAATTCCTCAAGGATTACCTTGAAGCGCACGGCTATTCCACATTCACCGCCAATGACGGCGATGGAATGCGGAAAGTTATGGATTCCGAAGATATCGACCTGGTTATCCTGGACCTTGTCATGCCCGGAGAGGATGGCCTGACACTGACCCGCAGCCTTCGCGAAAATTCCCATGTGGCGATCATTATCTTGACCGGCAAGGATGAAGAGGTGGACCGCATCGTCGGCCTGGAAATGGGCGCCGACGATTACGTGGCCAAGCCGTTCTCGTCGCGCAAACTTCTGGCGCGGGTGAAAACCGTTTTACGGCGCACGGCGGAAACCGCGGCGCTGGCCGTCAACAACGCGGGCAGCGCGAAGCGCTTCGCCGGCTGGAAGCTGGACAAGGTCGGCCGAACCCTTCTCTCACCGAAAGAAGTAGAGGTTCCGCTGACGACAATGGAATTCAATCTGCTCAACGCATTTGCCGACAATCCGAACAAGGTGCTCGACCGCGACCGGTTGCTCGATATGGTTCAACATCGAAATTGGGAACCTTATGACCGTAGCGTCGACGTTCTGGTTGGCCGGCTGCGCAACAAAATTGAAAGCAACCCGAAAAAGCCCGAACTGATCAAGACCGTGCGCGGCGCCGGCTATGTATTCGCGACCAACGTCGATCACGAATAGCCCGATCCGCTAACGTTAGAGTGGTTCCCGAAATATTCGATCCAGCCAATCGATTGCCGCAGCGGGCGCCGAGGCGGCTGGATAAATGCCGAATTTCAACGGCGCCAATTCGCCCCGCCGCTGAAAGCTGAGGCAGGCGCGCTCCTCCTTGGCGCCGTAACTTTCCGATATCCAGCTCCGATCGGCCGCGGCCGTCCAATCGCTTTTGGGTGCAAATATCAGCCCGAATTGCTTGGACCCGGCGGTCAGCTTCCATTGACCCCTCCCGGTCTCCGACAATTCGATGCCGGGCGCGAAATGCAGGGTCACCGATAAATCGTGTTCGCCGCCGCCTTCGAATTGATCCCGCACCGCCAGCCGATGCGCGGATTTGTCCAAAACGATGGTGCGCACCGGCGTCACCGGCCGGGCAAGACGCTGGTATCCGGAATGGGCGCCGCGCAGACGGTCAAAGCCCGGAGCAATGCTCCAATCCCGCATATCGGGCACCGCATCGTCGTGCAGCAGGAACAATTCCCGCCCGCCGACAAAGCGGTTCGCTTCCCGGCCATCGACCAGTGGCGCGTTGTGGGCGGCCGAGGCGCGAAATCTGTCCCGCCATTGGGCCGAGGCGGTGTACACATAACTGCCTGAATCGGTGATCAGCGGAACGCCGTCCAAATATGCCTCGAAGGAGAGGCAGTCATTGTGGCCGTGCCCGCCGCGTCCAGCGGCGCCCACGGTTGCGCAATCGATGAATATGTGGTCGTCGCCGGAGGCCATCACATAGACGCCGCTTTCGGCAAATGCTTGCGAAGCGGGCTCGCGGTTTTGGCGTGACCCCTGCCCCTGCCCGGCGCCCTCTGCCCAAATGATCTCGCCCCTTGCATCCTGGCTTGGCACCGAACCAAGATCCCCGCCAAGGCTCGCCGCGATCAAGGCGGGAAGATAACTATGATCGTTAATATGCTGGCCGCCGAATGGCAGAACCCGGCCGTTATCGTTGTCGCCCCATAACGGCGCGCGTCCGTCCGGGCGCGTATAGGCGGCGGTGAATTTGGCCATCTTCTTGAGGCCCGTTTGATAACTATCCGGCACTTCCGCGCCATCGGCCAGCCGGCACCGGGCGGCCCACAGGAACAGTTCCGCAACGAAACGGTGGTAGGCGCTGGAGCCTTCGAAATCGACACCGTCTTCACCGACCTGACGGGGAAATTCGTCACCCAAGACGCGCCAGCCGCGCTCGGCCCAAATGGCCGCCGGGCCCTTGTTTGCAAAGAAAGACCCGGCAAACACCAAAGCCGCGGCGTCGGCTATCAGATGATTTCCGCCCGCTCCATAATCTTCGAGATAACGATCGCAGAACACGGCATGCTGATACATGGATTTCAGGAACCTCTTGCGGAAACCTTCATCCTTCCAGGCATCGGCTTCGGCAAATACATGGAACAGCCACGACCATGTGATCAGGCGCATCGCCGCTTCCATGGCGACGCCCCAATTGACGCCGCGCCCATAAGCATTGCGATCGATCCAATCGGCCAGGATCAGGCGCGCGAATTCCGCGCATTCATTTTCGCCGCTTATCAGGTATTGCTGGCCAACCGGGATAAGCCACTGCAGGCGTGACAGTTCCCAAGGAACCTTGACGTCGCTTGCCCGGTCCAAATCGTTCAAATCCAGATCACGGAAATAACTCTCGGGCCAGCTATGGCCGGCGGTGAAATCCGCCGACCAATTTGGCGGCGACGGCAGTAAGGCGGCCTCCAACCCAAGAATATTAATCTCGCCGCTTAAGATCCGTTTGGCGGCCGCTTCGATGCGCTGGGTCTCATCCGGGAACCGGCTTGAAATTTCTTGCCCGTGGCTTGCCGTGGTGATCGCCGGGAAACCGCTTTCGGCCAACCGCTGCCAGAGCCCGCCCAAATCCGGCGCCCCGAAAAGCCCGGCGAATTCGGCTCCGGCCAAGCGCGCGGCCGGCGGCGCGCGATACCGGTCCGGCCAGGCCCGGCCTTCCTGTAGCAAGCGCCGCATAATCTCGCCGGGCGGCCGATGCGCCGCACGCAATGCCCTTTGCAGCCAGATACCCAAAATTTTCCCCATTGAATGAAAGGATTGCAGTGCCGGCTTTTGCTCCGCTACCTTCCGGGCAATCATACTTCATGATCAACTGTACTGCCGAATATGCTGACCCGGCCCATTCCGTCAACAAAAGAAGCGCTGCCGATCAAATCAATATGAGCGTCTCCTTCCCGCGGCCATCCAAAAACGACCATAAGCAGGTCTGGCATCTCGCCACGCCGATCATCGTCGCCAATCTGTCGGTGCCCATGCTAGGCGCTGTCGATACGGCTGTCATTGGGCATCTTGATCAGTCATTTTATTTGGGTGCAGTCGCGGTAGGCGCCGTCATCTTTCAGTTTATTTATTGGAGCTTCGGCTTCCTGCGCATGGGAACGACCGGGCTGACGGCGCAAGCCCTTGGCAGTAAAAATTACGCCGAAGTGCAGGCCATATTCTACCGGGCGTTGATCCTGGGCGCGGCCATCGCTATCGCAATTTGGCTGCTGCAATTGCCGATCTTGTGGGTAGCCCTGGCGCTGTTCGAAGCCAGCGAACAGGTGGAAATCCTGGGCGCAACCTATTTTCACGTCCGCATCTGGAGCGCGCCGGCGGTCCTCGCCAATTACTGCCTGGTCGGTTGGTTCATCGGCATCCGCAATACCCGCGCCGCCCTTTTGCTGCAAGTCTGGATGAATGGGTTGAATATTCTCCTGGATCTTCTGTTTGTGCTCGGCTTCGGCCTCGATGTGGCCGGCGTCGCGGCAGCGACGGTGATCTCGGAATACTGCGCCGCCGGCGCCGGGTTGGTTTTGTTTCACCGCCACGCAAGACATATGAACATTGACCGTGAACGGCCACGAATTATCGATGGTGCAAAACTTAAACGCATGCTTTTCATCAATCTGGATATATTCATCCGCACATTTTGCCTGCTCTTCGCGTTTTCTTTTTTCACCGCCCAGGCTGCCAAGCTGAACGACGATATCCTGGCGGCCAATGCCGTCCTGATCCAGTTCCAGCATTTTCTTTCCTTCGGACTGGACGGCTTTGCGCACGCCGCCGAGGCACTGGTCGGCGGCGCCATCGGCGCCGGCAACCGGGCTAGGCTGCGCGCGGCGGTCATTACCAGCGGCTATTGGGCCCTTGCCATCGCTGTCCTCTATACGATCATTTACGCCGGCGCCGGCGGGTTGATCATCGAGCTGTTGACCGGCATCGAGGATGTGCGGGCGCTGGCCGGCGAATTTCTGGTGTGGCTGATCATTTCGCCGATCATATCGGTCTGGTCATTCATGCTCGACGGCATATTTATCGGCGCCACGCGTACCCGGGAGATGCGCAACGGCATGCTGATCTCGCTCGCCATATTTATCGCCGCCGTTTTCGTTTTAAAACCCGAGCTTGGCAATCACGGGCTTTGGCTGGCGCTGATGTTGTTCATGGTGGCGCGCGCGGTCACGCTCGGCGTTTATTATCCGAAGCTGGAACGTACCGTCGACCGTGATTAGCTAATCAAGTAATGGGAACGCCGCCGCGCAAATGTACTTTCCTATTGGCGGGCAAAGCCTTATTTCTTGTCCAATTCCATCTGAATCACACTAGGGGGATGTCATGATCTACGAAGTCCGGACCTACGATCTGCTGCCGAGATCCTTGTCCGAGGTCATCAAGCGTTTCAGCGAGGGATACGAGGACCGCAAAAAACTGTCCGAGATGGCCGGTATCTTCTATTCCGAGATCGGCCCCCTCAATCAGATAGTCCACATCTGGCCCTATGACAGTGCCGACGAACGCGCCCGCGTGCGCAAAGAAGCCCTGAGCCTGAAAACCTGGCCGCCGGGTATCGGCAAATACGTCCTGCGCCAGATCGTCGAGATTTACGAACCATGGCCGATTTCGCCATCGCTGGAGCCGGGCGAATGGGGACCCATTTATGAATTCAGAAGCTATATGGTGACCGTCGGGCGAATGGGTGAATATTTATCCCGCTGGAAAACAGCGCTTCCCGGACGGGCCAAGCATTCACCGGTTTCGGTGGTGATGGAATGCGATGTCGGCACCGCCAGCAAGCTGATGCACATCTGGCCCTATAAAAGCCTGGATGAGCGCGCCAAGATCAGAAAACAAGCTGAAGACGAAGGTGTTTGGCCGCCGAAGGGCGATCCCGATATGAAAGTTTTGGATGCCATGGAAAACAAGATCATGCTGCCGGCGTCTTTTTCGCCGATGCAGTGATCGCCGAAGTGGGCTAGTTGACGACCAGGGTCCTCGGTAGCATGCGCCGGACGCGCGCCAGGTGTTTGGCGACGGGGTCGAACTTGCGCCACCGTTCCTGCTCGGCATGGGCTTGTTTGTAGGCATCGGATTTGGTGTCGTGGATACCCATTACCTGATGGCAATTGGCCGCATCGGTAACAACCCAATTTTTTTCAACGCACTCATAATGGACTGAATAACGCATTCTGCGGACTCCCTAATGTGAGTGCGGGAATCCTAGGCGCATAATATTTAGAAATGATGAATCTAACGGCTGTGTCGATCCAGCGCCCAATTCGGTTCGTCGGAATCTTCTTGGTTCGAATTTCCGGACGGCATAAATCGGAGCACGAACAATTTCAGACCGCGCGCGATTTTGGTCAGCAGCCAGATCGTCAGGACCAGCAGGCAAGCGAAAATAAAGAAAAATGCCAGCGGCTTGAACAACATGAACATCAGTACGAAGGCGACCAACACGTCTTCGGCCAACGAGGCCAATAAGTTGGTAATCGGCTCCGGTGAGGTATTGAGTATCATGCGCGATCCCGACTTGGCGCCATGGCCAATGGCGGCAAGCAGACCCCCGGCGGCCAGTGAAACGGCGAAATGAACATCATCGGTCAATCCCGACTGGATGCCATCAAGCGCGGCGAATGCCAGGAACGATCCACCCGGAATCCGGACGAAGGTATGCAGGATATCCCAAAGGGAATCGACGCCCGGTATCTTATCGGCGATGAACTCGGCGGCGTAGAGAAGCCCGACGGCGGCGAGCACATACGGGCTGCTTAGAATTTGCAGCCCGTCGGGCAATTCCGTAAGGCCGAAGAAGCCGAGACCGCCCAGCATGAGGACGACACCATAGAGGTTGAGCCCGCTCATGAATGAAGCGCCAAGGGCGACGGCAAGGCTTTCGATTATACCCACGGCTCAGGTTTGTCTCGACTAATGCGGGGGCGATCAAACCCTGATACTGGCGATTGCCCGCACTTCAATCACCGGGTGCTCCCTTCAATATTAAAGAATTCTAACCCTCCAGCTTAAGTGCGCAAAGGAATAATTCCGCGACTTATCCACAATCCCGGTCTGGTTCGGAAATGGCGGTTGACTCAGGGCCCGAGGCACCCTCATTTTCCATTCATTCGGGCTTCCTCCGATCAACGGAGTCTTTTGATGGATACAGTAATTCCCAACGATTTAAGCGCATTCTGGATGCCGTTCACCCCCAACCGACAATTCAAGGCATCGCCGCGGATGCTGGTTGGCGCCGAGGGCATGCACTACACCACATCCGATGGGCGGCGGATCATCGACGGAACGTCGGGGCTGTGGTGCGTCAACGCCGGCCACGGACGCAAGGAGATTATCGAGGCCATCGCATCCCAGGCGGCGGAAATGGACTACGTCCCGTCCTACCTGATGGGCCACCCAAAGGCGTTCGAGCTGGCTGGGCGGCTGGCGCAAATGGCGCCGGCAAACCTGGACCATGTTTTTTTCGCCAATTCCGGTTCCGAGGCGGTCGATACGGCGCTGAAAATCGCCCTCGCCTACCACGCCCGCACCGGAAATGCCGGACGCCGGAGGCTGATCGGTCGCGCCCGCGGCTTTCACGGGACCGGTTTCGGCGGCATATCGGTCGGCGGTATTTCGCCCAATCGCACGGGCTTCGGCTCACTATTGTCCGAGGTGGATCACCTGGGAGACACGCACAATCTCGAACACAATGCTTTTTCCCGGGGCCAGCCCGAATGGGGGGCGCACCTGGCCGACGAACTGGAGGACCTGGTCGCCCTCAACGGCGCCGCCAATATCGCCGCCGTCATCGTCGAGCCGATGGCCGGAGCCGGCGGCGTTCTGATCCCGCCCAAGGGCTATCTGGAGAGGCTGCGCGGCATCTGCGATGCCCACGGCATACTCTTGATATTCGACGAGGTCATTACCGGCTTCGGACGCCTCGGCGCCAGCTTCGCCGCCGAGCGCTTCGGCGTTACGCCGGACATCATGACCATCGCCAAGGGGCTGACCAATGCCGCCGTTCCAATGGGCGCGGCGTTGGTGAACGGCAAGATTTTCGACGCCTTCATGGACGGCCCGGAAAATATGATCGAGCTGTTTCACGGCTACACCTATTCGGGCCACCCCTTGGCGTCCGCCGCCGCATTGGCGACGCTCGATATTTACCAGCGCGAAAACCTGTTCGAACGGGCCGCGGGCCTGGAATCCTATTGGCAGGAGGCGGTGCACAAATTGAAGGAACTGCCCAATGTCATCGACATCCGCAATTTGGGACTGGTCGCCGGCATTGAATTGGAACCCAGGGACGGCGCGCCCGGCGCGCGCGGCTATGACATTCTGGTCCGCTGTTTCGAGACCGGCGCATTTATCCGCGTAACCGGAGATATCATCGCCCTGTCGCCGCCATTGATTATCGACGAGGCCGGGATCGATGAATTGCTGAGCATCGTCGCCGGCGCCATCGAAAATACCGAATAATCATCTGAAATTAACCACATAGATCCCGCCCCTATTGGGGATCAAGCCTATTGCCAAATATTTCTGACTCCCGCATAGTTCCAACACTAAACTTCAAATTCCGGACATGACCGGATTGTTCTTTTTGGGTAAGCCTTGGGAGGGCACAATGACACATCAATTCAAATTTTCTTATCTTCTGGCGGGAGCGGCGATAACCGCGTTGATGGCGGCTTCACCCGCCGATGCCCGCGTCGACGGCGACGTTATAACCTTGGGCGCCGCCGTTTCCCTGACCGGCAAATATTCGACCGCCGGCAATCACACCAAGCGCGGTTATGATCTGGCCGTGAAAATGATCAATGCGTCCGGTGGCGTTAAGGTCGGCGGCAAAAGCTATAAGCTCCGCGTCAAATACTACGACGATGAATCGACGCCGGCGCGTGGCGCCCAACTCGCCGAACGCCTGATCAAGCAGGACGGCGTCAAGTTCATGTTGGGCCCGTACTCCTCCGGTCTGACCAAAGCCATCGCCCCGGTGACCGAAAAACATAAAATCCCGATGGTTGAAGGCAACGGCGCCTCGCGCTCGCTGTTCACCAAGGGCTATAAATATCTGTTCGCCGTGCTTTCCACATCGGAACAGTATCTGGCGGAAGCCATCAATCTGGCCGCCGAGCAAGCGAAGGCAAAGGGCAAAAGCCCGTCCAGCGTGAAAGTCGCCATGGCCTTCGAAAACGATCCATTTTCCCAGGACGTGTATCTCGGCATTCTGGACGGCGTCAAGAAGTACGGCATGAAAATCGTCGTCGACGACAAACTGCCGCCGGAACTTAACGACATGACGGCAACGCTGAACAAGGTTCGCGCCCTGAAACCGGATGTGCTCGTGGTTTCCGGCCATTCCAAGGGTGCGGCGACGGCTATCCGGCAGGTCCGGCAGATGAAGATCAAGGTTCCGATGCTGGCCATGACCCACTGTGAATCGGCCAAGGTCACCGACGCCAAGAAGTATGGCGCCGGCGCCGCCGAAAACGTTCTCTGCGCCACCCAATGGGCGGAAACCATGTCCTACAAGGACCCGGTCTTTGGCAGCGCGATGGCCTATTTCAAGCGTTTCGCCAAGGAATATAAATACAATCCGCCGTACCAGGCCGCCGAATCGACGGCTTCGGTTTACGTCTATGCGAAGGCGCTGGAAGCCGCCAATTCCTTCGATTCGGGCAAGGTCCGCGCCGCATTGGCGAAGACCAATCTGGAAACCTTTTATGGCGGCGTGCGTTTCTCGCCCGCCGGCAACAACGTCGCCAAGCCGATGATCCTGCGGCAAATCCAAAACGGCAAGTATATTCCGGTGGCGCCCTCGAAGTTCGCGTCGGGTAAATACAAGCCCAGCATGTAAGTCCGGTTTTTCTTGGCAAAATGATATGATCGTACCCGCGCCTCCGATACCAGGCGCGGGTACGAACCCTTCATGATCGATAATCTCCTTTTATTTTTTCAGGCGCCGCCATTGGCGCTGCAAGTGCTTATCGACGGTATTCTGGTCGGCGCTATCCTGGCCATCCCGGCCTATGGCATGGCGCTGGTCTGGGGCGTCATGAACGTCATCAACGTGGCGCAAGGCGAATTGGTCGTGATGGGCGGTTTCGTTACGCTGGTCCTGTTCGATCTCGGTCTCAATCCGCTGTGGTCGATCCCGGCGGCGGCGGTGGTCATGTATGTGGTCGGCTGGCTGTTGTACCGTTTGGTCATTTTCCGCGTCGTCGACCGCGATCTGTTTATTTCCATCCTCGCCACCTTCGGCATCAGCATCCTGTTGCAGCAATTGCTCAATCAGGTCTTCGGCGCCGACATCCAAACCGCCGATCCGAAGCTGGATTCCTGGACTTTTTTCGGCGACACCATCACCGTCGCCCAAATCAAGGTGATTTCATTCGCGCTGGTCATCGTGCTCGGTGTTCTTCTGATCGCGTTCCTGAAAAGATCGAAGCTCGGCCGTGCCATCCGGGCAACGGCGCAAAACGCCCGCGCCGCCCGCATCATGGGGGTCGATACCGACAAGGTATATGCCAGCACCTTCGCGTTGAATTCCGCCATCTGCGGCGCCGCCGGCGCGCTGGTCGTGATGACCTGGATCATCCACCCGTTCCTGGGCATCCTTTACACCGTCCGCTCGTTCCTGATCGTTGTGGTTGCCGGCCTCGGCAGCATGGGCGGGGTGGTCGTTTCGGCGCTTGGCCTCGGCGCGCTTGAAAATTACGCGGGATTTATCCTGGGCGCCGAATTCCAGGTGGCTTTCGTTTACCTGCTCATGGTCGTTATCCTGATCCTGCGTAATTTGTACTTGCGCCGGCAGCGTAAGTATCTGGCATGACCGGCGGCAGTAAATGGGTCTGGTTTGCGGTCATCGGCATTGCCGGGCTGGCCGCGCCGTTCCTGTTCCCGGCCTTCATAACACAGATCGCGGTCGGCTGGCTGATGGTGCTGTTTGCCCTGACCTGGGACACCCAGGGCGGCCAGATGAGTTACAATTCGTTCGGCAATGTCCTGTTTTTCGGCATTGGCATGTATATGTGCGTCTCGGTCCAGGTCATGCTGTTTACCGATCTTGGCGAATATACCGCCGCCGGCGGCGCCAAGTCCGTTACCTTCACCGCCGATCAGTATGTCACCGGCCTGGTCATCGGCATGATCGCCGGTGCTATCGTCGCGGTCACCGTCGCCGCCATTATCGGATCTGGAATTTTGGGCCTGCGCGGCCATTATTTTGCCATCGGCACCCTTGGCCTCGGCATCGCGGCGGGCGAGATCGCCGGCGGCTGGGAATTGATCGGCGCCGGATCGGGCATTTCGACGCCGGTGTTTCCGGACCCGCTGGGCGATCGTTCCTTCTTTTTCTATTTCTTTTTCATGGCGCTTGCCGTGGTCGCCTTTTTCGTTCTCCGCTGGCTCTATTCGGGCCGCTTCGGGCTCGCCATCAACGCCATCCGCGACGACGAGGACAAGGCCGAATCGATGGGTCTTGCCACCACCAAGTACAAAACCATGTCCTGGTGCATCAGCGCTTTTTTCCTGGCACTGGCGGGCGGGCCGTTCGGTCTTTTGGTCGGCTTCGTCGATCCGCGCGATACGGCATTCGCGGGCATAACCTTCGGCGTCTGGATGGTGTTGATGGCCATCCTCGGCGGCAAGGGAACCATTTGGGGGCCGGTGATTGGCGCCGTTATCTTCCACATCACCCAGGAGTTGTTTTGGACCTTCCTCCTCGGCTGGCAGCGCGTCGCGCTGGGCGCCTTGATCGTCATTATCGTGGTCTTTTTCCCGAAGGGCATTTTGGGCTGGTTCCGCGATACTTGGCCCGAACGCTTCGGTCATCGGGTGGAAGAAGCCCCGGCGGAAGGCGGCCGGTCATGACCGGGACGCTTCTCGAGGTCGAAAATGCGAACAAGGCGTTCGGCGGCGTCATCGCCAACAGCGAAATCAGCATCGCGGTTCCACAAGGCGCCATCATCGGCCTGATCGGACCCAACGGGTCGGGCAAAACGACGCTTTTCAATTCCATCGTCGGCTATCATCCGGTTGATTCGGGAAGCATCCGTTTCCAGGGCCAGGAAATTTCAAAATTGCGCGGCGGGCAGATTGCCAGGCTCGGTATGCTGCGTACATTCCAGCAAACCCGCATCTATGGCGAGATGGACTGCATAAAAAACATGTTGATCAGCCTTCCGCACCGGGATGAAGGCTGGTTCGCCATGTTTGCGAAATTCCCGCCCGAAGCGATTGAACGCGCGGAATCGATCCTTGAATTTGTCGGGCTCTATTCAAAACGAAGGCTGCTTGCCGGCGATTTGTCGTTCGGCCAGCAAAAGCTTTTGGAATTCGCCATGGCCTTGATGAACGAGCCCAAGCTTCTGTTGCTGGACGAGCCCACCGCCGGCATCAATCCGACGCTGATCAACGGTATTATCGACCGGCTTAAACGGGCGAATTCCGATTTGGGTATTACGCTCCTGGTGATCGAACACAACATGCGCGTCATCATGAACCTGGCCGAGCATATCTACTGCCTGGCGCACGGGCAGCTGCTTGCCGAGGGCGAACCGGAAAACATCCGCAACGACCAGCGCGTCATCGACGCCTATCTGGGGGCGCATTGATGAGCGACCAAAGCCTGACAAATGACAAGGGCGTATCGGGCTACGGTTTCGGCGAGGTCGATACCGTCATCTCGGTGGATGACGTGGCCCGCGAAGCCGCCCGGCTCGCCGAGGAAGGACCAAAACGCGACGAGCTGAAGAGCCTCGCGGCCGGCGAGGCGCATTTGGTCATCGAAGGGCTGGTCGCCGGTTATGGCAAAATGGAGGTTCTGCACGGCCTCGATCTTTATGCCGGCAAGGGCCAGTCGCTATGCCTGATCGGACCCAACGGCGCCGGCAAATCGACGATCCTGCATTCGATCTACGGCTTCACCACGATCACCGGCGGCAGCATCAAAATCGGCGATATCGATGTCACCCGGCTGGGACCGAACGACAAGCTGAAATCGGCCGGCATCGCCTATATCCTGCAGGATAATTCGGTGTTCCCCGACATGACGGTCGAGGAAAACCTGCTGATGGGCGGTTATCTGATGGACAGCACCGATGCCGCCCAGGAAGCCACGGAGCGGATATTCGAAAAATACGCCAGCCTCCGGGAGCGCCGCGATCAGCGCGCCGGCATCCTGTCCGGCGGTGAACGCCGGCTCTTGGAGATATCGCGCGCCCTGATCATGAACCCGGCTGTTCTGTTGGTCGATGAACCCTCCATCGGATTGGAGCCGCGCTTCATCGACATGGTCTTCGAGATTCTGGACGATCTGCAAAACAACGAAGGCAAATCCATCATCATGGTCGAACAGAACGCCAAAAAAGGCCTCGAGTTTGCCGATATCGGCTACGTGCTGGTTTCCGGCGTCCTGGCGAAAGCAGGCACCGGCGATGCCATGCTCGCCGATCCCGACGTCGGCCGGCTGTTCCTCGGCGGCTAAACAAAGAATCGAATAGCGCGTGAACCGGGCCAAAATCAATTTTCTGTTCTTGAACATCGGTCATTTTTTTGACCACCTGTTCGTTTTGATATTCGCCACCGCCTCGGCAACCGTCCTGATCACGGATTGGGGCCTGACCTATGCCGAGCTGATCCCCTATGCGACGCCCGGATTTATCGCTTTCGGCGTCTGCGCAATTCCGGCCGGCTGGCTGGCCGACCGCTGGAGCCGCGAGGGTATGATGTCGGTGTTTTTTGTCGGCATCGGCGCGTCTTCCATTTTGGCCTCCTTCGCCGGAACGCCGCTGCAGATATCGCTGGGCCTGCTCGCCATCGGCGTTTTTGCCAGCATCTACCACCCGGTCGCCCTGGCCTTGGTGATCGAGGGGCGGGAGCGCACCGGCGTTCCGCTCGCCGTCAACGGCGTGTTCGGAAATCTGGGCATCGCCAGCGCGGCGTTGCTTACCGGTTTTTTGATCGACGCCACCAGTTGGCGCACGGCATTCATGCTGCCGGGCGTGATTTCCGTGGCAATCGGATTCGGCTACGCTTTGTTCATCCGCGACAAACACGGACTTTACCCAAGCCGTTCCTCAAACGAGGCGCCGCGGGACTCTTCCGCCAGCACCCGAGGTTCGGGAGTACGCAAACCTGTAGTCCGCATCTTGTCGGTGATATTCATTTCGACGGCGATCGGCGGCCTGATATTCCAAAGCGTCAGCTTTGCGATGCCGAAGATCATCGACGAACGGATGGCCGATTTCGCCTCCAGCGCGACCTTGATCGGCAGGTATGCCTTTATCATATTCGCCGTCGCCTCGGTCGGCCAATTGATCATCGGCTATTTGATCGACCGTCATTCCATCCGCACCGTTTTCATTTTCGTCGCCTCCGGACAGGCCGTTCTGTTTGCCGTTATGCAGCAAATGAACGGCGTCGCCGCGCTCCTGGTGGCGATTGGGTTCATGCTGGTGATTTTCGGGCAATTGCCGATCAACGACGTGCTCGTCGGACGCATTTCCCGCCCCGAGTGGCGCAGCCGTGTCTATGCGGCAAGGTACGTGGTGAGTTTCGTGGTGGCGGCGACGGCGATCCCGTTCATCGCCTGGATTCATGCCAATTGGGGCTTCGGTAATCTTTTCATGCTGCTCTCCGCCGCGGCCGCCGTAATCTTCGTCTGTGTCCTCATGCTCCCGGCTTCCGGGTCTCTAATCCGGCTGGCCGCACAGTCTTCGGTGAAACCCTGACAATTCGCCGATTGCCTTAACCGGCGCGATTTTTGCGTCACCAAGTTGAAGATGAATCGCACCTGAACTATGTTATCGATAGTCGGATGGCATTCGGTATGAAAGAAATGCGCAAACCCAAGGCTGGCTTGGATTCGAAACGCCGTTACAGGATGGTGATAGTTACCCTTGCGTTGGCCTTCACGGTGGCCGTGACGGGCGATGCGGTGGCGCAGAAAAGGCCCTGTGGCACCCAGGATGCGCGGCAATTGAATTCGAATAGCAACCGGCAGGACTGCATGAAATATCAGGACGCGGTTAAGATGCAGACCAGTATCTTGTCCGATCAACAGTCCGAGCGGCGGAAAAATATCTTGCGCAAGCAGCGCGCCCTATCCAAGAACCGCCAATTTCCGCAGCAGCAACTGCTAGGCAATCAACGCAACCGGATTCGCGCCCTGCAGCAGCAATCGAAACAGCGCGGCAGGAATCAACGCTAAGCCCGCCGGTCACCTAACGCTTGAATTTACTTCAACGGAATGATCCCATATTCGTTCAATGAACGAAATGCGGGGATTTTGACTTATGGGTATCAGACGCGTCGTAACCGGACACGATGAGAGCGGCAAGGCAGTTGTCATCTATGATGGCGATGCCCCTAACGTGAAACGGCCGACCAGCGAAATCGAAAGCACGTTGTTTTGGGTCACCGATAAATCGCCGGCCGATAATTCGGGGGATGAGGATACCGGCAACCGGGATGTGGGCATCGCACCGGGACCGGGCGGAGCCATTTTCCGGGTCGTCGAATTCGGCCCCGAAGGCGGCGCGGCATCGGAAGACGAGCTGGAGTATTTGTCCAAGGTCGGCGGCGCCGAGCGGCCCGAAGGCGCTCGCCATCCCGGCATGCACAAGACCAATTCCATCGATTACGCGATCATCATGTCGGGCGAGATTGATATGCTGTTGGACGACAGCGAAGTGCATGTTAAGGCCGGCGATGTGATTGTCCAACGCGGCACCGTGCATGCCTGGGCCAACCGCGGCAGCGAGCCGTGCAAAATCGCCTTTATCCTGATCGATGCCGACCCGGTGCCCTAACCGCCCGACGGGATCGGCCAAATGATCAAGGCTGGCATTGTCGGCATCGGCCGCTGGGGCCAAATCCTGGTCCAGTCGGTGCAGGGCAAAAGCAATCATATCCGTTTCACGGCGGGCGCCACCCGGACCCCAAGCAAAGCCGGCGCGTTCGCCGAAAAAAACGAACTCGAAATTTGCGATGATTATGCCGAGCTGCTGGCGCGGCCCGATATCGATGCGGTTTTTATCGCCACGCCCCATAGCCAGCACTTCGAACAGATCATCGCGGCGGCCGCAGCCGGCAAGCATGTCTTTTGCGAAAAGCCGTTCACCATAAAGCCGGGCGACAGCAGCGCCGCCTTGCGGGCATTGGCGGATGCCGGGCTGAAGGCCGGGGTCGGCTTCAACCGCCGCTTCGCGCCCAATACCATCGAGCTCAAGCACATGCTGGACGCCGGTGAATTGGGCGAACTGGTCCATATCGAGGCGAATTTTTCCAACGATATGTCGCCATACGCCAAGGCCTGGCGCAACAACGCCGGCGAAAGCCCGGCCGGCGGCATGACTTCGCTGGGCATGCATTGCGTCGATCTGTTCATTCATTTGTTCGGCCCGATCGAAAGCATCATGGCCAGCAGCCGCCGCATCGCGATGCCGTTCGAAGTAGATGATTCGACAACCATGCTGATGAATTTCGCCGGCGGCCAGACCGGCTATCTGGGCACCTTCGCTTCGAGCCCGCTAATGTGGCGGGTCCGGGTATTCGGAACCGAAGGCTGGGTAGAACTTCGCGACCAGGACCGGATCGAGATATTCGATGCCGACGGCACCGCTGAAAATCGCAGCTGGGACGGATACGCCTACCCTTGCCTGCCCACCGTCGCCGCCGGAATTGAAGATTTCGCCGTGGCCATAGAAGAGGACCGGCCGGTTTCGATCAGCCCCGCCGACATCCAGCACGGCATCGATGTCCTGGGCGCCATCATCGAATCGTCGGCGGCGAATACGTTGGTGAGGATCGATTTCGGGAATCCCGCTTAGGTACGGCGCCGAAATGGTGGCGGCGAAGTAGATATTTTCGGATCGAAACTCATCTTCCTCCCCCTGTCAGATTCCCCAATCCCCCTGCACTGCTCCGATAATCAGTCTTTTAAGACCGGCAAACGAATGTCCGCTTTCGGGGTGCAAAGCGGACATCAAATTGTAACCGCTGAATGGTCCGCGAATAGCCAAAAGCGGGCATTGGACCGCTGCGATGAGCAAAATCTTCTAATGGAGGTGATATTTGGGTATGGTCGGAGAGGATTTAGTTGTTGCCCGGGAATTGTCGGATCGCACACTAGGGACTGGAACCACTGATGGCCAGCAATGAACTAGCAGATATTAAAGTGGCGATTGCCGACGCCGGCCAGCAAAATCGGCGAGAAATTAAGCAGATTTTGCGGCAGGAAGGCTTCAGCGCAATCTTCGATACGGACGATATTGAAGTAATCCACAATGCCATCGGCAAAGACGATGTCGATCTGCTCATTGCCGATCATCTAATGCCCGAGGGCGACATATTCGAAATTATTCGAAACGTCCGGCACCACGCACTCGGCAAGAATCCATTCATCGTGATTATAACCATTGCCCTGGACCCGTCGCCGGAAGATATCAGAAGTATTATCGACGCCGGTTGCGACGATTTGATTCTTAAACCGATAACCACCGGCATGGTGAGCAAAAGGGTCAATTCGTTTATCAACGACCGCAAGCAGTTTGTCGTGACATCGGATTACATCGGCCCGACGCGGCGTAAAAAGCATCGGCCCGGCACTGTGGAAATACCTGAGTTCGAAGTCCCAAATCCATTAAAGGCCAGAGCCTCAGGTGGCATGGGTGATGCGGCGTACTGGCGCGAAGTCGAGCTGTTTTCCGAATTGTTCAACGAACAAAAAATGACCAGAAACGCCGTCCAGATAAGTTATCTGGTGGACAAATTGCTGCCCCTATACGTAAACGGCAAGGCGGCCGTCGATGTTTCCGATCCGTTACGGCGCCTGCAGATATCGGGCGAGGATATCGCCAACCGCATGCAGGGCACGAAATTCGATCATGTCGGAGAATTGTGCCAGTCCATACTGGGTGTTGTGGCGAATATAATGGCCACCCCAGAGGTCCCGGAGCCCAAGGACCTCAGGCTGCTCCCCGAACTGGCACGGGCGATTGAAACAGCGTTCCAAATAGACGGTGAAGAAGCCGATATTGCCCGCCGCATCACGGAATCGGTCCAGGACCGGTAAAACCAATTTTGTTCGGCATCAAATTAGAATGACCAATTAAGACTGCGTTACGAGAATTCTCCTGGGTTTTCTGTTGTGCCGGCTTTGGGATCCACAGCGGACATGGCACATACCGAAACCAACCCTCTTCTGACTACTGGATATCGAAAAAATTCGATCCTGAAATATCCGTGCCTTCACCAAGGCAATTGCTGGCCGTCGAAATTCCAGTAGGTGCCGGTGTCTTCGATGGTCAATTTCTCGAAGATGGCGCGCATGCCGGCGACCGAAGCCTCGACCGCGGTCGGCGCGTTGGGGCCGCCCAATTCGGTCCGCGTCCAGCCCGGCGCGATGGCGATCACCGTGATGCCGCGCGCCTCCAGCCATTCGCCGGCGCTGCGGGTCAGCATATTCAGCCCGGCCTTGCTGGTCCGGTAGGCGTAACGCCCGCCCTGCCAGGTATTGGCGATTGAGCCCAAGCCGGATGTCATCATGACGACCAATTTTTTATCGCTGGCCGCCACGTTGTCGGCGAATTCGCCGGTGACGCGGCCCGGCGCGACGACGTTGGTATTGAGGATTTCCAGCCAAAATTCGTGATCGTAGTTTTTCAGGTCCGGATCGTCGTTGCCCTCGGCGACGCCGGTGCCGTAACTGTCGACGATGCCGGCATTGTTGATCAGCAGATCGATCGGGGCGCCATCCAACACCTTGGCGACGGCGGTAATTTCATCGGCGTTGTTGACATCCATGCGTTGGATGTTGAGGCGATCGCCGGCGCCGGACGCCAATGCGCGCAATCCATCGGCGGCGTCCGGGTTCCGGCAGCAGGCGACGGCGTTCCAGCCATCGTCCAGATACTGACGCACCAGTTCCAATCCCAAGCCCCTGTTGGCGCCCGTGACAAGCAGTGTCGGCATGAGCATTCTCCTGGCGCCTAAAGCGGCACGGAGCCACCATCGAATGAATACACGGGACGGCGGCTAACCAACTAACGCACGCATCGCCTTGTTGACCTCGGCGGCCCTGTGGCGCTGGGTCTTGCCGGTCGGCTCGATGGGTTCGTCGAAGAAGAACGAAGGCAGTTCGTCGTCGTCTTCGGTGAAGCCCGCCTGTTTGTTGAAGTCCCATTCCATCTTGAGCGCTTCGACGCCCAATTCCTGGAAAAAGCCTTCATCGAAACCGGTGCCGTGCGCCTGGTTCAAGGCCTCGACCAAGAAATCTATACTCTCGCCGGTCACCGAGCGGCCGAACAGGCAAAGCCCTAAGGAATCGGCGGCGGCGCAGTTCCATTGAGCCTCATAGCTGACAGCCGCCAATTCCTCGGTCGTCATCTCGGCGCAGACTAGGGCGGGAACATTGCCGGCGGTGTGGTCGGCGCCTTGCGCGGTGACCATCATCGAAATGCCGGTCACCTCGATCTCGCGCGGATCATAGGCGCTGATCCCCTGATTCTTAACCACCGGGACGCGCGCCACATTGTAATGCTCGCCGACGCGCCCCGTGCCTTGCGCCAGGATTTTGCCGCGTTCGGTGCCGGCGAAGATATCTTCAAGCGCCTTGGCCATGAATAGGGGATCGCCGAACTCGCCCTCGCCGGCCTCCATCAGCACGCCGAGCGTGGCGCCGGCCTCGATCGAATCGACGCCAAGGTCGTTGGCGATGTGGTTCAGGCGGGCCACGTCATCGGGGTCGGTGAGGCCGCAATTGCTGCCCATCAGCCCCAGGGATTCGTATTCCAGCGGCGAACACAGCTCTTCGCCCTTGGCGTCGACATAGACGTTGGAACATTGGATCATGCAGCCGGGCATGCAGGAGTGGGTGGTCTCGCCGCCCCGCTCCAGGGTCTGCTCGCGGACAAAGGTGCCACCCAGTTTCAAGGGACCATCGTCCGGGCCGACGAGGGTGCCGGCCGAGAAATTGCGGGTCGGCAAGCCGCCCACCTTGTTGGTGAAATCGCCCATCATGGCGGTGCCGAATTTGCGGAAATTATCGATCATAGCGTCTTCGTCGAGCCGTTTGCCGTATTCGCGGACCGAACCCATCAGCTTCTTGCGGTCGTGAAAGGTGGGCATCTTGTTCATATCGGCGACGATGGCCTTGACCTTTTTCGAGCCCATCACGGCGCCGACGCCGCCGCGCGCCGCAATCCGCGTCGGCCGCTGTTCCGGATCGGTGAAGGAAACACCGGCCATCAGACCCTGATATTCGCCGACCGGCCCGCAGATGCAGAGGCTGACCTTGTCGCCGTACTTGTCGAACAGGAGTTTCGCCGTATCCATGGTGCCCTTACCCAGGTAAGGACTTGCATCTTCGAAAGTGATGTCGCCATCCTTGGGGATGCGGATCACCACCCATTCTTCGGAAGCGCCGTCGAGGGTCAGGCCGCAAAGCTCCAACTGGCCGAGGGCGAAGGCGAAGGTGCCGCCCGAATTGGCCTCCTTGATGCCGCCGGTGAGCGGGCTCTTGCAGCCGACGCTTATACGGTTGGCGTTGGAAAAATTGGTGCCCGCGAAGGGGCCGGCGGAAAATATCAACGGGTTTTCCGGCGACAATGGATCGACCGTGGCGATACCCCGGTCCAAAAGGGTTTTGGCAATCAAATAGCGTCCGGCGCGAATGACGTCTTCGCCGTCTTTTTCCTGGCGTTCGATGGAGCGGGTGTTGAGATCGATATGTAGATGCGTGCGCATGACTGGCTATCCTTTTAACTGGTTTTTTCCGACCCCTGCCGGAATGTTATGGCCCGCCGACGCTTCCCTGATCGGCGCTCGATGGCCTAAGTTTCACTCATTTGGCCGGTTCTTTCCATGTAAATTTCCGATTCACGGCCGATTAATTGTAGATTAATACATCAAGTAATTTGATCTGGTCGGCTGACCGCGTTAGGCTCCTTCCATTGCCGCGGCAAAAGCACCCCGATGAAACAAACAGCGGCGCAACAAAATCACAGGCAAACTAGGGAGATACCAATGTTCAGACGAAATACCACGATTCTAACCGGTACGGTATTTGCCGCGATCTTGGCGGCTGGACCGGCCCTGGCGCAGAAATCAAAGGGTGAGATCAGGCTCGCCATCATCGACATGTTCCCCACCATCGACAGCTACAATTCGCCGTCGAACGAAACCGGGCAATGGGCGCGCGCCTATTACAGCCGGATCATCAGTTTCGATGAACATAAGAAGAAGCTGGTGCCGGAACTGGCCACATCGTGGAAGCGGATCGACGACAGGACGATCGAATTAGAACTGCGCGATGACTTGAAATTTTCCAGCGGTAACAAATTCACCGCCGAGGATATCGCCTACACGATCCGCTATGTCGCCGATCCGAAACTGAAAATCCGCTTCAAGGGCCGTTACAACTGGCACAGCAAGATCGAGGTCCTGAGCCCGACCAAAATCCGCCTGACGGCGAAAAAAGTGAAGCACGACGATCTCTTCCTCTATGCCTACCGGTTCCAGATTTTCGACAAGGGCGTGCATTCCAAAATGAAGGACAAGGCCACCTATGGCGCCAAATCGGCTTCGACCACGGGCCCCTATAAATTGATCAAGCTGGACCGGCAATCGGGCGCCCATATCCAGCGCAACGAAGAATCGGTCGGATATTTCCCGCATCGCCGGGCGCCGATCAAGAACGTCAAGGGCATTTCGATGCCCGACAAGCAGACACAGGTCGCGGCACTGTTGACCGGACAAGTTCAGGTGCTGCGCAATCCGACGCCGGACATGATAAAGGAATTCCGGAAAAATCCGGATTTACGGATCACGGCTTTCCCGACCCGCTTTATCAACTACATCACCCTGGATGCGGCCGGGCGGTCCAAGAACAAGAAATTCACCGACATTCGCGTGCGCCGGGCATTCATCAAGGCGATCGACCGGGAAAAGGTGATCAAGAATTTTGTCGCCGGTCATGAAATTGCCTTCGCCCGAAGGCGGTTTGCTATCCCGACAACATCGCCTGCGCCCATACCATTGATCCGCTGGGCTACGATCCCGCCGGCGCCAAGCGCCTGTTGGCCGAAGCCGGTTTCCCCAACGGCTTCGACATGGAGCTGAGCGCCTTTTTACCCTACAAGGAAATCGCCGAAGCGATCGCCGGTGAGGTCCGTAAAGTGGGCATTCGCGCCACCGTTCGCGCGATGCCGTTGCCGGTCTATACCAAGCGCCGCGGCCGCGGCGAATTGACCGCCCTTTATGCCGGCTATCCGACCTTCGCGCAGCCCAACACATCCAACCTGATGAACTTCTTCTTCGGCGCCAACCGTGATTATTCCAAGGATCCGATCATCCAGAACGCGCGCAAGACCGGAAATGGCGTGATGGATCTGAAGAAACGCACGGCGATCTATCAGAAGGCGATGGATCAGGTGAACAAGATGTCCTACATCCTGCCCTTCGTCGAGCAGCCGAACGTCTACGCCCACCACAAGAGCGTCGTCATCAAGACCGGCGCCACCTCGAAAACCGAAACACGACCGCCGGATTATTTCTGGAAGTAACAAGGCGGTGCCCGCGCGGGCGATTCGAATAAATGGCAGGGGCGGGTTAAAACCCGCCCCTGCGGCGTCTGGTTCCGGTTAATCGAAATAGGGGCTGCGCCATTCCAGCTCCTTCGGCGAAATCCCCTTCTCGGCGCTGAGCGCCGCCGCGTGGCCGGCGATTTCGCCGGTCTGCGTGCACCAGGCGAAATTGCGCATGACCATGAAAATGGTCTCGTAGGTGAAGGACAGCGAAGCGCCGGTCAGCAACAGGTTGCTGATTTTTTTGGGCAGGAAACAGCGGAACGGCACCTCGAAATCGTGCTTCCGGTAATCGTCCCAAAAGAAGCTCTTGCGCATCGGCGCCGTCACCGCGTCGGCGAAACGGCGCCCGGCGAGCACGTCCTCGATCGAAAATACATATTCGCCGACCGGATGGCGGCCATCGCGGATCCCCACATAGCGGCCCACATTGGACAGCGCCGCGTTCTCGAAGCCGGGCACGTATTTTTTCAGGAACCGCGCCTCGGCATCGATCAGGCCGCGCATGGTTCGGCCGGCGCGCGCCGCGTCGCCGGCGTCGTCGTCCATGTGCAGGCCCCATTCATAGGGCACGTTCTGCCATAATATATATCCGCCATCGCCGTCGATGGGGCTCATATCGATGCTCGGATGGCCGATATAGGCTTCGCCGTAGACGCCGCTGCCGCCCATGCGCGGCCGGTATAACATCGGCGGAATGTCGCCCGCCGCCCCCGCCTCGGCAATCAATTTAGCCAGCAGCGGGTCCTTGGCCGATGTCTGATGATCAAATGTGCGCGCGAAATCGATGCCGCGCATGATCCATAGGAGCCCGCCCGGCACCGGCCGCTTGACGCCGTCCCAATCGGCGCCCGCCGGCTGGCCGCCGCCGCCGCGCACGAATGGCGCGCCGGCCCGCGCCGCCAGTTCGGCGGTGCCCGAGCCGTCGACGAATATCTTGCCACGGATCGCCTGGCACCCGGACGCGTTTTCGACGATCACCGAGGTGATGGCATCGTTGCCGCTGCCGCCCTTGACCAGCGCATCGACGAAAGATGTGCCGTAGAGGGCCGTAACACCGGCGTCCTC
This sequence comes from Rhodospirillaceae bacterium, assembly GCA_002687515.1. GTDB lineage: Bacteria > Pseudomonadota > Alphaproteobacteria > Rhodospirillales > UBA2165. Next base: position 30,278 of record NZAK01000141.1, read on the forward strand.
GAGCATGCCCGCCATCACGCAGCCGGCGCCCTCGGGGTTGAAACTGGCGCGCTGGAAGGCGGCACCCGGCTTCAAATTGCGCTCGTAATGGGACAGCGGATTGCCGGCCCAGCCGGGATGGGTTTCCTGGGTGGCGGTGTAGACGTAACCGCCGGCGGCGAAGCGTTGCATCAGCTCTGTATGAATACCGCCGGCGCCCTCGCCCGCCGCGCCTTGCAGGCCGGATGTATGCACCCCGCCCGGCATATCGAATTTTTCCACCAATACCACGCCGGCGCCCATGCGGGCGGCCTGCAGCGCGGCGGCGAAACCGCCGGGCCCGCCGCCAACCACCACCACATCGGTCTCGGCGGCCACCGGAATGCGTTTTGCCGGGGCCGCGATGGGTTGCTGGCGCTTCGATCTGTCCGATCCGCGGACCATTAAATCCCGGCCATCGGTCAAGGATTGCTATTCGAGGTTTTACCCGGCAGCGGCGTCTCGGCGGGTTCTTGCTGTGCGTTCATGGGCACCTGATTTCATTTTGTTAACAGACCGCGGCGGCCCTTAAATATTTATCACACGGAAAAGCCTATTCCAACTTGGCCGCACCCATTCCGCACCGGCTATCATCGGGTGAAACGATTGGCCCACTGTTTATCCGGTTTGGCAATTTCCGGTTTCCCGCCTTCCCCCGCCCGGCGTATGCTGTGTCGGCTATCTTAGGGAACCAATAATAGGAGGCAATGATGACGACCGAACTTTCGATGCTGGTCTGGACCACCGGGCTTACCGGCATCTTGTGGCTGCCCTATCTGCTGGCCCAGTCCAACGTATCGGGGCTGATCGTCTCCCTCGGCTACGGCTATAAGGAACCGCTGGCCGACCTGCCGGCCTGGGCCCAGCGGGCCAAGGCGCATCACGGCAACGCGGTCGAAAACCTGGTGCTGTTCGCCGCCCTGGTGATTGCCATGCACCTGGCGGAAGCCGGCAACGCCGCCACGGCGGCGGCGGCCATTACCTTTTTCTGGGCGCGCGTCGCCCACGCCGTCATCCACTATGCCGGCATCCCCTACCTGCGCTCGATCGCTTTCTTGGTCGGCTGGCTGGCCCTGGTCTGCATCTTCTATCAGATCGTGACCTGACCGGAAGCTGGCGGCAACCGAGTTTGGGGCGCGCCGGATCCGATGCTTCCGGTAAGGGGGAGATGTGTGCGCCGCTGACGCATCAGCCCTCGGGCCGGCCGTCAAATCCGGGCCAATCGGAGAGGAAGGCGTAAAAATCGAGTTCCTCGGGATATTCCCCCTTGCGAAATTTCACGAATTCGCCGGCGTCCACCGTTTTCTCCGTGCCCGATGGATTGAACAACGGAATTTGCGTTTCCAGGGTGTCGACAACGGCCGCGGGCAGATCTTTTCCTTCCAAGGTAAAGACGAAAACATTGTTGCTCATCACCGACTTGTAGCCGGCCCGCCCGATCTCGTCCATTATGGTCTCGGCCGAGTTCAGGTGACACGCCCCGACACTGGCGAAAATCAGCACCCCGATGTCTGAATCGATCAGCATCTGCCGCGCCACCCGCAAAACGTAGCGCAAGGACGACACATGCATTTCGCCCAAGTTGGCGTTTGAAATAACCACATCGGCCGAGATCGGATTGTCCTTGTAGAGTTCCATGAACGACCACCATGGAAGATGCGCGATCCGCGTCAAGGCGCCGAGATCGGTTCCCTCGTTGCCGGCGACTTCGGTAAATTCCCCGCTAAAAAAGTGCTCGTAGAGGAGGCTCTGCCAAATGTAGTAACCTTGGGTCACGTCGTAAGCGATATAGCCGTGGCCCTGGAAGCCCAGCAAGGTGCCGGTATATCCGCATCCCGGGCCAACCTCGAAAATCGACAACCGGTCTTTCCCGCTTAAAGAGGCAATCGCCTGAACGACGCGAAACAGACCGATGGCGCTGAGATGGTTGAAATGCACGCCATACCGCTTTCCGCATGATTTTTCGGTAATCTCGCGGACGCCCTCGGACAGTCTGGTCAAGATCCCGATTTCATCCTCGCTATAGTTGGACTCGACCGACGAGCCGCGAAAAAAATTTCCCGGCTGCAGATGGTTGAGCCCCGCCCCGACAAAAAAATCGATATAGCGGACCAGCTGGCCCAGTTCCGTCATCCGCGTCGGAAAACCGTAATCCTCGAAGGTCTTGGTCCTGAACGCCGCGTTTTGCGCATAGCCGACCCTGGACAGGGCGGTGTTCTCGGCCACGTCGTAGCGATCAATACTCAAAGACATTGGCGCGCGTCCCTTTAAGGCGCCGTTCGACCACGGCTAGGTTACGATTGCTTGATTGGGAATGGCGAAAACGCGGCATTTTAACCCGTGCATCCCCGGCCCGAAACAATTTTGTCGCCGCTATTCTTCGATATTGGGCGGCGGGACGGTAATTCGGGGAAAGTGGTGCGCCAATTGACCGGCACTCGGGGTATGCTCTAAAAAAGGAAGCGGCCAAACGGAAACCAATAAAATGAGCTCGATCCGCGCCATCCAAAAGAATGGCGATGAATGTAAGGGAGAAGGAAACATGCAGTACTCAGAGGCGGCGCAGTTGTTCAAGAATGGATACCTGCCGATTGAGTCCGGGTACCAAGACCTCGGCGATGGCAAGAAGCTTGTGGCGGCCTATACCCGCATGCCGGGGTGCCGGGCGAAAATGGTGGATTGGTGGTTCGGTTGGGTGACAACGACCGAACAATATAAGCTTTGGCACCCCCGCGACCACCTGTTCAGCGACTGGGAGGGCCGCGAAGACGGGGACTATGTTGGCGCCGCCCACCTGGTTCACGAATATTTGGCCGGCGACGACGGCCCGATTTACAAGCTCCGCATCAGCTTTACCGATGCCCACGAATTCTTCGGCGGCACGACATCCAACGTGGAAGGCATCATCCCGGTCTGCGCCAACATCGGGGATCTGGAGAAGCCCGTCGATTTCGGCAAGATGACCCATTTCGTGCGCGACACCGATTACGGCTGCGAGATGCGGTCCCGTTTCTGGTTGGGAGAAATCGAAAGCCGCGACCCGGCGGTCGAATTCGGCGAAGAAGAAAAGCGCGAGATGCGGCAAAAAGGGGTGACCGATGAGCTCGCCTGGCGGCTGCACCAACACGCGACCGAAGAGATGGGGTACCTGTCGGAGATTCTGCCGGTCCTTTACCGGCACGCCACCGGCGACGACGCATTTGTTCCAGCTTCGGTTAGCTGACGGCAGGGGTGCCGCGTACATAAACAGGTTCCAAGTTCGACGCCCGCATAGCCGAGCCCGCTTCGCAAAAGCAAAATTACTGAAATCCGGCGTCAACCGTTTGCCCTATCCAGGTCCGGATCGAGAACCCGCTCTTGCGGAAAGCGCACGGTGACCGTTGTGCCTTTTTCCGGTTCGCTTTCGATGTCGAGGGTCCCGCCATGCGCTTCGACCAAACCTTTGCTCAAGGGCAAGCCGAGACCCGTCCCTTCGCTGCTTTCCATGCCGCCGTTCTGTTTGGCTTGGCCGAACTTCTCCATTGCCTTGTCGAGGTCGCGCACATCCATGCCGATGCCGGTATCGGAGATAATGAGGAGTGCTGATTTATCATCGGCAATATTGCTGCTGATCGAGACGCAGCCGCCGGCCGGCGTGAACTTCACCGCGTTGGAAAGCAAATTTACAAGGATTTGTTTCATCCTTAACTCGTCGGCGCGGACGATCGGAGCATCGCTTTCGACAAAGTTTTCCAGCGCCACGCCACCAAGATCGGCGTTGCTTTGCACCAACTGGATTGACGCCGCCACAATCTCGCCCACATGGACCTCGGAATCGTGAAGTTCCAATTTGCCGGCCTCGATGGCCGACACATCAAGCAACTGGTTGATCAGCCTGAGCAGATGCTGACCGGAGCTGCTTACGCTTTCCACATATTCCCGCTGTTTTTCATTGGCCATCGGACCAAATGTCCCGAGGCCAAGCGCTTCCGAATAACCAATGATGGCGTTCAGCGGCGTCCGCAATTCGTGGCTCATATTGGCTAAAAAATCTGATTTGGCGCGATTGGCAACCTCGGCCTGTTCCCGTGCCTCATTCAGTAACGTCTCTTGAGATTTTCGTTCGGTGATGTCCTCTTCCATGCTCACCAAATGGGTGATCGCGCCGGCCTCGTTTCTGATCGGGCTGATCGAGGCGGATACCCAGAAAGTTGTTCCGTCCTTGCGCTGGTCGAGGAATTCCCCGTGCCACTCCGTGCCGTCCAGAATGGTTTGCCAAAGCTCCTCATAGGTTTCGCGCGGGGTAGCTCCCGATTTGAGCAATCTCGGATTTTGGCCGATAACCTCCGACGAGGAATAGCCGCTTATCTCCGTGAACTTGGGATTGACGTATTCGATCACACCATCCCTGTCGGTGATAATTATCATGGACGGGTTCTGTTCGACCGCCGACGATAGCTTGCGGATATCCTCCTCGGTTTGCTTGCGCGTCGAAATATCGCGAACGAGGGCGATAATGAGCGGCTCCCCGCCATCGCTTTTGTTCAGGCCGAGAACCACCTCGACATCGAACGTGGAGCCGTCCTTGCGGCGGTGGCGTCCCTCGATGGTTAAAGTTTCTCCGGCTACCACGCGCTTGTTATTTTTCTTCATTTGAACCAGCGGCGTGCCGACAGCGATGTCGGCGACCTTGAGCTTGGACAGTTCCTCGCGCGAATAACCCAGATCATTGCAGGTTTGTTCATTGATCTCCAAAATATTGCCATCGCGGTCATGCATGAGAACCGCTTCCGGGACCTGTTCGATGAGGCGGCGGAATTGTTCTTCGCTGCTTTGCAGTTGGGCGGTGCGTTCGCCGACCAATTGTTCCAGCTCTTGCTGGGCCTTTTGTAATTCTTTTAAGCCTTTCTTGCGCTGTGTGATGTCACGGCTGAATGATGATATTTTGGTTACATTTCCGAGATCATCGAAGTGGGGCCGGGACAGGACCTCAAAGGCGATACCATCACGTTCTATTTCTTCAATCACCGTCTTGCCGGTGTCGATCACTTTTTGGAAATGAGCTTGCCTTTGCAGCGCAATGTCCGGCGGAAAAATAGTGCGGAAATTTTTACCGACCATTTCGTCGATGCTGGCCTTATTTCTCTTGGCGACAGCGTCGTTGGCCTCAAGGATCGTGCCATCGATATCGAAGAGGGCGATGCCGTCCGGGGCACCCTCGAGGATCGATTTTTTGGTATTTTCGCTATCGCGCAGAGCATTTTCCGCATGCTTGCGTTCGGAAATGTCCTGTGCGGTTCCGGTGGCACCTATAACCGAGCCGTTCTCGTCACGCTGCACGATGCCGTTAATGTTCAAGGTTACGGTCGAGCCGTCTTTCCGGATACGCTCGCTCTCGATGCCGAATTGGTCTCTTCCTTTTTTGATCTCGGCAAAGATTTTCAGATCCTTTGCCACCTGCTCCTCGCTCATGAAATCGGTGAATGGCCTGCCGATCATTTCGTCCGGTTCATAGCCGTAAATGGTTTTCGCCGCCTGGTTGAGGAACGTATATTTTCCCTCCGCATCGACCGACCAGATCAGGTCATGGGAGGTTTCAACCAAATTCCGGTACTGCGCCTCGCTCGACCTCAAGGCGCTCTCGAATTCCTTGCGCCGGGAAATATTTTGAACCTGGGCCAAGGTCAGCCGGGGTCTTCCTTCGGCAACTTTCACCACGGCCCTTGACATCAACCCCCAGACCACGTGCCCGTCCTTGTGGATGTATCTTTTTTCGATACCGGTTTTTGGACCCTGGCCATCAATTAAATTATTCTGTTCGGTGCGGCTGCTGCCTCGATCACCAGGATAGGTAATATCGGCAATCGTCTTGGATTGAATCTCTTCAAGGGTATAGCCGAGCATCTCGCAGAAGGCTTCGTTGGCCAGTTTAAAACGTCCGCCCACTTCGACGATGGTCATGCCGGTCGAGGCATCCTCAAAGGCGCTTCGAAACCATTCTTCGCTCTCACGAAGGGCCTCTTCGGTTTTCTTATGGTCAATGATTTCCTTGCTTAGTTCAGCCGTGCGTTCGGCGACTTGAAGTTCCAGTTTTTCGTGCGACCGGAGCAGTTCCTGGTTCTTTGCTTCAATCTCGTCCAGCAAGGGCTGTTTGCTTTTTTTGAAGTAGTAGACAATGGCCGTCGATGCACATGCGCCGATTAGAAACGGCAGCACGAGAACGCCGAAGTCAACGTGGTCTTGTCCCTGGACAAACAGTTGCTGGATAGCCGCCGCGGCGCTGATTAAAAGACCGCCTAACACAAACGGCACCGCTAAAGGCGTGATCGCTCTTCTCATTTCTGGAATTTTCCTCCCCCCCGCATATGTGGATTGGTCGTAGCGAAATCAATCCATTTCTACGCACTTAAATGCGAAACCGGAAAACGCAGTGCGCGTGCTTTTATGGATCGAACGTGGCACAGACAGGGGCCTAATTATACCTAGGGATAGTAACAATTTGCGCATGACAACCAATTTTAATTGGCTCTATGCGCCAAATGGCTGAACCTTGGCGTAAACCGTAGACAGGACGGTCTGAATCAATCATCGGGTTGATTTTGCAGGCCCGGAAGCGGTGCTTTATCAAGGGGAATTGGCGCAATTTTAGGATGTTGTCCGGTTCTGTTTACGGCTATCGGCCGGCAATAACCAAGACCCCGGCCGGCGGCGGTTTGGTGGTATGATCCATGGGCGCCTGCATCGGGGGAGAGAGCATTGCCATGACGGGTATGACCTTGGGTCTTCACCGGGCCGTTCAACAGCGTCCCCAATCCATCGCCACCATTTTTGGGGCGCGAAAAAAGACCTGGTCCGAGGTCGGTGATCGGATCGCCCGATTTGCCGGGATATTGAGGCGGGCCGGTGTCGGGCGCGATGACCGCGTCGCCATCCTGGCCTTCAACTCGGATATTTATTTTGAATTCTACCTGGCGGTGCCATGGGCCGGCGCGGCGGTGGTGCCGTTGAACCACCGTTGGACGGTCACCGAATTAGCCTATGGGATCAACGATTCCGGAAGCCGCCTTTTGTTGGTCGACGATGCCTTTTGCCGCCATGCCGGCGAATTGCAGGCCGCCTGTAGCGGGCTCCGGGGTTGCATCTACATCGGCGACGCCGAACCGCCGGACGGCATGCCCGATCTCAGGGACCTCCTGGACGACACCCCGGGCATCGACGAGGACCGGCGCGCCGGTTCCGACCTTTTCGGAATTTTCTATACCAGCGGCACCACGGCCGAGCCCAAGGGTGTCATGCTGAGCCACCTGAACGTCTGGAGCAGCGCTCTTTCGATGCTTGCCGAAATGAGGTTCGATGCGGATGACATCTACCTTCATTGCGCGCCAATGTTCCATTTGGCCGACGGGGTGAACGGATTTGCGGCCCTCCTGTCGTCGGCCACCCATGCCTTCATAAAGACCTTCGAGCCCGGTCATTTGATCGACGTGATCGAACGGGATCGGGTCACGGTCACAATATTGGTGCCGACGATGATCGGGGCATTGCTGGCCAATCCGCGGATCCGTTCCGCCGATCTTTCGTGCCTGAGAGCCCTGCAATACGGAGCCGCGCCGATGTCGGACGACCTGCTCCGCCGAACCATCGAAACCTTGCCGGCCGTCGACATCTATCAGGGCTTCGGCCAGACCGAGTTGGCGCCGGTGATTTCCGTGCTCGGACCGGAGGACCATGTACTGGACGGGCCGAGGGCGCATCGGAGCCGCTCGGCCGGACAGGCGTCCTTTTGCGTCCAGGTCAAAATCGCCGATCAGAACGGCAACCGGATGGCGCGCCGCGAGGTCGGCGAAATCTGGGTCCGGGGCCCCAATGTGATGCTCGGTTACATCAACAAACCGGACGAAACGGCCCGCGTCCTGGTCGACGGCTGGATCCGGACCGGTGACGCCGCCTATATGGACGGGGACGGCTACATCTACATCGTCGATCGGATCAAGGATATGGTCATCACCGGCGGCGAGAACGTCGCCAGCATCGAAGTGGAAAACGTCATCAGCGCCCATCCATCGGTCGCCATGTGCGCCGTCATCGGCGTACCCGACGAGAAATGGGGCGAAAAGGTACATGCGGTTGTCGTGCCGCAACCAGGCGCGGAGCTGAGCGAAGCGGAGATTATCGCCCATTGCAAGGAGCGGATGGCGGGGTTCAAGTGCCCGCGCAGCGCCGACATCCGGAGCCAGCCGCTGCCCCTGTCGGGGTCCGGAAAAATCCTGAAAAGGGAACTCAGGGAATCCTACCCGGATCGGGACCACCACCGGCATTCGGTTTCACCAACAAAAACTTATACCAAGGCGCCGTGATTTTCCGGCTATAATAGGTATCGAATTCTTCAAACGCGCAACTCGAACAGGTTCCAATTGACAATCGATATTCATGCCGCGGTTTTACGAAGCACTGGATTGCCGCAACCATATGGCGCCAGCCTGCCCCTGCAAATTGAAGCGATCCAGCTTGCCCCTCCCGGCGATCATGAGGTTTTGGTGCGCATCGAGGCCGCCAGTCTGTGCCGGTCCGACTTGTCGGTCATAACCGGAACCAGGGCCTGGCCGTTGCCGATCGTGCCCGGCCATGAAGCCAGCGGCGTCGTCGAGGAAATCGGCTCCAACGTTTCCCGGGTAAGGCCGGGCGACCATGTGGTGCTGGTATATCAGCCCGAATGCGGACACTGCGCGCCGTGCCGGTCGGGGCGGGTTCACTTGTGCGAACCGGGTCTGGCTGCCAACCGGGCCGGCAAATTATTGACCGGCGATCCTCATCTCGGCGCGAACGGCGAGGTTATCCATCATCATATGGGGGTTTCGGCATTCGCCGAACGCGCCGTCCTGGCCGAAAACTCGCTGGTCGCCGTCGACCCGGAAATCGATATGGATATCGCCGCCCTGTTCGGCTGCG
>NZAK01000142.1 GCA_002687515.1 Rhodospirillaceae bacterium
CTCGTCGTCCATCATCTCGAACAGTTTCGCCGAATATTCCTGCTCCAAGGAAAGCATGAATATCGCCGCCTTGTCCGAGCCCGATAAATTCCGGTACTGATCCTTCGTCCGAGCCATCTATTACAAATTCCTTTAGGCTTCTTGATATAACCAAGTGCGAATAATCGAAAGCGCTTCTTCCGGGTGCTTTTCGACAATTTCGCCGACCTTCTTCACCGACGAAGCGCGGACCCTGCCTTCGACCCGGTCGATATCGATCAACTCCTCGAACTGATCCTCGCCTTCGTCTAATGGTACACCTTCGGGCGCCGCCAGAGCCGCAGTCGCGGCGGCTTGCTGCTCCAGCAGTTTCTGCTCGGCTGCCGCCGCGGCGGCTGGCAAGGCTTCGAAGGCGCGCGAAACCAGCGGCCGTACCACAAGTAGTATGACTAATATGGCAAGAATACTGAGTACGACAACCTCGGCGATGCGCAAAAGGTCATTTTTCTCCAGGCCAAAGAATAGGTCCAACGGCTCGTCGGCTTCGACCTGGATGGCGGCAAACCGCATGTTGATCACCTCAACCGTATCACCGCGTCCTTCGTTGAAGCCGATCGCCGTTGAAACCAGCTTCGCCAAATTATCCATATCCGCTTTTGAACGCTCCTTGTAGACCGGATCGCCATCCTCGTTTGTTTCGGTTATCCCATCGACCAGAACTGCGACCGACAAGCGTTTGACGATTCCGATTTCGCGGACGTGATTGATAATGCGTTTGGAAATTTCAAAATTGACGATTTCTTCGGTCCGGGATTCCTGATTGGTCGATGATTGTCCGCCTTCACCGGCGCTGCCTGCATCTGGCAAATTGGTGCCCACGGTGACCGGCTGGGTGCCCTCGGCGTCGCGGCTTTGGGCTTGTTCTTCGATTGAGTTGGTCGAACGGACCACTTGGCCATCGGGATCAAAGGTTTCCTCGGTTGTCGAAATCCGGTCGAAATCAAGGCCGGCGTTCACCGTCACCTTGACTCTTCCAACGCCCACCGATTTTTCCAGGAGTTCGGTTACTTCCGCGCCCATGCGCCGTTCGAAGGTGATGCGCCGATCCTCAAGTTCGCCGGAACGCGATTGCTCGCTGTCGGTTTCATCGCCGCGCGCAAGCAGGTTCCCGCGATCGTCGATCAACGATACTTTCGATGGATCGAGGTCCGGAACGGCGGCGGCGACAAGATGCTGGATCGAAGCGATCTGTTCACCGCTAAGGCGCGTGGCTCCCCCTAAATTTACGACCACGGAAGCACTGGCTCTTTGTTTTTCGCGCGAAAACAATTGGCGTTGGGCCAGGACCAGATGCACCCGGGCCGCGCGAACCGTTTTAAGCGAGCGGATTGTGCGCGCAAGTTCGCCTTCAAGTGCCCGCACCAAATTCACATTCTGCAGGAAATTGGTGGTGCCGATTGCGCTGGCGTCATCGAAAATCTCGTATCCCACCGTGCTGCCGCTGGGCAGGCCCTCGGAAGCGAGCGATAGGCGGAGCCGCGCGACATCTTCGGACGGAACCAGAATCTGCGCCCCGTTCGCATCAACCTGAAATGGAACTGCCTGAGCCTCAAGCTGGCGCAAGATCTGATTCGAATCAGACGGATCAAGATTCGAATACAACAATTCCAAGTCGGTACCGGTGAAACGCTGCATAAGGAAAACGAAAAACATTGCCATCGCGATAAAGACGACGCCCATCACGCCAAGGCGAACGGCTCCGAGACTTCTCAGAAACTCAAAGAGGGTGCCCACGTATATGATCCTTCTTTTTGGGTCTCCCGCATTTATCTGCGCGCGGGAATGAATACATCGAAGGTTTGCAATTAATTAAGACTTGGTACGTAAAAAAGTCGTTAACACCCGGCAAGTTTTGCCTATTTTTTGGTTCGCCGGGAACAACGATGAAAGCCGCAAATGGCTAAACAGTACATGGTACGCCCTGGCGTACTGGTGGGTGTGACACCAACGGGAGTCCGGCATGGCGGATCTCGCTAACCGGGCTTCCGTTCCTCGGGCGCATGCGGTCCCAGCGGATGGCTCGGCACCGGGCATCTTGGCCGAGGCGCTGTCGGCGCATGGAAAAAGCGATTTGGCCAAAGCCGAAGCCTTGTACCGGCGCGCCCTTTCGCTCGACCCCGGCAACACCGAAGCGCTTCACAATCTGGGTGTGGTCGGCCTGCAGACCGGTCATCCCAAGTCAGCGGCCGAGTTGTTTCGCCGCGTCATCGAGGCCGATCCGGAATATGCGGACGCCTTTTGCAATTTGGGATTGGCGCTCAGGGCGCAAGGCTGCCTAAATGAAGCTGCCGAAGCCTATACATGCGCCATCGCTACCGCGCCGGATATGGCAGAGGCCCATTCCAATCTCGGCGTGGTACGGAAGGAACAGGGCGCGCCGGACGCGGCTGCAGAGAGTTATCGTAGGGCGATCGAAATCACCCCGGATTTGGCCGACGCGCATTGTAATCTGGGTGTCCTGCTGCAAGAACAAGGGGCGCTGGAAGAGGCCGTGCGAAGCTTCCAGAATGCGTTGGAGGCTTGCCCCGGAAATCCTTTCGTTGAGGCCAACCTGGGTGCCGTGATGGCGGATCTCGGCCGCCATGACGAGGCCGAACGTCACCTGAAAAAAGCCCTTCAGGGTATGCCGCAAAATCCCGATGTCCTGTTCGATGTTGGACGCGCCGCTTTCGCTGGCGGGCAGATCGACAGGGCTGTGAAATTCTACCGTCTGGCGATCAAGTTTAGTCCCGATTTTGCCGCCGCTCACCACAGTCTGGCTCATGCGCTGCTGGCGCGCGGCGAATTGACCGAAGGCTGGCGTGAATATGATTGGCGCTGGCGCGCAAAAACATTTATCCGCGAACCCAGAAACTATCCCTATCCCGGTTGGGACGGATCGCCGCCCGCCGGCAAGCGGATATTGATCTGGGACGAGCAAGGTGTTGGCGACAAAATACTGTTTGCCGGCCTGGTGCCGGAATTGATGGCACTTGGCGCCGACTGCGTGATCGAAACCGATGCCCGTCTGGTTCCCCTGTTCCAGCGTTCGTTCGCTGGCGCCGAGGTGGTTCCTTTTGAAGATACGCCCGATGCTTGCATCGAGAAGGGCGCCTTCGATTTTCAGCTTCCGATCGGTGATCTGCCGCGATGGTTGCGCCCGAATTTGACGAGCTTCCGGCCGTTGGGAAACTACTTGAAGCCGGATGGCGCTTTGGTTGGTGATCTGAAATCCCGTTATCGGGCCCTGGGTAGCGATGCCGTTGTCGGTATTTCCTGGGTCAGCAAGCCGCCGAAGGGTATTTCGCTCGCCGAATTGGAACCGGTTTTAAGCCAGACCGGCGTCACCTGGATCAATCTGCAATACGGCGATCACAACACCGAGGTCGAGAGCTTGCGGCGGGATTCGGGCATCAATATAGATGCAGACCCTGCGATTGATCCGATCAAGGATATGGACGGTTTTGCGGCGCAAGTGGCCGCCATGGACGCGGTGGTCACGATCCAGAATACCACCCTTTACGTTGCTGGTGGCGTCGGTGTGCCGACATTGGCGTTGACCTCGCCGGCTCCCGATTGGCGCTGGTTCGGTGGCGCCGGGCGCATTAACGAAACGCCCATCCCGGATCCCTGGCATGAAAACGTAACATTGTACAAACGCAAACCGGGCCAGAAAGCGGTTTCGGCCATCACCGAAATCGCGGCCGCTTTAAGCCGGCTCCTGGCGTCACGGTCAGAAGCAGTTTCGTGATCGGTATTGTTTGACCTATTTACCCTTGTAGGCGCCGGTTTCGGCCCAGATGCGCCACATATCGCGAAGCGCGGTTTCAACACCAGTCGCATAGGCACCGCTGCTGCATAGGTCGGATTCGTGTAACCGGTCGCGCATGCCTTGCCGCAACAGGTTGAGCTTTTCCGCATCGCGCGCCATATCCACCGCCAGGGCGACATATTCGTCTTCGGTCGCGGCGATAAATTCGGGAAATCCGGCATGAGTGGCGATCGATGCCGCAACCCGGTCGACGAAATTGCGGCCAAGGAGGGTGATGACCGGCATACCCATGGTCATGGCCTCGAACGTGGTGGTTGCGCCATTGAACGGGAACGGGTCCAGCGCGATATCCATGGCGCTGTATAATTCCAGATGGCTGGTGCGGTCGTCCATGCCGCAATTGAACGCTAGGCGGTCCGCGCCGATGCCGTTATCGGCAAACTTCTTTTCCCAGCGCGCGCGCATGGATTCCTGGCTGTAATGATTAAAATATTTCAGGTACAGCCGGCTGTCCGGTATGGCTTTTAGAACCCGCGACCAAAGGGCAATAACCTTGTCATTGATTTTTTCCGGCTTGTTCAGGCAACCGAACGTGACGTAACCGTTTTCGATTGCCGGTGCCGGCTTGATTTCGGGCAACCCTTCCTGGATCGGATATTGGTAATAAACGGGCAGGCGATAAAGTTCCTCGGTAAACAGTTCCGGCGTATCGCGGGGATGCAGAATTTCATCGGTCAAGTAGTAGTCCATGGCCTCAAGCCCGCTGGTGGCGCAGTCATGGTAGCTGACCTGGATTGGTGCTGGCCGGTAGGTGGCCACGATCGGGCGGTTTTCATCGAACCGGCCGGCGAGGTAGATGACGATATCAATCTCGTCATCCTCGATCATCTGGGCGACTTCCTCGTTCGACTTCTGCATGGTCGAACGGTAGTGCTCGGCAAGCTTTTGGAACTCTTCGGTGATTTGGTCGGGGTATTCCACCTGACCGTACAGGAACACCTCGAACGCATCGTGGTCGTGATGGACCAGGACCGGAAGAATGTTCATCGCCACCACATGGGTCCGGAAATCGGACGATACGTAGCCTATCCTTAACCGGCGCTTGGGATCGCGGTCCCTATCCGGAAACGTCTTGGCGGTGAATTCGGGTTTATCGAAGGGGCTGCGGACCTGGCGATGGATGTCGAATAGTTCTTGCGCGGAAAGACCGGGAACGTTGAGCAGGACAAAGAGCAGGCATTTATGCGGCGCTTCTGAATGAGGCATCATCTCGACGGCGCGCATATAGGCCTCGGTGGCCTTGGTGACATCGCCGATGGTCTGATAGGCAGATCCCAGCGCGAGCAGTGTCGAGACCGAATCCGGATTCAGTTCTTGCGCTTTTTCGATGGTTTCCAGAGATTCCTCGAGCAAGCCGATCTTGCGCTGGGCGACGCCTTTTTCGGCGAGAAGCTTCAGATGGTCCGGCTGCGTTTCGAGGCCGATATCGTACTCCTCGATGGCTTCCTCGACGCGGCCAACGGTGGTGAAGATATCGCCGAGATGCACCCGGGCATCGGCATGGTCGGGATCCAGGTTCAGCGCCACCTGATAGGAAATTTGTGCTTTCACGCGGTCGCCCATGCGCTGATGGGCGAAACCCATTTCGTAATGAGCATCGGCGCAGCGGGGGTCGAACTCAATGTATCGTTGAAAGGTTTCGAGCGCATCCTCGAACCGCCTCAACTGGCGTAGAACGATTCCCAAATTGAACAAGGCATCGGCATAGTCGGGCGCCAGGTCCAGCGCCTGCTGGTATGCTTCGAGCGCCTTTTCCGGATCACCCTTGGATTCATACGCATTACCCAGATTGTTATAAGCCTGATGATAATTCGGCGCGCCTTCTATGGCTTGCTCGATCAGGGCAATGGCGGCATCGAAATTTTCCGTCTGATGGGCGATTACGCCCAGGAATTGAAGCGCCACGGGATGGCCCGGAACGATTTCCAGGACCTTACGGAATATGGATTCAGCCTCGCCCAGTTCACCGGCCTTGTGGTGGCGGTTGCCGATTTCGATAAGTTCGTCAATCGTGATTTTGCGGCGTGTCGGTATCATTGCGCCCATGCCGAAGCGGCGGCGCGGGTCCTGGGCGATCGGGCCCTTATGCATATGATTCATTGCCCATCCTAAATATGCTTGTTCCAGCTTGCCGCTGGTTGCCGGGCCGGCTGTCGGTCGGTTTTGACTGCATTGTCGGCGCCTAAGGTTAAGGACCGGTAAAACCGAGTGTTCGCATGCCCGCGCCCGACACAAAAAAATCCCCGGTACGGCCAAAGGCCGTACCGGGTAAGTTTGGTGGTGGGCGTGAAACTGGTTAGCGCTTGATCCTCACAAGCTCGTCGAGCATCTGATCGGCGGTCGATATGATCTTGGCGCTCGCCGAATAGGCCCGTTGCGTGGTGATCATGTTGGTGAATTCTTTCGCGATATCGACAGTCGATGATTCCAGTACCGAATTCTGCACGGTTCCGGCGCCGCCCTGACCGGCCGTCCTTAGGAAGAACAGGCCCGAAAAGTCGGTCTGGTTGTAAACGTTACCGGTGTTGGACCCCAATCCGTTGGGGTTCGGGAAGGTGGCTACCGGTATTTTGAAGATCGGCCGGATATCGCCATTTTCGAACAGGGCCGTCACCAGGCCGGCTTCCGAAATCGTAACCCCCGCGAACTGGCCGAAGGCGGCGCCATCGGTATCGATAAAGGTCGGGTTATAGGACGCCGCGAACTGCACGACGCCGTCTGCCTGGCCAACCGTGCCGAAGTCGAAATCGATGGCGATATCGGCGGCGCCGTTGGTCAGATCCATGGTGATATCGTCGACATTGTAGGCCGAAGGAATACCGCTGCCGTCAAAGGTGATGCCGGCCGTTGTCGATGCGTTGAGTTCCAGATCGCGGATCGTGAACGCGCCGGCGCCCGCCTGGCGCATGCTGGCCGCGTTGGAAGCGTTGATCGTGATATCGAACGCGTTGGCGTCGGTGGCGCCGGCACTAGACGCGACGACCGTGTTCAGGATGTCGATGCGGCTGGAAGTGGAAGAGTTCTGCTTGAACCGGGTGATGCCGGATGTCGAGGCGCCGAGGGTTACCGCCACGTCCGATGCGTTCAGTGCCGCCACCAACGCGGTTACAGCGCCAGAGGCGCCATTGGCGCTGGAAAAGCTTATCGCCACGCCGCCGCTTGTGGTCGCCGCATTGGATGTCTCGGCGAATTCGAAGGTAACCGATGTCGACGCACCCGATGACGATGTATTGAACACCACCGTAATGGTCTCGCCGTCGGCTGGCGTGGTTGTAACGTCCAGCCGCCCGGCCGAGGCGTAAACGTTGCCCGAAGAGTTGGTCAGAATGGATGACGCCGCTTGGGATGGCGGATCGATGGACAAATCCCACTGGTTGTTATCCACCTTGGTCCAGATAAGTTGCAGATTGTGGGCGACGCCGAGCGAGTCATAGACCTGAATGGTCGTGTTGCTGGTGTTGCCGACCGAGGCTTCCGCCGGCAGATTGGCGCCGAAGGTCAGGCTCTCCGTTGCATCGGCGGTGCCGCCGATATTGTTCGTTCGGATGGTTTCCAGATTGGTGAACACCGTCGGATCGGGGTTGAACGAGGCGTTGTTGGCATCCACCGTCTGGCCCAGCGAATTGGTTTTATAGCCTTGCAGGTAGTAGCCCGCCGTGTTCTTCAAAAAGCCGCTCTTGTCGGCGTTAAAGGCACCGGCGCGGGTGAATTTGAAGCCCGTCGACCCGTCGTGGGTACTGGCTTCGTTGACCACGAATAAGCCATCGCCGGAGATACCCAGATCGGTGGCGTTGGTGCTGGATTGGAACAAGCCCTGGACATCCAGCGCCGCGAACGGACGCTGCTGCACGCCGCCGGGGGAGTAGTTGTTTACGCTCGCCTGGGAAGTCACCAGGGTCTGGAAGCGAACCTCCGTCGCCTTGTAACCGATGGTATTCACGTTCGTGATGTTATCGGCGATCGCACCGAGTGCCTGGGAATTGGCATTAAGGCCGGAAACGCCCGAGAACATCGCACCATAGATACTCATTTTTGCTCTCCTTCGCTTGCGAGGTGCTTTTGTCCTAAAGTCATTTTCACGTTTCGCCCTTTACTTGGGGTTTCCCACCACTTGATTAGGTTTGGTTACAGACCCAAACCCGTTTTTGGTTCCTTGATCGAAAGAATCTTATCCAACGGAATCATGACACCGCCCGCATCAATCATCGTGTTGCCATTTTCCATGTTCACACCGGTGACATGGCCGCGTACCTTGACCTTGGCCGTGACCGGCGAGTCGGTAAATCCAATTGGCGTCACCGAAACGTGATAGCCGCCGTCGGGTACCGTTTGGCCGTTGACATTCTTGCCGTCCCAGACGAATTCGTGATCGCCGGCGGTGCGTTCGCCCGCCTTGGTCAGCATGATGTTTCCCTTATCATCGGAAATGGTGAGCACTACATTCTTGGCGTTGTTGGACAGCGTGTAGGTGAAGTTGGCCTCGCCGTCCTGTAGCGGGACCTGGTTCACTTCGGCTTCCACGTCGGTGCCGACGAAACCGATAATCGACGACGCCAGCGAGGCGTTCTGGATATTGACCAACTGTTCCATGTGGTCGTTGGTTGCAATTTGCTGCTCGACGCTGGCGAACTGTACGAGCTGGCCCGTGAATTCGGTCGGTTCCAGGGGCGACAGGGGATCTTGGTGTTTCAACTGCGTGGTCAGCAGCAAAAGAAAAGAATCGAGATCCGCCGCAAGGCTCACCCCAGACTTTTGCGAACGGGTTTGTGCCGCTGCAACGGCAGGATCAATCAAATTTGTTTCAGCCATTTCTTTACCCACCTAGACTCTTATGTCGATGCCGCCATTGCGGCTCAGGTTCTGCCCGTAAACTCCGGGATGCGTGTGATTGGCGCCATCCCGGTTGCCGTCCGGCGTGTCGGAATGTTCTGACGGCTGGTCCGAATGTGAATTTTCGCGGTCGCGGCCCGGCTCGGTGCCTTGGCTATTCTGGCTCTTGAGCCCGAAGTTCAAGCTATTGCCGTCGGTGCGCAGGCCGGCATCCTGAAGCGCGCGTTCTAGACCGCGTACGTCGCGTTGCAGCATTTCCAGGGTCTCCGGCTTTTCCGCCAGGATGACGGCGGAAAGTTGCCCGTCCTTACCGATATCCATGCGAATCTCGACGCGGCCCAACTGCGCCGGATGCAGCTTGATGTTGATCCTGTCGGCACCCTCGCCAACGGCCTTCTGGATATTGATGGCGACCTGTTCCACCGGTACCGGCGGTCTCTGTGGCTGGCGCGCCGCGGTCATGGGATTGGCCTTGGCCAATTGCGAAACCTGGCTCGGTCCGTTCGGTCCGGCGGCCACATTCAAATTGGAAAGATCCAGACTGATCGGTTGAGCCTTGGCACCCATGCTCGCCGCGGCGGCGGCCTGCTGCATCCCGGTCATGGATGCCTGCGCGCGAACTGTCTGGCCGAAATTGATGGTAGGATCGGGGGCCGTATTCTGGCCAAATGCCTTATCCTTGGGCAGATTGGCATGATTGACGGAGGCTTTGCGGTCCGCCTGAATATTTTCGCCGCCCGCGTTGCCCTTCGCGCCGTTTCCGCCGACAAAGCTTTCACCGGTTCCGGGGTCTGCAAGCTGCGCCATATGCGCGCCCTTGGCCAAGGTATGCAACGGCGCCGAGCGGGTGGCGCTGTCGATGCCTTTATCCACATGTACGGAAAGCGCCTGAGCCAGACCAAGTTTCTGGGACAACTCTTGTTCTTGCTGGGATCTAAGGGCAGTGCCGGCCGATTGCGGATTGGGCTTTTCCACAACTTCCTTCACCCGGTTCTGGACCGCGTTATGCAGGTCCTCGCCAATTTTCGAGAAATTCTTATCGGTCAGTGCCGATGAGAGGACATTTTGCACCGACTTGGAGGTCACTTGGCCAGGCGTGGTCTCAATCAATTTGCCGGAGGGTTCATCGGCCAGTTGGGCAAGCTTCAGACCGGCGTTTTCTGCCGCGACGTTAGGCGCCTGATTGGCTTCGGCTGGCGCCGCGCGCGGCGCCTCAATATTGCGTGCGGCGCTTTCATCGGTTGTCGGCGCGCCGTCGCGATTATACTCGGGCGAGGGGTTATCTTCCCGCACAGGATGATCATCAGAGCTATCGCGTCGTTCCGGTGCGGCGGCGGCGCGATCAGTGTCGGTGTCTGGAGAATTCCGATGTTCGGCGCGGTCCTGTCCGGTGTCGCTCGCCGCTTTGCGCGTATCCTCGACGGTCTTTGGACGCACCAGGGGTTCGCTGTTCTTCTCCGGTCCCTGCGCCGTTTCGAGGGTTTTTTCCGGGGTATCGACCAGGTGCTTCAGGATCGAGGAGAACTGATATCTGTTCGCGAGCTGCAGATCATTGCCGCCGACCGCGCCGACGCCCCGGATAATATCCGGAACCCTGGTTGCTTCAGGGGTAATGTTGACGGCTTCGCTCATACTCGATCATTCCTGGCGCAATAATTCTCCCAATAATGAGCAAGGATCGGGCCAAGTCGGCCTTGTAGGCGAACTATTTGATTTCAAAAGAAAAAATACGTCGAATTTGAAAAAAATAGGGCATGCTGGCGTCCCGTTTACTGTTTTATGGTGCCGGTGGGCAGCATTTGCCGAGCTTCCGCCGCGATGGTCAATGTTGCTTTGCGGGCGTGCGAACTGAGCCGAAAAGTCAATTGCCACGGTTTGGAAGAGACATTTGTTGGTGGCGGGAAGGGGCCGGCTTGGTCGGGCCGGCGCCTGCTGCATGGGTGGACGCGGACTGGGACGGGCGTCCGGTGTTTCTCAAATGAAAAAGGGCGGCACGCGCCGCCCCATTCATCTCGGTTCGGGCAACGGCTAGGCCGAGACGTCCGATTCCGCGAAGGCCGGAGCAGGCGCGGGTTGAGCTTCGACTTCGCCCTCGGCCTTGATCATCAAGCCCTCGGCCAAATTCTTATTGATATTGATGAGCGTGTTGATGTGCCGCGTTTTGGTATCGGCTAATGCCTTGACCGTCTGTTTGTCGACGAAAATACTAAGGCTCAGAATATTGGCCTTTATCTGCGGCGGCAGTTTATTTTCCTTGTCGACGACATCTGCTTGGATGATGGTCCATAGCAGCTGATTGAACTTCAACGCCGACGCATAACTGTCGTAATCGTCGACGTTGCTTTTTGCTTCCTCCAGCATCAGCGCAGCCTTGGTGAAGGCCATGGCCTCAACCTCCCTCGGGGACATCGAGGATTTTTGCGTCTGCGCGTAGGCTTGTATTTTATCCTGGGACATTAGCCAACAACTCCGCTTCAAATTTGAGTAGTTTCTTACAGGCTTTCAAGGCTTGGTAGTGGTTGCCCTCAAGTATCTTTTGTGAAACTTCCATAACCAAAGCCATGATCACCTGATCTGGACACGCATTAAACAGCTCTTTCACTAATTTAAAGTAAATTTCGTGGAACTTTTGTTCGTTTTTCGAATCCACATACATACTTAAAATAACAAAATAAATTTTCTTTACTATGGTATCTGCATTTTCTTCCGAAATTATGTCCTTTTCCCGCAACACCGGAACTGTGTTTTGAATGATGATTTCCGCCTTTGCTCCGGCGTTGGTGAGAACGGCGGTGCCGATCAGGACTTTTTCATCTGGTTTAAGGGTAAGTTTGAGCGGCATGGAGCTTGACTGCCTTCCTTGATTGTCCCGTGACGGGGTTTTTTCTTGTTTGCTAGGGTTTATCCGAATTGGTTTATCGATGAGACCACAAGGGCGTTAATTTCCTGTGAATCAACAGTCAAATATTAAACCAAGCCGGGGGTATAACCTAACCCAAATCAAAAGCGGGAAGCCCGAAGGCTTCCCGTTTCGATGTTTCAATCAGGCAAATGCCTGATTTAATTAGAACAATCTCAGAATCGACTGTTCGGACTGCTGGGCGATACTCAGCCCGATCGTACCGAGCTGCTGCCTGGTTTGCAGGGTCAGCAGGTTTGCCGATTCTTCGTTGAGGTCGGCGTTGATGAACTTGGCCGCGCCTTCTTCCAACGAATTGACGAGGTTTGTCGTAAAGTCCAAGCGCAAGCTGAGCACGCTGGCGTTCGAGCCCATCGTCGAAGCCGTGGAACGTAGCGTCGACAGAGCACTGTCCAGGTCGTTGATCGCGGTGTCGATATTGGGATCAGCCGCCCAGTCGGAGGCTGCCGTCGTAATCGATAGTCCGGACGAATCCGAAGAAACACCGGAAATTGTCAACGTCGAGGAACCATCCTCACTGAACGTTACCTTCAAGTTCGCCGGCGACCCCTTGATCATGTTGGTGCCCTTGTAACTGGCGTCGTTCGCCAGGTTATCAAGCTGCAACCTGAGGTCGTTGAACTGAACAGCCGACTTCGAGCGGTTTTCGGTATTGGCGTCCGATTTGGCGGAAAGCGCAATACCTTTCATCTGCTCGACGATGTCGGAGATGGCCTCGATACCGGCCGTCGCCGTTTCGACCGAGCTGATACCCTGATCGATACTGTCCTTCAACACCGCCAAGTCGCCGGCACGGTCCGACAGGCTGCGGGCCTGGAAGAACGCGATGGCATCGTCGATGGCGCTGTTGACCTTCAAGCCGGTCGACAGACGTTCTTGGGTTCGCGATATTAAATTGGTCGTGTTCTGCAGTGCGAGGAGGTTGGTGCGTGTTGCACTCGATAAATTAACAGAATCAGTAGCCATGAGCTAATCTCCTATTCTAGGTTTTGATCTACAAGCCCTTCTGCCTGCCGGGCTCAGGGTTCCGCAAGATTTACGGAAAGCGATGCCTAAGCGCATGACCATGGCTTTTACAGTCACGAGCGGCATCATAATGAAATCCTCCTCGGTACACAAGGGGATCTCAATACGTTAAAGTGTTGAGAATACGGTAGTTTCGTCATATTCACGCCGGCGCATTTTCGCCACCTTTGTTTTCGTCTTGTTGTGTCGAGTACAGGTTTCGACATGGTCAGGTTACCTCCATCTGGTTAACAAGTGGTTATTTACTCAAGATTCCCAATAGTTTGGTTTTCCTTAGAGAAACGAAGTTAAAGTTAGTCTGCTGAGCCGCACTACGGTAGCGTATGACGCTTCCAGCATGGTCTGGTCTTGGGTTAATTCGGCAACCGCCGTGAATGTATCGGCGCTTTCGATGTCCGAAATTATTCCACTCAGGAAGTTGCGCGTATCGTTGAGCTTGGAATTGGTCGTGCTAAGCTGCTCAACCTTGGTGCCGACATCCAACTCCAGTGCCTGGAGCCGTTCTTTGGCGGAAATTACGAGGTCCAACGCGTCTTGGTATTTGGCGATATAGTTGGCATCGCCGATATCGACGGATTTCAAAATTCGCACCGCACGGATGAGCTTCTCGAATCCCGAATCTGCGGCAGTGACGCCGTATTTAATCTCGACACCTTCGTTGATGCGGGCTTTCAAGGTGTTGTCGTCGCCCTGGTAATAGAAGCTCGGTTCCGCCGCCGTATTGTTGCTGGCATCGAAGGTCGGCGCGGTGTCTAAGTTTCCCGGCTGTACCGGCTTGGTTTCGGTTTTCGAGCCGGCAAACAAATAGCGGCCGTTTACCCGGACGTTCAGGTAATCCTCGATTTCCGACATCTTGACCTCGGCAAAATCGTCTTTGTCGATGCCGCTTGGAATGGTGCCGTCGTCAAGCGCCTCGCTTAATAGCCCACGGACATCATTGAGGGTCGTTTTAAGTGCATCAATGCTATTCAGCATGACATCCATGCGCAGTTGGACAAACGTATGCTCTTCCATGAACTGTTCGACTCGCCGCCTGGACGCCTCGAGCGTCACCAACCGGCTGGAGCTATCCGAAATTCCCGCATAATCCTGCGATTTTTGCAGCGTACTGATCTGTAGCTGGCGATCAGCAAGGCGCGCCTGGGTACGCGTGATCGTGGACTGTACAAGCCTGTTCGAAGCAAGATCGGCTATTCGTGCTGGCATGACCTATCGCTCCTCACCTAGCGCAACATGTCCGTCAACGAGCGGAATAGTTCCTGCGTCACCGTGATCATGCGTGCGGATGCAAGATACGCTTGCTCGAAAATGATCAGGTTAGCCAACTCCTCATCCATGTTGACGCCGCTGATCGAGGTGTGTTTGCTGAACAATTCGTTCTTTAGGTTGGCCTGGAAATTCAGATCGGTTTCCACCGAAGATACGACCGCCGAGTTATAGGATAGAATGCTGGCCGAATAATCGGCGAACGTGGTATCCGATTGCGACAATCCGCCGCCGTCCGCGGGGGCAGTCAGGAACGTCACGGTGGTCGCGAATTCGGCGGCCAGCAGCTTGGCGACGGACCCGTCGCCAACTGTGACGCCCTGGCTGGTATCGACCACCAGCCCGCCACTGCCGCCGGAATCGGCGATCCATACATTATCGGCGTCACCATCGACCAATTTAAGCTGATAGTTTGATCCGCTGATCACCGCCTCGGCGGTAATGTTCGCCGCTTGCAGGGTCGAGTTTGCATTGATTGCCGTGACCACCGCATTCAGCGTGTCGGTCGTGGCGTACGAGACTGTGGTTGAAGTTGAAGCATCGATGGTAAATGTCAGCGTGCCGCCTGACGTTACGCCGCCGCCGGAAATGGCAGCCGTCGGGTCGGTGATGGTCAATGACGAGGACGATTCAAATGTATTCGACTGCAAAGCGCCACGCGATACGAGGAACGTGCTGTCGACGATGTCCGAGCGCACGCTGAGCCGGTTGCTGATGCCGCGCACATCGGTGCGCAATCCACTGTCGGCCAAAACCGTTCCGCTGGCGGATTCAGTGACAGCAAACTCTTGGCCTCCGGCATCCGATATCTGCAGGCGGAACCCATCCCCATCGGCAACAACTTCGGCGGTGATACCTTCGTTAGTGGTCAGCGTTCCGTTGGCGTTGATGGCGGCGGCCAACTGCGTCAACGTATCGTTGGCACTGTAGGAAACAGTGGTCGACCAGGCGGTTCCGTCATTTCCGGAAAATTGCAAGGTGCCGCCGGTCGTCACCACGGCTGTCGAGGCGCTGGTGTAATAATTTGTTCTGTATTTTGAGTAATTTTCGGTCGAATCAATCAAATTATTAAGGCCGAAGAAATCTGAAAAACCCTTGCTGAGATCGCCGGCGGCGCTGACCGAACTGGTCAATTCATTGATAACGACCCGGTAGTCGTTTTGGGCGGAAAGCTGTAAATGCCCGTCGGAATTAACCGATGCCGACAAATTGGTCATCGCATCCAACGCGGTGACAAGGGTGCTCACGGTCGTATAGGACGACATGGTTAGATTCAGATCTTCCTGAAGCACGCCGCTATCATTAACGATGCCGACCCGGATGATGCCGGTGCCGCTGAAGGTGGTGGCGCTTTGCACGTAGCGGTCACCGGTCAGGGTCGACACCGGCGGGTATCCGGCGCCCTTGTTGTGAACCGCGTTCAATTCGTTCTTCAGCTTCTCCGCCAACTCGTCCAACTGGGATTGAAGGCTGACTAAATCGGTGTCGCGCAGATCCAACAGGCCTTTCAGTTTGCCCGACGATAGGGTCGAGGTGATGTCGTTGGCCTTGACTTCCTCGCCGACGAAAATTCCCGGCACGCCGCCGACCGGGTGACCTGTTTCGCCAGGTGCCAGATAATTGGTGGCCGACGTTTTGGTATAGACCAGGGTCGGCGACATCGACGATGGGCGGTTGTAGCTAAGGGCTTGTTTCTGCCCGTCAATCAATGTCGAACCGCCGCCGGAGAAGACGGTCATGCTGCCGTCGCTTTTTTCGAAATATTTTATGTCCATTATTTCCGACAATTTAGTCAGGGCCCTATCGCGCTGGTCCTGAAGATCGGCGATGGAAATATTCGAAGCTGTGAACTGGATGACGCTGGAGTTTAGGTCGACGATTGAATCCATGGCAGTGTTGAATTCGGTAATGGCGCTTTCGATCTTGAGATTGGTATCTGAGCGTAAGCGTTGGATTTCGTCAGACATGCGTTCCAATTCGCTGAGCACATCGGTCGCCGTTTTTACGGCCAGGAACTGGGTTGCCGCGGTTTCAGGGGTTACCGCCAAGGCGTCGAACTGTGCGCCCAACTCGGATATCAAGTGGGTGATGGAATTGTTGTCTTCGGGGCGGCCGAAGAACGAGTTGACCTGTCTTAAGAAATCATCCTTGACGGTCAACCGTTCGAAAGTTCCGGTCTCGGTGAGCAATTGCCGCTGGATACCGGTGTCGACATTGCGCGTAACATTGGCCAGTTCGACGCCATAACCTTGCCCTTCGATGACCCGCGACGTCGGCTCGACGATCTTTTTCGTATAGCCGTCGGTATTAACGTTGGCGACGTTATTGGAAATGACCTGCAGCGACTGCTTTGCGGTTTGCAGTCCGCTGATGGCATTTTGAAGTGTGATTTCCAGTGACACGGTTTTTGCGTCCGAATTCCGTCTAAAATTCCTGGTTCAAGCCGACCGACACGGCGGGGCGATAAGCTTGGCGGGCATTTTTACTACGGTCGCCCGAGCTTCCGTAGACGCCCAAATTCTGCAGTTGATGTTCCTTCGCCGCATTGGCGATAATTTGAAATACGAGCCTGGCCGCTTCAATCTTGCTTTCCAGACGGCGTTTGTTTTCATCCATCATCGCTGTCAGTGCGGTGATCGCCTCTTTCAAGCGCGAACGCTCCACGGGATCCATTTCATCGACCACCGTCTGGTCGCTGAAATATTCGATCTGTTGCTCGTAGGCGGTGCTCAAGGCCTGTTTTTCGACCAATAATTCCTTCAGGCCTACGGTTCGGCCCGGTGTTTTCAGCAATTCGTTTTCGCGTTTCACCAGTTGGCTAAGCCGGCCCGTAAGGTTTAAGAATTTCTGGGTATTTTCTTCAGTGCTCATTGCTGCGCCTCCTGAAGCCGAAGAATTTCACGTTGCACGGAATCGGCAATCCCAATACCGCCCGCCTTGGCCATGGCCTTGCCCATTTCATCAACCATCATGGTGCGCCAAATTTTCTCTGCGTGACCACCGCCGAAGGGCGGAGCGGCCTCCAGACCCTCGAACATGGGCTGCAGCATTTGACCGAGGAAAAAGGCTTCGAAATCCTGTGCGATCTTGGCCGCCTGGGCCGCGTTATCCACCTTGCCCAGCTGTGGCGGAACCCGGTTCGCCTGAAACGCGGTAATGCCGGAATTGATAAGGTCTTGCGCTTCCATCACATCACCTGAATTTCGGCTTGAAGCGCGCCCGCCGCCTTGACCGCTTGCAGGATGGTGATCAGATCACGCGGTCCGATACCCAGCGAATTTAGCCCGTTGACCAGATCCTGCAGCGTTACACCGCTATTGACGACGGAAAACTTGTTATCGGCTCCCTCATCGACCTGAATATCGGTCCTGGCCACCGTGGTCGTCTTTCCGACCTCGGCAAACGGGCCCGGCTGGGATACTTGCGCGGTTTCGGTAATGCGGATGGTCAGGCTGCCCTGGGCGATGGCGACCGTGCTGATACGGACATTTTCGCCCATAACGATGGTGCCCGATTGCTCGTCTATAACAATCCGCGCCAACTGGTCCGGCTCGATTCGCAGTTGCTCCAAATCGGTCAATAGGCCGACGACGTTATTTTCATAACCGCGCGGTACGCGCAGCATAACGGTGCCGGGATCGTTCGGGCGCGCGGCATCGGTTCCAAGAAACGCGTTCATGGCCTGGGCGATCCGCCGCGCGGTGGTCAGGTCGGGATTGCGAAGGCTGACGCGGACTTGCTTCAGCGAAGCCAGATCGAAATTCAGTTCGCGCTCGACGATCGCGCCGTTGGCGATGCGCGCGCTGGTCGGAACACCCTTGGACACGGTTTCGGCATCGCCCCCGGCGGTAAATCCACCGACCGCGACCTGGCCCTGAGCTACCCCGTAAACTTCGCCATCGGCGCCGAGCAGGGGGGAGACGAGAAGCGTGCCGCCGAGAAGGCTCGAAGAATCACCCAGGGCGCTCACGGTTACGTCGAACCGGCTGCCTTGGCGGGCGAAGGCGGGCAACGAAGCTGTGACCATTACGGCGGCGACGTTTTTTGAGCTTAAACCGTCTTGTGTCGGCTTGACGCCTAGCCGTTCGAGCATCGCCAGCAGGCTTTGCTTGGTGAAATGCCCGTCGGAAAGGGTGTCGCCGGTGTTGTTCAAGCCGACCACCAGCCCATAACCGACCAAAAGGTTCTCGCGAATGCCTTCGAAGTCGGTAACATCCTTGATGCGCGATGACGCGCCGGCCGAGCCGGAAAGCAGCGTAATCGCCAGAATTCCCGCGGCGATCACCCGGAAAACAGACTTGGTCGAGCTGGTTCTTGGAATCTTGATTGCGGTTCGTAGATTGTGTCCCACCATTGCATTCAATCCTTTGCGCGGATCTTTCGATTTAGTCGGTTGCGCTTGTATCCGATTATTTAATGCGAAATTCGTGCCAGCCGAAGCGGGTCATATAGATATTTAAAAACAATGGCTTATTAGGAAATTGATGGATTCGGCCGGTCTCGGCCGGCGCGAGATTCGTGCGCCAGGGAATTTATTGCCGGGTATTGTTCGGATCGTGACGATGCCGGCCAAAAGCGGCCACCCAGGTCGAAATTACGACTTCAGATTGGCCGCCGTTTGGGTCATTTCGTTGACCGTGGAAAACAAGGTAGCGGCCGTATTGTACGCCTGTTGCGTCATAATCATATAAGTGAATTCGTTCTGCAGATTCGTATTTGATAATTCCTGGGCGTAGGGAATGAAGAACGCGAATTCGAAACGTTCCTGGTTGTTGCCGGTGGCCGTATTGACCGCGACGGCGGGGTCGCGCACCTGGCGCAGGGTTGCCGTGCCCGATGCGTCCGTGGTGTTGAAAATATTACCTTGCAGAACATCAAGCCCATCGGGGTTAACGAAAGTGGCGAGCGGAAGTTTGTAGAGCGCTCGTTCGACACCATTTGTGAACTGTCCGACAATCTGGCCTTCTTCGTCGAACTGGTAGGATTTTAGCGTGCCCGGACCGCGTCCGTCACTTTGGAAATCAAAATAAAGGAATTGATCGCCGATGGATGTGACATCCTCGACATTCAGCGTCAGCGATAGATCCGGATCGGTCGCGTAATTGACCGCCAACGAAGCCGTCGTTCCGGACGGAAGACTGCCGGAGGAATCGAATGTAAAGGTTTGCGGCGAAGCCAGGTTGGGCGTGGTGCTGGTCGATGAGACCGACGAATCGGGCTCGGCATCGGCGTCCGATCTGACATGCATTGTCCATTGCTGGGCCACCGATGTGCGTGTCCAAACCAACTCGAAGGATCGTTCGGCGCCGTTGGAATCGTATACGCTGGCCCTGCTGATTTTGGTTGCGCCGGAGTCAAGGTTGGCCGGAAGATTCAAAGCCAGCGAAGCAGTCGTGGTTGCCGCTGCCTCGCTGGTAAAGGCATTTTGGTCGAGGCGGATGGCCTCCGGCGTGCCGGACGTTGCGAATGCACCGGTCGCGTCCGGTGTCCAACCCATGACGAAATGCCCATTTTTGTCCGCCAGATAGGCTTTATCGACCGTCGCGCTGCCGCCCCCGGTCACTGTGACCGTATCGGTGCCTTCCTTCTTCAAATGAAATCCGCCGTCGCGGGTATAATAGGTATCGCCGCCGGTCAATTCCGAATTGAGGACAAAAAATCCGTCGCCATTGATGGCGACGTCGTGCGCGTTGGGTGTCGATATAATGCGGCCTTGGGTACTGATATAGTCTTTTCGCACAGCGCGCACGCCACCGACATCCGAGTTAGCATCAAATTTCGAAGCCAATACGGTGGTGAAACGGGTGTTAGCGGCCTTGTAGCCGCCCGTATTCATATTGGTAATGTTCTGCGAAATGATGCCGAACGCCGAACTTTGTGTCAGCATCCCTAGAGAGGGAGCGGCAAATGCGCCGTACATCGCCATGATTTTTGACCCACCGAATTGTCAGATAACGGATTAAATCGTCTGTCCATAGACGCAAGCATGATGCCAAACGCGTTTGTATGTAAGCTATTGAAAAGTAGCGATAAAATTATCGAAAATCCCACCTCGCGCCGCGTCGGCCGCAAATTCGGCTGGATACGAGGCAAATTTTGCCGGGCGCGAAGGCGGCGTATCGCCAATTCACGGGTTTTCTGAATTCGCAATTTGGCCTATGCTGCGAGTCGATGAAAGTCTCGAACATTCGAAAATCGGCAGCGAAGCCGGCGGGCAAGGCGAAAAAATTGGGTTCCGCCGCCGCCGGCCATTTTGCCGAACATTTGAAACAGGCCCCGCCGGTATCGGGCGAAAGTTCGGCGGTACCGGAAAGTGCGCCGGTCGCGCCGGTTGCATCGATACTTTCGGTTCAAGAAGTTGATGGCGATGCCCGAAATGAAGCGCGTAGCCGCATGGTCCATCGCGGCATGGACATTCTCGACCGACTCGATGACATAAGGCAACAAATTCTAATGGGTGCCGTTTCCAGGGAGAGACTGGAAAATCTCGCCGAGACACTGCGCCAACGGCGCGATATGGTCGATGACCCCAGGCTGATTGCAATTATTGACGAAATCGAACTTCGGGCCGAGGTGGAATTAGCCAAGCTGACGCGCACCATTTAACCGCCAGCGCCGGCTGATTTAGCCCGGATTGCCCAGATGGATTACTAAATTGATGACCTGTTTGGGTGATTCTGCTATAAGAATCAATGCTATACAC
>NZAK01000143.1 GCA_002687515.1 Rhodospirillaceae bacterium
ATCTCGCCGAAATCATTCGCGGCGTCAAATTCGTAGACGGAGAACGCCAGGATCGCGCCGCCGCTTGATCAGCCCATACACAACTTTTGACAATAGCTCTAGCTGGTGGCCTTTGCTGCTCTATATTGTAGTTGCTCGCCGAGACTGTCGGTTAGCGCAAGAACGCGGTTGTAAAGATCGATACCAGCTGCGAAGGAAAGCTGATCATTATAGAGATCGATGTAAAGCTGCAGAATTTCCACATCATTCTCTTCGCTTGTAATTTTACCCAGTTTTTCAAACTCTTTCCTCGCCACATCCCGATCATCATTTGTCCATAACGCAACCATGGCATGAAAATATGTGATCTTTCTTTGCCAGCGTGGATCGGTGATATTTCTGCGCAGTCGTTCCAGCACTGCGGAAATTTCCGATTGACTATCTATTCTTAGATATGTCCAGCAAAGTTCATTTATTTGCTCGGCCAGAGCCTTAATGTCGATCTCCAACATGGGTTGGATGGCCGGTATACCCTGTAATGCAAATGGTTCGGTATGGCTTTTATGCCAAATCGTATATTGGGTGATATCTGCTCGATAGGCTTTCAGAGCCTTAATATGATTTCCAGCATTGGTCTCGAATCGGGCTTTTTTTCCTATGTCCGAACCAGGTAGATGTCGGCGGCAACAATCTTTGAATTTTTGTCCTGAACCGCACAAGCAAGAGCTATTCCATTTAGGCTTAAATGTGGGGGGAATTTGACGATTAGAACCTGATTGATTTTCCATAGTCTATTGTCCATTGCAGGCAATAATCATTCACCTGATATCTAACTAGGCACCCAGCTATCCTACATTATCTCAAACGAATTTATCTATCTCGACGGGCGCATGGCCAATCTGGCCATCCCCACGCGCCCTATGCCGTTGGGCCGGGCCGCGAGGCGGAGTCGCGAATAATAGGGGCGCCCGGCTGGCCAACCCGGCCAATCCCCAGCCGGGCTTGAATTTCATATTTACCCTACTATATTATAATTCCATGTTCTTATAAATTGTGAATATGCTGTTTGATCACCCGCCGTTCCGATTTTGAGCGGCGGTGGAGGGGTTTGCGTGGACGCTTCCGATAGGTCCGAACACGATCGACGCCGGCGTGTCACATTAGTGTCCGAGTTCTATCCGGACGGGCGCATGGCCAACCCGGCCATCCCCATGCGCCCTGTGTCCTTTAACCCCTATAAATCCCTATGAATCCATATAAAACCATATGGGATTCTTATACAGAAAGTGTCGCATCATCTGCACAGGGCGCGTGGGGATTGGCCGGGTCCGGCCTGCGCAGCCGAAGCTGCTTCGGCGGAGCGGGCTTGGCCATGCGCCCGACGCGATGGCGTTCATGCGGAAATTAGATGCGCCAAAATTCAGTTGCTGTAGGGGCGGGTTTGAACCCCGCCCCTACGGTGTATCCTGAAAATTCTTGGTACCCCGCTGAATAAACCGGTAGATTCCGTTATGAAACGGTAGGAATCAACGTGAATCGGTATGGTGGATTTTTGGGAAAAGTGTCGCATCCAGGACATAGGGTGCATGGGGATGGCCGGGTCGGCCATGCGCCCGTAGAGGTGGAGTTCGGACACTGATGTGGTGCCACGGAAATCTTAGGCGCCTTGCTAAGCGGCGTGGCCGTATCGCGAATAATCGGGGCGCCCGGCTGGCCGACCCGGCCATCCCCAGCCGGGCTTGAGTCTAGGCTCCAATTCTTTTTCTCCGCTTCTTCTTCTTATTCATCTTCGCGCCGCCGAAGTTCTGCATCTTCTTCTGCGGCATCGATCCCCGCCCGCCGAGGCCCGCCGCCGCCGCCGCCGATGGGGCGACACCGGCCTTGCCGAGGCCGAGCTCGATGCCCTCCAAGCGGCGGATTTCGTCGCGGAGCCTCGCGGCTTCCTCGAATTCCAGGTTGGCGGCGGCACCCAGCATGCGGGATTTGAGGTCGGCCATGTGGCTCTTGTAGTTGTCGCCGACCAGGTGGGTTTCGCCGGTCCCGGTATCGACGGTGACGTAATCGGCCTCGTAGACGCTCTCGAGGACATCGGTGATGCCCTTCTTGACGCTTTCCGGGGTGATGCCGTGGGCCTCGTTATAGGCTTTTTGTTTGTCGCGGCGGCGGTTGGTTTCGCCGATCGCGTATTGCAAACTGTCGGTCATCTTGTCGGCGTAAAGAATGACCCGCCCGTCGACATTGCGGGCCGCCCGGCCGATGGTCTGCACCAGCGAGGTCTTGGAGCGCAAAAAACCTTCCTTGTCGGCGTCGAGGATGGCGACCAGGGCGCATTCGGGGATATCCAGCCCCTCGCGCAACAAATTGATGCCGACCAGCACGTCGAAGGCGCCAAGGCGCAGATCCCTGATGATCTCAATGCGTTCCAAAGTGTCGATGTCGGAATGCAGGTAGCGGACGCGGACCCCGGCTTCGTGCATATATTCGGTCAGGTCTTCCGACATTTTCTTGGTCAGGGTGGTGACCAGGACGCGCTGGCCGGCCCCCGCCGCGTCCCGGCATTCGGCCAACAGGTCATCGACCTGGCTGGCCACCGGGCGGATGATGCATTGGGGATCGATGAGGCCGGTCGGGCGCACCACCTGTTCGGTGAAGACGCCGCCGGTGCGCTCAATCTCCCACGGGCCGGGGGTGGCCGAGACATAGGTGGTCTGCGGGCGCATGGCGTCCCATTCCTCGAATTTGAGGGGCCGGTTGTCGACGCAGGAGGGCAGCCGGAAGCCGAACTCGGCGAGGGTCGATTTGCGGTTATAATCGCCCTTGTACATGGCGCCCAGCTGCGGCACCGTGACGTGGCACTCGTCGACGATCAGCAACGCGTTCTCGGGCAAATATTCGAACAGGGTCGGCGGCGGCTCGCCGGCGTTGCGGCCGGTGAGGTAGCGGGAATAGTTTTCGATGCCGGCGCAATGGCCGGTGGCTTCCAGCATCTCCAGATCGAAGCTGGTGCGCTCGCCCAAGCGCTGCGCTTCCAAGAGCTTGCCCTCGGCTTCGAACCAGGCAACCCGCTCTTTCAATTCCTCCCTGATCTCGGGGATCGCCTGGCGGAGGGTCGGGCGCGGCGTCACATAGTGGCTGGAGGGGTAGACCGTGACCTCTTCCAGGGCCGAGACCTTTTCGCCGGTCAGGGGATCGATCTCCCAGATGCCTTCCAGTTCGTCGCCGAACAGGCTCAGGCGCCAGGCCCGGTCTTCCAGGTGCGAGGGGAAAATCTCGATGACGTCGCCGCGCACGCGGAAGGTGGAGCGGTAAAAGGCCATGTCGTTGCGGCTGTATTGCAGCTCGACGAAACGTTTCAGGAGCTCGGCCCGCTCGATGCGGTCGCCGGGCCTTAGTTTGACGGTCATCCCGGCATAGGTTTCGACGGCGCCGATGCCGTAGATACAGGAGACGCTGGCGACGATAATGACATCGTTACGCTCCAACAGGGCGCGCGTCGCCGAATGGCGCATGCGGTCGATCTGTTCGTTGATCGAAGCGTCTTTTTCGATATAGGTGTCGGTGCGCGGCACGTAGGCTTCGGGCTGGTAATAGTCGTAGTAGGAGACGAAATATTCGACCGCGTTATCCGGGAAGAACTCCTTCATCTCGCCGTACAATTGCGCCGCCAATGTCTTGTTGGGGGCCAGCACCAGGGTCGGGCGGTTCAGGTTCTGGATGGTGTGGGCCATGGTGAAGGTCTTGCCCGAACCGGTGACGCCGAGCAGCACCTGGTCGCGCTCGCCGGCCTCGAGGCCTTGGCTCAGCTCATTGATGGCTTCGGGCTGATCGCCGGCCGGGGCAAACTCGGATACGACGCGCAAGGCCGCGCCGCCCTCGACCACGGGGCGCTTTTCCGGGATGAAGATGGCGCGCTCGAACATCGGGGTATTTTAACCGCTTCGCCCATCCTTTGCACCATCGGGCTTTGCACCATCGGGCTTTGCACCATTGGGCTTTGCACCACCGCCTTGGCGGCCTTGACCCCGGGCGGAGATCAGCGCCAGGACGAAAACCGCCGCCGACAGGGCCGCCGCCCAATGGAGGGTCGCCTGGAAGCCGGCCAGGAAGGCGGCGTCCGCCCCGGCGCCGGCGGCGGCGGCGTCATCGGAGATGACGCGGAACAGCTCGAACAACAGCGAGGCGGCGGCCAGGTAGCCGGTGGCGCGGGTCATTTCCGCCAGGCTGCCGGCGACGCCCCGGTCGGCGCGCGGCATCTCGCCGGTGACCGTGTAAAAGTACGAAGCCTGGAAGATGCCGAGGCCGAGCCCGGCCAGGACCATGCCAGCGAGCATGGCGCCGAGGCCGGTGGCCGTGTTCCAGCCGCCGACCAGCCATAGACCGGCGGCGCCGACCAGCGGCGCCAGCACCAGGAACCGGGCCGCCAGTGCCCGCGCCGAAAGCTGCGTGGCCCGGACGCGGAGATCGATGGCGCCGAGGATGCGACCGGTTGCGAGGGCCGCCAGGGCCAGCCCCGCCGGGTAGCTGGCCAGCACCAGCCCGGCGTCGCCGGCGCCGAGCCCCGATATGCGGCGGAAGTAAAACGGGGTCAGCAGCATGATCACGAAGCTGGCCAGGTTTATGAGGACGCTGGCGCCGGCCAGGCCCGAGAACCAGGGCGCGCGGAAATATTTGAGATCGATGATCGGCTGCGGGTGGCGGGCCTGGCGGCGGATAAAGAAGGCGAAGGCGAGGACCGAAATTGCGGCGAAACCAAGCCAGGTTAGGCCGCCGGCCCAGATCATATTGATGGCGGTAAAGAGGGCGGCGATGCCGGCGCCAAGCAAGGCGGCACCGGTAAAATCAAAGCGGGCCGGGGTGTCAGGACGGTCCGGCGCTGCACGGCGCGGCGGCGGCAGCAATGGCGACAGGGCGAGCGCGGCCAGGGCGATCGGCACCCGGAACCAGAATACCGCCGGCCAATCCCAGGCATCGACCAGCAAGCCGCCGATATAGGGTCCGCCAGCCATGCCGGCGGCGAACATCATGCCGTAGGCGCCGATCACCAGGCCGCGCCGGTTTTCCGGGTAAAGGCCGATGGCCAGCGCCGGGCCGCTGCCGAAGATCAGCGCGGCGCCGACGCCTTGCGCGACGCGGGCGGCCAGGAGGATGGAAAAGGACGGCGCCGCCGCGTCCAGGGCCAGGGCGGCGGCGCTGATGGCCAGGCCGGTCTGGAACACGCGGCGGTGGCCCCAGACATCGCCGGCGCGCCCGGAAATCAACATCAGGCTGATGCTGGTCAGGATGAAACTGACGACGATCAGCTTGGTATCGGAAATCGGAACCGAAAAATGATCGGTCATGTAGGGAAACGCCACATTGACCGAGGAATCGAGCGGCGCCACCAAAACGCCGAGGCCGACGGCCAGGAGCCGGGGCAGGGGACCGATGGATGACATGGCGCCCGACTATGACCGGGCTTGCAGCCATTCTCAAGAACGCGAAGATTTTTTAGAATCATTCTTGACTATTTCGGTTGGTAATGAGAAGAATATAGAATGTGCGAATGATTTTCATTATTTGCACGAGCCGTGGTGGCGGCGGCACCTGGATACGAAAGTTGACATCTGTTGCCATTGCCATGGCTGGTGAAGCGGCGTAACCCCCCCCCTCGCCGCCGAAACCGGACAACGGGAGAAGCGAAATCCAACGGATTGCTTCTCCCGTTTTGTCTCTTCCAATTATTGCGATAGCAGCACCCTGGCACTCCCGAAAAGATGTTGCATGGCCGCAGGCCCGGGCGTAGTCTGCCGCCCGATTTCGGCCCTCTAGCACCGATAACGACCCACGGAAAGATCGCCCGCGCCATGAATATTCTCGCCTCCCGATTGAGCCGCATTCAACCCTCGCAGACCATGGCGGTGACCAGCCGCGCCCGCCAATTGAAGGCGGAAGGGCGCGATGTCATCGGCCTCGGCGCCGGCGAGCCCGATTTCGACACCCCCGACCATGTCAAGGAGGCGGCGGTCAAGGCGATTGCCGAGGGCCACACCAAATACACCGACGTTCCCGGCACGTTAGAGCTGCGCGAAGCGGTGTGCGCCAAGTTCGAACGGGAAAACGGGCTTTCCTATACGACCGATCAGATACAGGTGGCCTGCGGCGGCAAGCAGAACATCTTCAACGCGATGATGGCGACCATCGAGGCCGGCGACGAGGTGATCATCCCGGCGCCCTATTGGGTGAGCTATCCCGATATCGTGCTGCTCGCCGAGGGCACGCCGGTGTTGGTCCCATGCAGCGCCGATAACGGCTTCAAGATGCTGCCCGATCAACTGCAAGCGGCGATCACGCCGAAAACCAAATGGGTGATGCTCAATTCGCCGTCCAATCCGACCGGTTCGGGCTACACAGGCGGTGAATTGAAGGCGCTGACCGATGTTCTGATGCGCCATCCCGAAGTCTGGGTGATGGCCGACGACATCTATGAGCATGTGATCTACGACGATTTCGAGTTTTTCACCCCGGCCGAGATCGAGCCCGGCCTTTACGAGCGCACCCTGACCCTCAACGGCGTCTCCAAGGCGTTCTCGATGACCGGCTGGCGCGTCGGCTACGCGGCCGGCCCGGCCGAACTGATCGCCGGCATGAACAAGGTGCAATCGCAAAGCACCTCGCACACTTCATCGATCAGCCAAGCCGCCTCGGTCGCCGCCCTCAACGGCCCGCTGGATTTCCTGGCTGAGCGCAACAACACCTTCAAGCAGCGGCGCGACATGGTGGTGGCCATGCTCAACCAGGCCACCGGCATCGATTGCCTGACGCCGGAGGGCGCCTTTTACGTCTATCCGTCCTGCGCCGGCGCCATCGGCAAGACCACGCCAGACGGCAAGACGATCGAAAATGACAGCGACTTTTCCACCTATTTGCTGGAATCCGAGGGTGTCGCCGTGGTCTTGGGCGCGGCCTTCGGACTGTCGCCGTTTTTCCGCATATCCTACGCCACCTCGACCGAGGCGTTGGAAGAAGGTTGCAGGCGTATCCAGCGCGCGGCGGCGGCGCTAAGCTGAGCGCCCGGCGATCCTCGGCGGCTACGGATTTTCCTTGAATCCCTGCCTCAGGCGGGTACCTTGGCGGCATAAGGCACTATCCGGCATGTCCTTTGCCTGGGAACGCCGCAAAGACGAGGATCGATCGGTCCAGGAGGAAAAATTGGCTGCCAAGGAAAATTCCGCGCCCCGTTGCGCGGCAATCGTCGGCCCCTATTTGTCGGGCAAGACGTCGCTTCTTGAAAGTATGCTCAATGCCTGCGGTGCACTGTCGCGCAAGGGCAGTGTCGGCGACGGCAACACGGTCGGCGATTCATCGCCGGAAGCCCGTGCCCGCGGAATGAGCGTCGAGCTTAACGTCGCCTCGGCCGAATATCTGGGCGAGGAATGGACCTTTATCGATTGCCCCGGTTCGGTCGAGCTTGCCCAGGAAGCGCTCAACGCCATGATGGTCGCCGATGTTGCGGTTTTGGTCGTCGATCCAGGCGCCGAAAAGGCCATCGCCGCCACCCGCGCGATGAAGGAATTGGACCGCTGCGGCCTGCCCTACATCATTTTCATCAACAAGATGGATGGCGTCGAGGCCCGGGTCAAAGCCACGCTGGAAGCGCTGCAGGGGCTCACCGACCGGCCGCTGGTGCTGCGCGAAATTCCGATCCGCGATGACGACAACGTCACCGGGCATGTGGATCTGGTGAGCGAGCGCGCCTATAAATGGTCGGGCGACGGGGCTTCCGACTTGATTGAAGTTCCAGCCGAACTATCGGGCCGGACCGAGGAAGAGCGTACGGTTCTGCTTGAGGCGTTGGCCGATTTCAACGACGATCTTCTCGTACAGCTTTTGGAAGACGTGATACCGGGAACCGAGGACGTTTACGAGAATCTGAGCAAGGATTTGCAGGACGGGTCAATCGTGCCGGTGTTTTTCGGTTCCGCCGAGACCGAAAGCGGTATCAAGCGGCTGATGAAGGCGCTGCGTCATGAAGCGCCGGAGGTTGCCCTGACGGCGGAACGGCAGGGCATCGAGGCCGACGGCGAAACCTTGGCCCAGGCTTTCAAGATATATAACGGCGCCACCTCGGGGAAACTGACATTCGCCAGGGTCTGGCGCGGCGAATTGGCCGACGGCACCAGCCTCAACGGCAGCCGGGTCAGCGGCATTTTCAAGATGATGGGATTGCAGCAAAATAAAATGAGCGCCGCCAAGGCCGGTGATGTTGTCGCCCTCGGCCGCGTCGAGGACGTGAAAACCGGCGACGCGCTGTCGCCGTCCGGCGATGCCAGCGCCGCCGATTGGCCCGAGCCCGTTACCCCGGTTTACGCCCTCGCCATCCATGCCGGCCATCGCGATGACGAAGTGAAGATGGCGACGGCGATCGCGAAAATCATCGAAGAGGATACCGCGCTGATCTATGGGCCGAACCCCGATACCGGCGAACAGGTCATCCGCGGCCAGGGTGAAACCCATCTCCGAATCACCCTCGAGAGGCTGGCCAACCGCAACAAGCTGGAGGTGGAAGCGCAATTGCCGCAGGTGGCTTATAAGGAATCGATCCGCAAGCCGGTTTCGCAACATGCCCGCCACAAGAAGCAATCGGGCGGCCACGGCCAATTCGGCGACGTGCATGTGGAGATTAAACCGCTGCCGCGCGGATCGGGGTTCCAGTTCACCGATTCCATTTCCGGTGGCGTCGTGCCGAAACAGTACATTCCGGCCGTCGAACACGGCGTCAAGGAATTTCTGGTGCGCGGCCCGTTGGGTTTTCCCGTGGTCGACGTCGCGGTGGAGCTGACCGACGGCCAGTTCCATGCCGTCGATTCATCGGACCAGGCGTTCAAGACCGCCGGTTCGCTGGCCATGCGCGAGGGCATGCCGAAATGCTCGCCGGTCCTGCTGGAACCCATTTTTGAGGTCCGTATTTCGGTTCCCACCGAATTTACATCCCGCGCCCAGCGCCTGATCAGCGGCCGCCGCGGCCAGATTCTGGGGTTCGAGCCGAAGGACGGCTGGACCGGTTGGGACGAGGTCTCGGCGCATATGCCGGAATCGGAAACCCTCGACCTGATCAATGAGCTGCGTTCGCTGAGCCAGGGTATCGCCTCGTTCGACTATAAATTCGACCGGCTGCAGGAATTTTCCGGCAAGGAAGCCGACGACGTGGTCGCGCAGCGGGCCGAGGCCAATTAGCGGGAAGGGCGCCGCGTTCCGCATTAACCTGATGCCGGGGTTGTCGGGCCCGCCGCTGGCGGCATGATTTCGGCGCGTAAAGCGCCGTAAACAGGCATCGGGGGTGCGACATGAAATTCGGATTGGTGATGCAAACGAGGCTCGCCGCCACAACCGGTTCGAAAGCCGCGTGAGCCGGAAAACCGTTTTTCTGTTTTTGGGAATCCTGCTCTTCGGGGTGCTCATCGCCTTGCCGCCGCCGTCCGGCATGCCGGCCGCCGGCTGGCGGGTCGCGGCGGTCGTTGCCCTGATGGCGGCCTGGTGGGTGGGCGAGGCGATACCGGTGCCGGTCACCGCGTTGGTTCCGGTTATCCTGTTCCCGCTGCTTGGCGTATCCACGCTCAAGGCCGCCGCCGCGCCCTACGCCAATCCGCTTATATTCCTGTTCCTGGGCGGTTTCGTTATCGCCCTTGCCTTCGAGCGATGGCATCTGCACCGGCGGGTCGCGGTGGCGGTTCTGATCCGCGTCGGCACCCGGCCGGCGCCCTTGATCGGCGGCTTCATGGCGGCGACGGCGGCGCTCAGCATGTGGGTCAGCAACACCGCGACCACCGTGATGATGCTGCCCATCGGCCTCTCGGTGATCGGGCTTTTGCATCGGGGCGGCGATAATCCGGGAGCAGAGGACCGCAATTTCGCGATCGCCATTTTGCTCGGCATTGCCTACGCCGCCAGCATCGGCGGTCTCGGCACCCTGGTGGGAACACCGCCCAACGCCTTCCTCGCCGCCTATTTTGGTGAAAAGCTGGGGATCACGGTCGGATTCGGTCAATGGCTGCTGATCGGATTGCCGGCGGTGGCGGTGCTGTTGCCGATCGCCTGGGTTATGTTGACCAAGCTGGTCTATCCGGTCGGCGACGCGCCGATCGAGGATGCCGATGCAATCCTCCGCCGCGAACGGGCGGAGATTGGTCCGATAACCGGCGAAGAAGTGCGCGTCGCCCTGGTCTTCGCCGCGACCGGCCTGGCATGGGTATTCAGACCTGCTATCAATGGCGCCTTTCCCGGGCTCGGGCTTACCGATCCCGCCATTGCGCTGATCGGCGCCGTGGCCCTGTTCGTTATTCCGGCGCGCCTTGAACAGGGCACATTTCTGATGAACTGGGATTGGGCCAAACGGCTTCCCTGGGGCACGCTTTTACTGTTCGGCGGCGGCTTGAGCCTGGCCTCGGCGATGGGCGACAGCGGTCTTGCCGCCTGGATCAGCGAAGCCTTCAGCGCCCATCAAACCTTGCCGCTGCCGGTGCTGCTGCTGATTTTTGTCGCAACCGTCATTTTCCTGACCGAGATCACCAGCAACACGGCGACGGCGGCCGTCTTCTTGCCGGTGGTCGTTGCCTTCGCCGCCGGATTGGGCGTCGATCCGCTGTCATTTGCGGTGCCGGTGGCGCTGGCCGCCAGCTGCGCCTTCATGATGCCGGTGGCAACGCCGCCCAACGCCATCGTCTTCGGCAGCGGCCATGTGACCATTCCCGATATGGTGCGCGCCGGTTTCTGGTTGAATCTGATCGCCATCGCAGTCATCGCCGGGGGCGGGGCCTTGGCGGTGGGCGTATTCGGAGATTAGGTCCCGTTCAATCCCACTTTGCCGCCGCGTCGTCGTCGGCGGCGCGCGCCTCGACCCAGCGCGGACCGTTTGCGGTTTCTTCCGATTTCCAGAACGGCGCCTGGGTCTTGAGCCAGTCGATCAAGAACTCAGCCGCTTCGAACGCCGCCTTGCGGTGCGGCGATGCGGTCGCCACCAGAACGATCTGATCGCCAGGCGCCAGGCGCCCGGTGCGGTGGATGACCAGGCTGTCGGCGAGCCGCCATCGGGCGCCCGCCTCGGCCTCGATGCGGGCCAGTTCCTTTTCGGTCATGCCGGGATAGTGCTCGAGCGTCATGGCGGTGATCTTGTCCGCATCGTCGCCTTCGCGGACGACGCCGATAAACGTGCATATACCGCCGATATCGGCGCCGCTTTCGCCCGCGCGGGCGCGCATCGCGGCAATCTCGGCGCCGGTGTCGAAATCGCCGGTTTGCACGCGGATCAAACGCTGCCTCCCGTCACCGGCGGGAAGAACGCGACCTCGTCGCCATTGCCGAGCCGGTGCGAAGGTTCCACATGAACCTGATTGACGGCGGTGCGTACCATCGACATCTCGGTGAAGGCTTTTTCG
This sequence comes from Rhodospirillaceae bacterium, assembly GCA_002687515.1. GTDB lineage: Bacteria > Pseudomonadota > Alphaproteobacteria > Rhodospirillales > UBA2165. Next base: position 11,391 of record NZAK01000143.1, read on the forward strand.
AAGCCACCGCCCCGGGTCTTCATCCATTCGATCAGGCCGGCCACGTCGGTGACGCCGTCGGGCAGGTCCAGATCCTCCTCGGCGATGCCGACGCGCTCGCGCAGCCAGGCAAAATAAAGCACCTTCATTGGATTTTCCGTAACATCATATATATCAGCCCATAACTTCGTTGAACGGCAGGAAATCAACCATTTCGCCCTGGCGCACGCAGGTCAATTCCTCGTCCAACTCGATCAATCCGTCGGCGGCGACCATCGAGGAAATGATGCCCGAACCGTCTTCCGAATATTTGTTGGCGGTCAGGGCGCCGTTATCGCCGCGCGCCAGCGATGCGCGCAGCCATTCGCGGCGCCCCGGTTTTTTCTCGTAATCGAAGCCGGCGGCAACCTTGAACAGGGTTGGCTCCTCGGAACCGGCGCCTTCCAGCAACAGGACAATGGGCCGTGCGATTTTCAAGAACGTAACCATCACCGCGACCGGATTTCCCGGCAGCCCGACAAAAGGCGTTTTCTTGCCGTCCGCTTCGACGTAACCGAGGGCGATGGGACGTCCCGGCTTGATCGCCAGGTTCCAGAAATGGACGGCGCCCAGGGCCTCGACCGAGGCGCGCACATGGTCTTCCTCGCCCCTGGAGACGCCGCCGGAGGTCATCAGAAGGTCGTGCCCGGCGGCGGCGGCGGCCACCGCGTCCTGAATGACGGCGCGGTCGTCGGGAAAGATGCCCAAATCCCGCACCTGGCAGCCAAGACGTTCGAGCATGGCCATAATGGCAAAACGGTTGGCGTCGTAGATGCAGCCGGTATCCAGCGGCGCGCCCGGTTCGCGCACTTCGTCGCCGGTCGAAAAGACGGCCACGCTGAGGCGCCGATAAACCGGAATTTCAGCGTAGCCGAGAGACGCAGCCATGGCGATATCCTGGGGACGCAGCCGGGTGCCGGCCTTCAGCACTACGGCGCCCGCCTTTACGTCCTCGCCGGCGCGGCGGCGGTTGGCGCCGCGCTTGATGCCCGCCGGCAGGATCAGCGCGCCGTCTTCAAGCTTGCAGTCTTCGACCATGAAAATGGTGTCGGGGCCGGGATCGTTGTCGCCGGACGGCATCGGCGCGCCGGTAAAGATTTGCAGCGCTTCGCCGCGCCTTGCCTCGCGCCCAAGAGGGTGCCCGGCGGCGATGCGCCCGGTAACGCCAAGGCGGGTTTCACCATCCGCCGTCAAATCGTCGAAATAGACCGCATAGCCGTCGACCGCCGAATTATCGTGGGGCGGGGTATCCAGGCGGGCGACAATGTCTTCGGCGAGTATGCGTCCGAGGGCGCCGGCGGTAGCCGCCGTTTCGATCCCCGCGGCGGCCTCGATCCCGCCGGCGAAGCGCTTTACCGCATCGGCCACGGTGACCCGTTCGTCGCTGACCCTGAAACAACTGTCCAAATCGCCCATGCTTCACGCCGCCCTCAACTGGCATTGGCTGAGAATGAAATCGGCAATGCCGCGAACATCGTAGACATCCAAGACCGGCACCGGGAGACCGTCAAGCGGCTGATCGCTGGCGACCGCGCAGATGGTCGGATCATCGGGCTGCAGGATGGCTTTGCCCGTCGATGGGCGGTGGATTTCCATCTTGGTGTGGCCTTCCCACTTAAACCCCTCGACGAGAAACAGATCGACCGGGGTCATGCGGCTGATCAATTCGGCGAGCGGCGGTTCCGGGGCGCCGCGCAATTCGTGCATCAGGGCCCAGCGGCTTGCCGAACCGATGATCACCTCGGTCGCGCCCGACATCCGGTGCACGAACGAATCCTTGCCCGGCTTGTCGATATCGAAGTCATGATGAGCGTGCTTGACGGTGGATACGCTGAATCCCCGGCTGGTCAATTCGGGCAGCAATTTGACGATCAAGGTCGTTTTGCCGCTTCCGCTCCAACCCGCAATTCCGAAAATTTTCATCTCATTGTCTCGCCCGGTCGTTATCGATTGGCGCCTCGCCTTCGCCTGTCTGCGCCTCGCCGCCATATGTCTCTGCCGCCGGGTCCGGGTTGTCGAGCTTTTCCACATGGCGGATGCCGGCGCGCAGGTAATCGTAGCCGGTGATCAGCGTCAGAATGGCGGCGATCCAAAGACCGATGACGCCGATATCGGTGGTCGACAGCGGCCCGAAATCGGGTCCGGCCGGTCCCACCAGCAAAAATCCGAGCATCAGCATCTGTAGCGTCGTCTTCCATTGCGCCAGGCGGCTGACCGGTACGCCGACCCTGATTTCGGCGAGAAATTCCCGGAGGCCCGATACCAGCAACTCGCGGCACAGGATCACCACCGCCGGCAGGACCGCGATTCCGGGAACCCGGTCGAAGGCCACCAACATCAAGAGCAGCGCCGAAACCAGCAATTTATCGGCAATCGGATCGAGGAATTTTCCGAAAAATGATTGTTGCTGCCAGGCACGCGCGAAATAGCCGTCGAAGAAATCGGTTATCCCGGCGAAGGCCAGGATGGCAAGGCCGAGCCAATTGCCGACCGGTTCCCTCAAATAGAAGGTGACGATCAGCAGCGGAATCGCCCCGATGCGCGATAGCGTCAGGATATTGGGCAGCTTGGTCAGCATCGTGCTTTCTTTTTCTTAACCGCCATTTCCTACCACGACCGCCTCACCCCGTCACATCGGCTGGCGACGGTCGGCCTTTATTCGTCTGGATGGAACCAGCCATAGATGCGCCCGGCAAGCGCCTTGCTGATGCCATCGACCGCTTCCAGGTCCGCCGCGCCGGCCTGGGCGACCGCCCGCGCCGAGCCGAAATGATGCAGCAGCGCTTTTTTGCGGGCGCCGCCGACACCCTGAATTTCGTCGAGCGGCGACCGTTCCACCTGTTTCGCCCGGCGTGACCGGTGCGTCCCGATGGCAAAGCGGTGCGCCTCGTCCCGAAGCCGCTGTAAAAAGTACAGGACCGGATCGCGGCTGTCCAAGCGAAATGCGTTTCGCCCCGGCAGGTGAAATTTTTCGCGTCCGGCATCGCGGTCCGGACCCTTGGCGATGGCGCAAAACGCCACATCGGAGATGCCCAATTCGGCAAACACCTGTTCGGCCGCCGAAAGATGGCCGGCGCCGCCGTCGATCAGCACCAGGTCGGGCCAGCCGGTGCCCTGGTGTTCCGGGTCTTCGTCCAGCGCCCGCGCGAACCTGCGGGTCAACACTTCGCACATCATGGCGTAATCATCGCCCGGCGTCATCGCCGTGTTTTTGATGTTGAACTTGCGATAGGCGTTTTTGACCATGCCCTCGGGTCCGGCGACGATCATCGCGCCGACGGCGTTGGTGCCGGATATGTGGCTGTTGTCGTAAACCTCGATGCGTTCCGGCGGGCCGTCCAATTCAAACCGTTCGGCCAATTTTTCCAGGAGCCGGCGCTGCGAGGCGCTTTCCACCAGCCGCCGGCCGAGCGCCTGTTCCGCATTGACCAGGGCAAGCCCGACCATGCCCCGTTTGGCGCCACGGGTTGGCGTTTCGATCCTCACCCGGCGCCCGGCGCGCTCGCCGAGCGCCGCCGTCATCACCACCGGTTCGGTCAGTTTGTGGCTTAACAGGATAAGCCTCGGCGGCACCTTGTTGGAATAGAACTGGCCGAGAAACGCTTCCATGATCTGAGCTGGTTCGGCGTCGGCGGCGTGGGCCGGATAATAGGCGCGGTTGCCATAATTGCTGCCGCCGCGGATGAAAAATACCTGGATGCAGGCCTGGCCGCCGGCGATATGAAGGGCGACCAGGTCGGCTTCGCCCACATTCGCGGCGTTGATGTCCTGGCGTGCCTGGATGGAAGTCATGGCGCGGATGCGGTCGCGCAATATGGCCGCCTTTTCGAAATCAAGGCCGTCGCTGGCGGCTTGCATTTGCCCGGCCAGTCTTTGCTGAATGGCCTTGGATTTGCCGGTCAGGAATTGGCGCGCCTGATCGACCAGCTCGCCGTACTCATCGCGTCCGGCACCGCCGACGCACGGCGCGGCGCAGCGTTTGATCTGGAAAAGAAGGCAGGGACGGGTGCGCGCATCGAACACCGAATCGGTGCAGGTTCGCAAGAGGAACGCCCGCTGCAATACGGCGAGGGATTGATTGACCGCCCCGGCGGAAGCGAAGGGGCCGAAATATTCGCCCTTGCGGTTGCGCGCCCCCCGGTATTTCAGCACCTGCGGAAAGTCGTGATCACCGGTGACTAGGATATAGGGAAACGACTTGTCGTCGCGCAGCAGGATATTGTAATGCGGCGCCAACCGCTTGATCAGGTTGGCCTCCAGCAACAGCGCTTCGGCCTCGGTATGGGTGGTGACGAATTCCATCGACCGGGTGCGGTTGATCATGCGGGCGATGCGGATCGATTGGCGATTGAGGTTGCTGTAGCTGGCGACCCGTTTTTTCAGGCTTTTCGCCTTGCCGACGTAAAGCACCTGGCCATCGGCGTCGATCATGCGGTAGACGCCGGGGCCGCCCGGCAACGTCTTGAGGGCCGCGCGGATGGCCGCGACGCCCACGTTGACCTTGACGTCGCCGCCGCCCCCGCTCGGCTCCGCTGTCTCGGTTATGTTTTGCGCATCGGACATTTCGGGCATGAAATTTTTCGGTACTGAACGCGCATGATGGCAGCAAAAAGCTTATTCACCAAACTTGTGGATAACTGTGTTGAAAACGAAGCGCTTGGTCTCCTATCCCCAGGAAATCAACTAACTTATTTATTTTGCCCATAATTTGTGCATAACCGATAACCTATTGAATATAAAAAATATTAGTCAATTTAGGTGTGACGGCCATATTACAATCAGTAACCAGACAATTTTATCGAGTGATGTTCTCGCGCCTGCCCGCCTGTGCACAAGTCGCGCCGCGCAATGTCTCTGAAAACCTAAAAATTGCAAGGGGTTGGCGCGCTGTCCGGCTGTAACACTTGCGCGCCGATAATCCTCAATCAGGGCGAAATCTTTCAATTTCGACGCCGGCGCTAACGGCGTCCTCGAAGATATCCAATTTTTCGACGCGCACCCGCGCCACGCGCACCCGCTCGTCCGACAGACAAAGATCGGCGATATTCTCGGCCAGGGTTTCCACCAGATTGACGTGGCCCGATCCGACCAGCGCGCGGATGCCGTCGGCCACATCTTCATAACATACCACATCCCGCAACCGGTCGGAGCGCAGGCGCGCACCCTCGCTGACCGCCAGATCCAAATTGATGCGGATGCGCTGCGGCTGTTTGCGCTCGTGCTTATGCACGCCGATCAGGCAGGTCAGAACAAGATCGCGGATAAAAACATGGCGTACCGATGCCTCAGCATCGGCGATGCGGAAGGCATGGATCACATTGGTATCGGTGGTGCTCATAGGATTCAAATTCCTATCAAGACGGGCGTCGGCAATTCGGGGTTCACAATTCGGGATCGGGTTCGCTCGGTGTCGCCCATCCGAGATGCTGTCCCGCATCCAGAGTAACCATTTGCCCTGTCATCGAGGGGCTGGCAAGGATAAAGCGTATGGCGGCGGTAATTTCTTCGGCGTCCACCGCACGCCCAAGCGGCGTTGCCCGGTATTGCCGCTCGAACTGTTCCGGGGTTTGGCGTTGGTTGCGCAAGGTCGGACCGGGGCTGACCGCGTTGACCCGCACCATTGGGGCCAGGGCCATCGCCGAGGTCTGCGTCAAGGTCCAGAGCGCCGCCTTGCTCAGCGTGTAGGAGGTGAAAAAGGGCGTCAGGTTGGCGACCCGCTGATCGATCAGATTGACGATATTGGCGGTCTTGCCCGCGGGCAGCAGGCGGACCAGTTCTTGGCCGAGCGCGAAGGGCGCCCTGAGATTGACCTCCATGTGCCGTTCCCAAAGCCCGCGATCGGTGGTATCGGGGCCGTCTTCCTCGAACAAAGACGCATTGTTGACCAGGCAAGTGACCGGACCCAGCGTTTCAAGGGCGGCGGCCATGATCGAACGGGTCTCCGTCTCAATCGCCAGGTCGGCGCAAAAAGTGGCTGCCCGCCCGCCCGCCTCGGTGATTTCCGCGACCAGTCCGTCGGCGCCGTCCTTGGAGGTATGGTAGTGGATGGCCACGGCCCAGCCGTCGCCGGCGAGGCCGCGGGCGATGGCGCGGCCGATGCGCCGCGCGGCGCCGGTGATCAGCGCGGTGCCCTTGTCACTCTCTGACATGCCGGGAAAATGAGGCAAGAGGAATATCGACGCAAGGAAAAGCTGGTTAGGCTCTTGAAATCTAAGCCGGGATGATGTGGTCGATGCCGATGCCGATGGCGGCGATATAGGCGCCATAGAAAACCAGGAACAATATCGATTCGATGCGCCCCAGCGTGCCGCGGGCGCCGATCATATAAGGCATCAGCAAGATGGTCGCCAAAGCCATCACCCACATGTCAAAATCGAACACCCGCGCCGGCACTTGCAGCGGCGTCACCGCGCCGACCACGCCCATGATGCCGACGATATTAAACATGTTGCTGCCGACCACGTTGCCGAGGGCGACATCGGTATGATTGCGATAGGCGGCGACCACCGATGCCGCCAATTCCGGCAGCGAGGTTCCGAAGGCAATGATGGTCAGCCCGATCACGGCTTCGCTGACGCCGAAGGATTTGGCGATCTCGATGCCGCCATCGACAAGCAATTCAGACCCTACAAAGAGGCCGATAAATCCAATAAGCAGCAAGGTTAACGCCAGCCACAGGCTATGCGGCACCGCCTCGAACTCGTCCACTTCCTCGGCGAAGTGGCCAGAACCGTTTTTTTCACGCCAGAACGAATAATAGATGAAGCCGCCAAAGACGATCAAAAGCACCAACGCGCCGGGAACATCGATAATGCCGCGGAAGGTCAGGGCGATAAAGATGGCGGTGCCGACGAGCAGCACCATGCCGTCGGCGCGCAATTCGCGCGGCTCGCTGGCAATCGGCATGATCATGCCGGCGGCGCCCAGTACCAAAAGGATGTTGGCGATATTGCTGCCGACAACATTGCCGATCGCCAGTCCCGGGGATCCGGAAAGCGCCGCGTTCAGCGAGACCAGCAGTTCCGGCGCCGAGGTGCCGAAGGCGACCACGGTCATGCCGATCACCAGCTTCGATATGCCGAGGCGTTCGGAAAGGCCGACGGCGCCCCGCACCATGACCTCGGCCCCGCCGAGGAGCAGGACAAAGCCGCCGATGACTTGCAGATACATGATCACTTTGATGTTCCCGTGGATTTGCGGCGAGCGTGGCGTGGCGGCCATGGCCGCCGCGTTCAGATGCCATTTCGCGCTCCCGAACGCAAGCCGGCGCCCAAATTCTTATATTGAATCTTTAGAAAAGCGCCATCTGTTCGAGTTTTTCACGATCCCTGAGATAAAGGATCTTGTCCTGGCGCTGGATGATGTTTTGCCGGGCAAGACGGCTGAAGATGCGGCCGACGGTTTCGCGCGCCAGCCCGATGCCGTTGGCGATGTTCGATTGGGTCGGCATCGGGTGAATGATCAACTCCTTCAGGTTGCCGGGGTCCGGTTCGGCCAGGCGCAGAAGCTCGATGCAGACGCGCTGTTCGGCCTTCAACAGGCTGAAATCGTTGATACGCTTGTCGCTGAAACGGATGATCGCCGCCAAACGCTGCAACAGCGCCAGCGAAACAGCCGGATTGTTGATCACCAGATCGGTGAATTTGGCGCCCGCTATGACGGCCATCGTGCACGGGCTCTGGGTCACCACCGAGGCCGATCGCGGCAGGCCGTCGATGGCCGCAAGTTCACCGAAAATATCGCCCTCGCCGAGGGTCGCATAATCGATCACCTTGCCGTTTTCCGAGAAATTAAGGACGTGGGCGGTGCCCGCGGTCAGCATGTAGACATCGGTATATTCTTCGCCCCGGTCGATGATCGCCCGCCCGGAATCGAACAATTGCCAGCGGCATTCAATCTCCACGGCACGCAGCGCCTCGCCCGACAACGACGAAAGCAAGCTCACGCAATCCAAGCTCCGATCGATGGCGTCGGCCATCACATTTCCTCAAACCTGCCCAATAGGTTGGTCCTCATTCCAGCCATAGTCGAACACAGTGTTTCCACGAAGTCCATATCGGTATTCCCAAATTCTAGAGGGAAATGTCAAGATTTCCCAATATCGGTGCGGCCAAGCAGGCGAGCAGGCGGTTCATGGGTTCATCCCCTGATTGTGAGCGGCATCGTTCCCTCGCCTTTTTACCTGAATAATATGCGCGATGATAGGGCCACCGGCAGGCTCGGATATTGACGCCCGGGACGATGTCCCGGTCATCAATAATCGATCGTCATCCGGCCTTCAGGTATTCAAGTACCGTGTCGGCATCGGAAACCTCGAACGGATCGTCTTCCGCGTTGTCGGCATATCCCGGCTCGACAAACATTTTCTCGATGTGTCCGTCATTGACGACCATCGCGTAGCGCCAACTGCGCATGCCAAAGCCCAGATTAGCCTTGTCCACCAGCATACCCATCTTGCGCGTAAATTCGCCGTTGCCGTCGGGCAGCAGGAAGACCTTGTCGGCCTGTTGGGCGCGGCCCCACTGGAACATGACGAAAGCGTCGTTGACCGACAGGCAAATCACCTGATCGACCCCTTCGGCCTTGATCTGGTCGTGGAGTTCTTCGTAGCCGGGCAGATGGCTCGACGAGCAGGTCGGCGTGAAAGCGCCGGGAAGCGCGAACAGGACAACGCGCCGGCCGGTGAAGATGTCGCCCGAGGACAGGTCCTTCCATTGATAAGGGTTCGGCCCTTCAAGTTCCGGGTTGCGGATGCGGGTTTTGAAGGTCACTTGGGGAACGGTATTCGTTTCAGCGGTCATGGTTCTTTACCTCGTTCAATCGGTTGTCTTATCGAGGCGCGGCGGCCCCTGTGAAAAAAATATAGGTGTGGCGAATTAATTTGTGAAACGAGTTATTTTCATATAATAAATAGATAAAATCGATTAATCGTCGCGGTGCCTTGCAAATGGCCGAATACCGGCGCCTGCCAACCATCACCCAGCTTCGCCATCTGGTGGCGCTGGCCGATCACCGCCATTTCGGCCGTGCCGCCGCGGCATGTTTCGTAACCCAATCGAGCCTTAGTGCCAGCATCAAGGAGTTGGAAAAGGTATTTGGCCGTATTCTGGCCGAACGCACCAAACGCCATGTCATGGTTACGCCGATGGGGGCTTCGGCGGCCCGGCGCGCGCGCGCCATCCTCACCCAGGTCGAGGATTTGGTCGATCTGGTTCAGGCCGGGAATACGCCGCTCGGCGGTGAATTGCGTCTCGGCGTCATTCCGACCATCGCGCCTTTTCTATTGCCGAGGATCCTTCCCACCATTCGCCGCGCCCATCCCGGCCTCGGGCTCTATCTTGGCGAGGCCCAATCGGCGGACCTGGTGGACGGCTGCGCTAAATAGCGGCTCCCCAACCACTTAACCGGCCAGTTAGGTGGCCAGTTAGGTGGCCACCCCTAATTTGGTGGCGACTGAATACCGAAAAGTCCTTACTTTTCAACATGCGGAGAGGTGCCGGAGTGGTCGAACGGGGCGGTCTCGAAAACCGTTGTGCCTTTGCGGGCACCGTGGGTTCGAATCCCACCCTCTCCGCCAACACTTAAGCCATTGTTTTTACTGCTTTTTTTCTTATTTTAGCACCCCAATTCATCCCGTAGTTTCCGGGGCTTGTTGGCGATACCGCATCATGGGGTGGGACGGAGAGACCAATCGGTCCCGGATTATGCGGTCCCAATGCGCAAATATCTCTGTCGGCCTGTTTTTTAGTACCACTCAGGCCAATGATGGCAAGGATTTCGGTGCAATTGTAGACATTCGTCCGAACGGTTCGGCCCTTCACCTGGGCGAAGGACCGGATACGACGCGGATTTCGCTAGATATGGGCTCAATCGAACCCAAGAAGTTCCCGCTGCTCCGGCCATGTAAGCGGCAACCGGGAAGCTTTGGTGAGCCTGGCCGCCGTCAACGTCGGTGGATGGCGGCCTTCGAGAATGGCCCTGGTGATGTCGGGGGCGAGGAACGTCTGCCGTAGCAACCGGGTGAAGTAGGATGGGGTCACGCCCTGTTTGATAGCGATTTTACCGAGAGTGCCGCCGCCCTTGATTAGCTTCTCCCGGAACATGTGGCTTTTGACGATGAGCTTGGCGAGGCTGGGATCAGCTTTACCTTCGCCTCCCACGCCCACCGATCCGTCGATGATCATTTTGATTCCCAGGCCGGCGCGCTTCAGCCTTGCCGGCACCGACAATTTCAGATGTTCCGCCTCCCAACCTTTCCCACTCATACCGGACAAGCCAATGGGATCGCCTTGTAAAACGTTGGCGATGCGCCCGGCATTGATGGTGATATCGACCGTCTCCTCGTGGACATCGACCCGGCTGACAAAGGTGAGAAGAATAGTTCTTACCTCCGCCGGCCCCAGATCGCTCCATCGTTCCGCAAGATCGGTTGCCCGGCCGAAGAACCTCTCCTTCACGGCTACATCATGAACTTGTTGGCTAATCGCCTCGAACACCTCGGCCCGATCCGCGAAGAACCCGCGAATGCGACGGATGACAAGTCCCTCAATGTCTGCCGCCGGGATGCGTCGGCCGGCCGGTGTCTCGGTCCGGATGTTCGTCATCAACGGCCGGGATACATAGTACCGATACCGCCTGCCATCCTTGTTGGTGTGGCTCGGGGTCAGGCGATGACCGAGACCATCATACAGAAGACCCGCCAACAGGCTCGGTTCCTTGGCGCCCGTCCCGGCTCTTGCATCGGCCCGGTTCTCCGCCAGTTTGGCCTGAACTTCGTCCCAGAGATCGCGGTCGATGATGGCATCTTGTTCGCCGGGATAGTTCTTCCCCTTATGAACGATCTCACCCAGATAGATGCGATTTTGCAGCATCAGGTATAAGGCACCGCGGGCGAGGGGAACACCGCCGGCCCGACGGCCATTCTTGTAATGTCGGACCTTGCTGACAGCGCCATCCGAATCAAGTTCCTGCTTGAGCGCCCGGACGGAGCCAAGGGCGATGTAGCGCTGAAAGACATGGCGGACGGTTTTAGCTTCGTCGGGATTGACAACCAGCTTGCGGTCTTTTGCATCGTAGCCCAATGGCACCATGCCGCCCATCCACATGCCCTTTTTCTTAGATGCGGCGATCTTGTCGCGGATGCGTTCACCCGTGACCTCGCGTTCGAACTGGGCGAATGATAGCAACACGTTGAGAGTCAGTCTGCCCATGGAAGTCGTGGTGTTGAACTGCTGTGTCACCGAGACGAAGGAGGCGTCATGATTGTCGAAGGTCTCAACGATCTTGGAGAAGTCGGCCAGTGCACGGGTTAGCCGGTCGACCTTGTAGACGACGACCACATCGACCTTACCGGCACGCACATCATCGAGAAGGCGCCGCAGGGCCGGCCGCTCCATGGTCGCGCCGGAGAGACCCCCATCGTCATAGGGTGCCGTAATGACTGTCCAGCCTTCGTGTTTCTGGCTCTTTACATAGGCCTCGCAGGATTCCCGTTGTGCATCCAGGCTGTTGAAGTCTTGCTCCAATCCTTCCTCCGAGGATTTACGGGTATAGATGG
>NZAK01000144.1 GCA_002687515.1 Rhodospirillaceae bacterium
CGGTCGTCGTCGCGCGCCACTTGTGGTGGATTGGCACCACGGCGCGGCGCGCTCCTCGCCGGAAACCTTGCAGCGCCGTCGTAGAGGTGCAAATTAGATGACGCAGGCCACTAGGTAATGACTGAATATTCTACCGAATCTTCCTTTCTCCCGGATGTCCACCCAAAGGTAATCGAGTCGGAGGCACAATCGGCACAAGAAATTCGCCGTGCCGCCTGGTTCGAGGCGCGAGGGGCCAGAGAACAAAATAAGACCAGAGCAGGGATTGTTAAGCGGCGCTCGAAATTGCGTGCCAGGACCTTCGATTTCCTATTCGGAGCCGCCGCCAAAACGGTCAAGACCCTTGGCCTGCACGACCACCTCGCCGCCCGGGCAGCCGATCTGGTTCTGACCGAACTTGATTTTCATTTCCACGATTTGCCGCCGGCATTTGACGGTTACCGCATCCTGCATATCAGCGATCCCCATTTCGATAGCCTGCGCCAGCTAGAACAAGCCATGCTCGCGGTGCTCGGCGGACGCCCGGTAGACCTTGCCGTGGTCACCGGCGATATCGCCGACCGCTTTAACGGTCCGTGGAAGACGTTCCTGCCGCCGATGCGGCGCCTGATTAGCGGGATTGCGCCCGCCGACGGGTTTTATGCGGTACTTGGCAATCATGACAGCTGGCGGATGGTGGCTCCCCTGGAAGCTCTGGGGGTTACCATGCTGATCAACGAAACCGCCATCATCGACAAAGCAGGGAGCTGTATCAGTCTAACCGGAGTCGATGATCCGTCGAATTTTTATTCGCCCGAAGCCGACCGCGCATTATGGACGGCACCCGCCGGTTTTAAGATTGCCCTCGTCCATTCGGCCGAACTCGCCGACACAGCGTCCGAGGCCGGACACGCGCTCTATCTTGCCGGACATTCCCACGGCGGGCAGATTAGCCTTCCCGGAGGGCTGCCCATAATGACCGGCATGCAGCGGCTACGAAAATTTAGCCGTGGCGCCTGGCGGCATGGTGGCATGGATGGCTATACAAGTACCGGCGCGGGTGTTTCGGGAATGCCTTACCGCCTGTTCGCCAAAGGCGAAATTGCTCTCCTGACACTCCGCCGGAAGCCGTGAGTCGTGAGCCAGTTAGCGGGCGGCCGGAGAGAACACAATATTAGAAATCACCGCCTCGCAAGTTCCCCGTTAAAAAGTCCTTCGCTACGCTCAGTGTACTTTTTACCGAATTAATTTGGACAAATTCGTCCTTGAGGCGGCTCGGCGGACGAATTTGGCATGATTTCCCGGCCCGATCCCTGATCGGGCCGGTACGGAATTGCAAGCTTTTGGGCAATATCGCCCAAAAGCTTGCAATTATCGCCATGCGAAAAGAAGGCGCAGGGCCGCCCCAAGCCTTCGTTTTTCCTTGTAAAACTTGAATAAAAGTACACCGAGCCCAAATCAAATTGGGGCGAGGGACTTTTATTCACGGACGACTAATTCGAGTTTAAAAACCGGTGAATCAGTTTCTCGCTCTCGGTATAGGGGTCGGAGTCACCGTTCGCGATGGCATCGACCGATTTACCCATCATCGAACCATTGTCGATATAGGCCTGGCAATGTTCAATGAGTGACGTTTGGATCATTTCAGCAAGTTCATTTCTAATTTTTTTAAGGGCCTTATTGCGGGCATAATCTTGATCGAAAGACGGCCCGAACCGGGCGTGCTGTTTGATGGCGTCCAACAATTCGGGGATACCCTTGTTTTGAACAGCCTCGACCATCAATACCGGAGGTTTCCATACGTCACCTGAATATTTCGCCGAATCCAACTCCAACATGGCCGTCAAGTAGTTGGCGGCTTTTTCGGCGCCGTCCAAATCAGCCTTGTTGACCACATATATGTCGGCGATTTCCATGACACCCGCCTTTATGGCCTGAATATCATCGCCCATTCCCGGCGGCACGACGACGATTGTGGTATCGGCACAGCCGACGATATCGACCTCATCCTGGCCGACGCCTACGGTTTCGACGAGAATGTAGTTCTTGCCCATCGCGTCGAGCACGTTGATCGAGCTTTTTGTTGACCGGCTTAGCCCGCCAAATGCGCCTCGGGTGGCCATCGACCGGATGAAAACATCTTTGTCCGTGGCGTGGCGTTGCATCCTGATGCGGTCACCAAGTATGGCGCCGCCGGTGAACGGGCTCGACGGATCAACGCTGAGCACACCAAGCGTTTTGCCTTCCTCTCGAAGATGATAGATCAGTTGATCGACGATCGTACTTTTGCCGGCGCCGGGCGATCCGGTAATTCCGACCACATAGCCGTTGCCCCGGTGCGCGTACAGGTCCTTTAAAACCGGCCATACTTCCGCGTTACCGTCATCGATATCCCTAATCAGACGGGAAGCGGTCCGAACTTCACCGGCGATTACTTTTTTTGCCGTTTCGTGCATGGGCCAATCGATTCCGGCTTGCCCTATGCCAAGGTAAAGAAAAACAGCACCCGGTCGCGAGGTGCTTCGACCACTTTCAAGGCGACGCTGGCGCCGACCGTCACCTTTGTCACGTCGGTGTCGACGAGGGCGCTAATGATTCTCACGCCATTATCGAAATCGATCAGGGCAAAGGCCAAAGGGGCTTCGAAACCGGGCGGTATGCCTGCCTCCTGGATGGTAAAGGCGTAAATTTTCCCGGTCGGCGGAAAATCGATCCACTTCAAATTGTCCGACATGCATTCGTTGCAGACGATTTTCGGCGGCCAGGTGATTTGGCCGCAGTCCTGGCATTCGGTTGTCGTCAGCCGGTTCTCGCGCAGATGATCATAAAACGGGTAGACCATGTTTTGATCCGGGCTCTGTTGCGGCACCGGATCGCAAACATAGACATTGTGATCGATCACATAATCCATGTTGCTCTTAGAGTTCATATCAGTGACTTCCGTAGATCAGTATGTGGTGCTCGCCGAGCCCGCTTAAATTGTGCCCCAGAAAAATCTCGGCGCCATCCACTTGCCGGTCTTCGGCCTCGCCTCTCAGCTGGTTATAGGCTTCATAGGCCTGGCGCACGCCGGTGGCTCCAAACGGATGGCCGCAGGCGATCAGGCCGCCACTGGGATTGACCACGACATCACCGCCATAAGTGGCGCGGCCGTCTTCGACAAAGGCTCCACCCTCGCCTTTTTTGCAAAAGCCGAGTTCTTCGTATTCGACGATTTCGGAAATCGTAAAGCAATCATGGATTTCGGCAACGTCGACATCGGACGGTGAGATGCCGGCCATGTCATAGGCGCGCTTGGCGGCGTACTCCAGGGACGGCCAGGTCGACCAATCCTTCGGATAATTGGCCCATGGGTAGCCGTCATTTATTTGGGCGGTGCCGCGGATGAAGATCGGATTGTCCGACAACTCCCTGGCCCGTTCTTCGGAACAGACAATGGCGCCCGCCGCACCGTCGGTATTGGTCGAACAGTCATACAACTTTATCGGATTCGAGATCATCCTTGAGTTCATGACTTTTTCGAGAGTCGCGCCTTTTTGATGGTGCGCGTTGGGATTGTTCAAGGAATGGTTATGATTTTTCACCGAAACCTGGGCGATCTGCTCCTCGGTGGTGTTGAATTTCTGCATATGGGCCTGGGCCACCATTGCGAAAAGCGGCGGCGGCGTTATGCCATAGCAGCTCTCCCACTCACGGTCGGATCCAGCCATCGAATTGAGAAAAATCTCTCCGTGCGACGGCACCATGATCTTTTCGACCCCGAGAACCATGGTTATGTCGGTCATGCCCGATTTGATAATCGAGTAAGCGGTACGAATAGCCGAAGTGCCGCTGCCGCACTGGTTCTCGACGCGGACATGAAAATCGGTTGGCCGTACGCCGCACCATTCCGCCGCCAGCGGCGCCGGATGACCTTGGAACGCGGACCGTTCCGGATAGACGGTCGAAAGAATGAAGGATTTGATGTCTTTCGGCGACACCCGCGCGTTGCTGTCAAAAGTCGCTTTGGCGGCTTCCGATATCAAATCACGGAAGGTCGCATTCCGGTTACCGAATTTGGTGGTGCCGGCGGCGACGATCGCAACTCTCGTATCATTCATGGCTCTCTCCTAATCCGTTCCCAACTCGCGCGAAACGGAGTCTACAGCTTTCTTCTCGTGCGAGTCTATTTTTGCCTTTGCATTTGCGTTTTTCTTAGATACCATACAAAAACGTATGGTCAAGAATGTTTATTTGATTAGGCCAAATTATTATCGTTGGTCTGGTCGCTTGCGTGGTCACCCACAATCTTGATCCGAATAAATATTGATGCGGAATTTAGCTAAGGAATTATCGTTGGGCGCTATCATAAAAAATAGCCAGGTAAAACGCCGCAAATTGACCAAGCAGGATTGGCTCAAGGAGGGAATGCGCGCTCTTGGAGAAAAGGGGATCGAATCCATAAGGGTCGAAAATCTGTGCGAACGGCAGAACGTGACCCGGGGAAGTTTCTATTGGCATTTCCAGGACCGCGAGGATTTTCTCACCAGCATTTTATCTCATTGGATGGAGCGCGAGACCTATGGCATCATCCATAGGGTTGAAAAGCTCGGCGGCAATCCTTACCAAAAGATAGAGAATTTGTTTGCTGAAGCCAATTCCGGTAAGGTTGATTTCAGTACGGAACTGGCCATTCGCCTTTGGGCAAGGTCGGATAAAGAGGTGGCCAAGCTTGTTGAAAAGGTCGACGAGGACCGGTTCGTTTACATGGTCGACAGGTTCCTGGAAATGGGGTTATCGAAAAACGACGCAACCCAAAGATCCTTTGCCGTGTATTCGCTGATTTTCGGCGAAGCCATGATCCGCCGCCGGGAAGGACCGGCCAACCGGCAAAAGCGCCGATGGGCCTGTTTCCGGCAAGTCTTCGATGGTCTTGATATAGCCCATTTAACCGAAGACGCCTGACGGGGAGACCGACGTTTGATCAAATCGATGTGAAAAACTTATCAGCTGCAAGGCGAACGCAGAATTAGTGACGTTAACTTGGCCGAAAAATATTACAACCATACAATATTGTATTGTACTTCGAGGAAATAGTTGGGATGGTAAATTTGGACTACTCTCGTTTTGAATCGGAATTTGAAAATTGCACCTTGCCGGCGCTGTTGAAACAACGCGCCCAAGAACTCGGCGACATGCCGTATGTCAAGTTCCGCGACAAAACCGTGACCTATACGGAGATGAACGAGACCACAAACCGGGTGGCGAATTCCCTGACCGATTTGGGAATTCAACATGGCGATAAAGTGTGTTTGTTGATGAAGAATTCATTGGAATTCATATACGCCTGGTACGGGTTGGCCAAGCTGGGCGCCGTGATGGTTCCGGTGAACCCGAATTTAAAGGGAAACCTGCTGCGGCACATCGTGACCAACTCGGAAGCGACGGTCCTGTTTATCGACAACGATTTGATCGAACGCATCAAATTAATTGAAGATGAGGTCGGAAATGTTACCAAGATGATCCGCGTTGACGAAAACCCGGAGGTCCAAAGCACGGATCACTTCACGGCTATCGATATCCTGGAATTCGACACATTGTTGGCGGGATCACCGGATCAACCGGAGGATAAGGTCAAGCCGGCCGACGCCATGTCCATTCTTTATACGTCGGGGACAACGGGGCCCTCCAAGGGCGCCATGTTGAGCCAGCATTACTATTACGACAATGCCTTGATGGCGATCCATTTCCAAAATCATACAGAAGGCGACGTGCTGTTTTCGTGCCTCCCCATGTTCCACGCCAATGCTCAACTCACGTCCTGTTACACGGCTCTCCTGACCAAGGGGACGTTTGTCATGAGCAAACTATTCAGCCTCTCGACGTTTATGGATGAAATTGCTGAATGCAAAGCGACCCATACCAATGTTATGGGGTCGATCTTGATTCTGCTGATGAAGCAGGCGCCCAGTCCGGAGGATAAAAACAACACGCTGAAAGTGATCAATTCGGTACCCCTGATTCCGGATGCGCTGGAATTCGAAAAGCGCTTCGGCGTCAAATTGGTCGGCATGTTCGGCGCCACCGAAACCGCCATCTGCATAGCATCGCCTTTCGACGAAGAAACCAAGTCCGATTCCTGCGGCAAAGCGCTGCCCCATTTCGACTGCCGCATCGTCGATGACAACGACATTGAATGCCCCCGGGGCACCAAGGGCGAAATCATCGTTCGCGGCAAGGTTCCCTTCGTGCAAATGGCCGGATATTACAATATGCCCGAGGCGACCTTAGCCGCGTTTCAAAATCTCTGGTACCATACCGGTGACTTCGGCATCCAGGACGAACAAGGATATTTCTATTTTGTCGATAGGAAAAAAGACGCCATTCGGCGGCGCGGCGAGAACATTTCTTCCTACGAGGTCGAGGAGGTTGTGAACTCCCATCCGAATGTCCTGGAGTCAGCGGCGGTTGCCGTTAAAGACGAAGTGATGACCGAGGATGAGGTCAAAATTTTCGTCATCTTGAAAAACGGCGAATCCCTTAGCGCCGAGGATCTAATATTGTTTTGCAAGGACCGGATGGCTTATTTCATGATTCCCAGATATGTCGAATTTGTCGATCAATTTCCGAAAACACCCAATCAAAAAGTGCAGAAATTTGCGCTTCGTGACCGTGGCAACAGCGCCGCGACTTGGGACCGCGAGGCATCCGGGATAAAAATCGAACGCTAGAAGGGGGTATTCACCAAGCTGCCGCGGTAAATCAAGAGGTCCATCATGTACAACAAGGAATATTTGGAACGTTTGAAGAAATCGAAGGCGAATTGGGAATCGGAAACCCTGAGCCGGAGCCAGAACGGATCGAACCCGGAAAACCCCGACCATTTCACCGATTCGAGGATACCGGTAAAACAACTTTACACGCCATTGGATTTGGAAGAAGCCGGTTTCGATTATTTGGAGGATCTTGGGTTCCCAGGTGAATTTCCCTTCGCCCGGGGTCTTGATCCGGCGGGTTACCGGAACGACCACTGGATGATGATGCAGTACAGTGGCTTTGCGTCGGCCGAAGAAACCAACAAACGCTTCAAATTCGTTCTCGAACAGGGCGCTTCGTCATTTTCCATTGCCCTCGATTTACCTACCCACAAAGGATTGGATTCCGACGATCCGCTGGCCGAGGGCGAGGTCGGGAAGACCGGCGTTCCGATCGACTCCTTGCAGGATTTGGAGATTATTTTTGACGGCGTGCCGCTGGATGCGGCCAAGATGTTTATCTGCGTCGGGATGTCGACCGGACCGATTATCCTGAGCCTGTTCCTGGCGCTGGCCGAAAAAAACGGCATTGACCCCAATTCGTTCGGCCTTTTCCTGACCAACGAGGCGTTGATGGAATTTGTATGCCGCGGCACGCAATTCACGACGCCGGCCGGGCACCATAAATTGTCATCGGATGTGATCGAATATTGCACCCGGAATCATCCCGGATATTCGCCGATGCAACTGTGCGGCTATCATACGCGCGAAGCCGGCGCCACCGCCATCCAGGAACTGGCCTTTCCATTGGCAATCGCTATTACCTATATCGAGGAAATGGATAAACGTGGCTTTACCATTGACGATTTCGCCGGAAAATTTTCCTGGTTTTTCTCCTCGACCCTGGATTTGTTTGAAGAGGCGGCCAAGTTCCGGGCGTTCAGAAAGGTATGGGCGAAAATTGCCAAGGAGCGCTTCGGCGCCAAAAATCCGGATACCTGGAACGCCAAGATCATGATTTATACCGGCGGCAGCAACCTGACCCGCCAGCAACCCTTGAACAATATTGTTCGTACCACCGTGCAGGCGCTGGGCGGCGTGCTGGGCGGCGTGCAATGGGCCAATTTGTCTTCGTTTGACGAGGCCTTCCAAACGCCGACCGAACAAGGCGCGACCATCGCTCTGCGGACCCAGCAAATTCTGGCCCATGAAACCGGCGTCACCAGCACGCCCGATCCACTCGCCGGGTCCTACTTCGTCGAAACATTGACCAAGGAGATCGAAACCAAGGTTTTTGACTATCTGGAAAAAATTGAGGAAATGGGCGGCGCGATCAAGGCCATCGAAAAGGGATTCTACCAGCAGGAAATCAACGAAAACGCCTTCCAGCAGCATCAGGACATCGAAGGCAATACCAAGATAAAAGTCGGCTTAAATAAATTTACGACCGATGAAAAAGTCGCGGTGACCCCACTGAAGTATGATCCGGAATCCGAGGAACGAATTGTCACCCGGCTGAAACGTCTCCGGGCGGAACGGGACGACGGCGCCGTCCGGGATCGGATCGACGCATTGCGCGCCGCCACCGAGGCCGGTAAAAATGTGATTCCCTATATCCTGGAGGCGGTCAAGGTTTACGCCACGGTAGGAGAAATCGGCGCCGTCTTCCGCGACGTAC
>NZAK01000145.1 GCA_002687515.1 Rhodospirillaceae bacterium
CCGCGTTGCGCGGGTCTTGTGATGCTCCAGCATCACGGCGTCCCACGCGCCTCGCCGGATGACCTCGGAAGGCCGTCGTAGGGGGTCGGGACTTCCGCTGGGGCGTACTAGTCAAGGTTGGATTTTTTGGAAACAGATATTTCAGATCGGTATTTTCCATATGTCCGCCGATCGGCCGCGACGCCGGGACCCGGGAAGGCGATGACGGATTTTGCCCGTTCAAGGGCGGTGGCGTTTCCATGGGCGCCCCGGACTTGCTAAGCTGCGGCGCAGATAATTTAACCCAAGGAAAAGCCAACCGATGAAAATCAAGGCCGCCGTCTTCCGCCAGGGAAGCGATCAACCGAACATCGAGGAACTTGAACTTAGCGGCCCCAGGCCCGGCGAGGTGCTGGTGCGCATGGTCGCCACCGGCGTCTGCCACACCGATTTGAAAGCGGCGGGCGACGATAGCCCGGTGCCGAAGCCCGCCGTCCTCGGCCACGAAGGCGCCGGCGTGGTCGAGGAAGTCGGCGCCGGCGTCACCAAGCTGGCGCCCGGCGATGCGGTGGTGATGACCTTCGATTCCTGCGGCCGGTGCCCCAGTTGCCGCGACGCCCAGCCATCCTATTGCCACAACGCCAACCATTTCGTCAGCCAGCGGGGCGCAGGCGAGCATTACCTGTCGGCCGGGGCCGAGCCGGTGACCGGCGATTTCTTCAGCCAATCCTCGTTCGCCACCCATGCCATCGGCACCGAACGCAGCGTCGTTCGTGTGCGCGACGACGCGCCCCTGGAACAGCTCGGCCCCTTGGGCTGCGGCATTCAGACCGGCGCCGGCGCCGTCCTCAACGATTTCAAGATGAAGCCCGGGCAGAGCCTGGCCGTGTTCGGCTCCGGTACCCTCGGTCTGGCGGCGGTGATGGCGGCGCGTATCGCCGGCGCCGCGCGTATCGTCGCCATCGACCGCCACGCCCACCGGCTGGAGCTGGCCGAGGAACTGGGCGCCGATGACACCATCCTGGCCGGCAATGAGCCGGTCGGCGAACAGGTGCTGGATCTGGTTGCCGGCGGCGTCGATTTCACCCTCGACACGACCAGCGTGCCCGAGGTGATGGGCCAGGCCATCCGGGTTTTGGCGCCGCGCGGCACCTGCGGCTTCGTCACCGGCGCCTGGGACGGAACGCCGCTGCCGGTTCCGGTACGCCACCTGGTTGGCGGCGGGCGGGCAATCCGCGGCATCGGCGAAGGCGGCAGCAACCCGGACGTGTTCATCCCGCGCCTGGTCGATTTCTTCATGGACGGCCGCCTGCCGATCGACCGCCTTTCAAGGAAATACGCCTTCGACGACATCGCCCAGGCCTTCCTGGATTCCCATGAAGGCGATACGGTGAAGCCGATCCTGATGTTCGGCTAAGGGCCTGAAAGGACAGCGGCCATGAAAATTTCGACCGAGGAAGCCTTCGTTCCGCCCGTGCTGATCGAGGAATGGCGCAAGCTGCTGGCCGCCGGCGCGCCGGGCGAGCCGGGCTTCGAGCTCTTGATCGGACCGATCCTCGATCCGGTGAGCGATTGGGAAGCCATGCTCCTGGAACGGCTGCCGGAGCTCGGCCCCTTGCGCCTGCAGGCGATGGACGAGAGCGGCGTCGACATGCAGCTCATCTTTCTTTCTTCGCCCGGCGTGCAGCCCCTCAATGCGGACCGGGGCGGCGCCTTGGCGGCGGAAGCCAACGATACGCTGATCGAAGCCGTGAACGCCCACCCGACGCGCTTCGCCGGGCTGGCGGCGATCCAGCCGCAGGCGCCGGAGACGGCGGCCAGGGAACTTGAACGGGCGGTGGGCCTCGGCCTCAAGGGCGCCGTCGTCAACTCGCACAGCAAGGGGGAATATCTGGATTCGCCGATCTACCGGCCGATCCTGGAGGCGGCGGTGCACCTCGACGTTCCCATCTACCTGCATCCGCGCACGGTGCCGCCGGCGATGGTGGAACTGTTCGCCGAACGCCATATGGAGGGCGCCTTCTGGGGATTCCAGACCGAAACCGCGCTGCACATGCTGCGCCTGATGGTGAGCGGCGTGTTCGACGACCTGCCGGGCCTCAAGATCGTGGTCGGCCATCTCGGCGAAGGCGTGCCCTTCTGGCTCGACCGCCTCGACCGCCAGTACCACCGGGGCCAGCCGGTGCGCGAACGCTTCCCCCATTGGCACGCCAAGCGGCTGCCCAGCGAATATTTCCTGGAGAATTTCTTCATCACCTCGAGCGGCCACAACTGGGACCCCGCCGTGCGCTTCGTCGAAGAGGTGGTCGGCGAGGACCGGCTGATGTTCGCCATCGATTACCCCTACGCCAACTGCAACCAGCAGACCCAGCAGGCGGCGGCCATCGAGTTGGCCAATGAAGATAAATTCTACCACCTGAACGCCAAGCGCATATTCAGGCTGGACTGAACTCTAGCCCGCATGGGGATGGCCGGGTTGGCCATGCGGGCGTCCTGATTACGCGCTCAATCTGACGCCATTAAGAAGTCTGAGCCACGCAAGACGGCCGCCGTTCAACAAAATTTTTCCTTCTCTGCCCTCCGCCAAACATTTATGCTGCGCCAAGGGAAGCAAACGGGCGCGGGATAAAGTCAATCCGGACGCGCCGAAACGGGGGTCTTATGCAGGACGGTAATATCGTTACCCAGGTGTTTCTGCCGCTGTCGCTGGCATTCATCATGTTTTCGCTGGGCCTGGCCCTGGTGGCGGCGGATTTCAAGCGCGTCGTCGTGCAGCCCAAGGATTTCATCATCGGCGCCATCAGCCAGGTGATCCTGCTGCCGCTCATCGCCTTCGCCATCGTCTCGGTCTGGACCCTGGAGCCGGCGCTGGCGGTCGGGGTGATGATCATCGCCGCCTGCCCCGGCGGGGTGACCTCGAACCTGATGACCCACCTGGCCAAGGGCGATACCGCCTTGTCGGTTTCGCTGACCGCCGTGATCAGTGTCCTCGGCGTCGTCACCCTGCCGCTGATCGTCGGTTTCGCTATCGTCAACCTGATGGGCTCGGCGGCGCCGGAAATTTCGGTGGTCGGCATCAGCGTCGGCGTCTTCCTGATCACCACGGTGCCGGTCGCCATCGGCATGGCGGTGCGCCATTTCTGGACGAATTTCGCGATAGCCTTCGAACGCTGGGCGCGGATCATCGCGTCGGTTTTGTTCGTCATCATTATCATCGGCGCGGTGCTGAGCGTGCGCGACAACATCGTTGCCTACTTCATCCAGGCCGGGCCGGTGACCCTGGTCCTCAATATTATCATGATGGTGGTCGCCTTTTTCCTCGCCAATATCAGCGGCCTCGGCGTCCGGCAACGGACGGCGATCACCCTCGAATGCGGCTTGCAGAACGGCACCCTGGCGATCTTCGTCGCGGTCACCTTGATCGGCAATCAAACGATGATGGTGCCGGGCGGCATCTACAGCCTGTTGATGTTCGCCACCGCCGGCATCTACATGCTGCCCATGTTCAGGCGTGAACCGGCCATTGAGGCGGCGGCGGCGGAATAATCGCGGCCATTAAGCCGCTTCGACGCTGATCCTTCCGGGACCCCGGGAGCGCGGATCGCGGATGACGATTTCGATATCGCGTCCGAGCAGCAGCAATAGGCGCAACAGACGTTCGACTGAATATTCGCGGAAATCCCCCCTCAGGAGACGCGAGACATCCGGCTGCGAAAGGCCGAGAAGTTTGGCGGCTTGCGTCTGGGTCAGGCGGCGCTGGCGGACGATTTCATCAAGACGGGTTACCAGTTCGGCCTTCAGCAATTGTGTGTCCGCGTCGATAACGCCGAGATCGGCATAAACATTTCCCGAGCCGCGCTCAATTTTCGCTTCGCCGGACTTTGCCGGTCTATTTCTTGCCATAACTTTCTTCCCAATGTCTGGTGGCCGCCTTCAAACGGCGCATGACCGTTTCCATTTCCTTCCTGGGTGTCGCGGTTTATGGTGGTTTCGCCATAATTAATCAAGGGCCAGCGTATGGGCCGTAGGACCACCGCATTTGATTGATTTAAACCAAGCCCAAAGGGAAATCGGAGAGGCGTCTCCCTTTCGTCATCACTCGACTCGATCGAGTGATCCAGGAGACTCCGCCGCTGCTCTGGATACCGCGATCAAGTCGCGGTATGACGTAAGGACGGGTGTATTTTGCGTCCTATGCGACAGCCTAGTTTTGACCCGCCCTACTCCGCCGCTTCCGCCGGTGCGCCGAATTCCTCGACGACGCCGCGCTGGTTGTCGACGGTGGCCATGACGTCGAAATATTGGGATTGGGGCGGGTTGCCGGTGCGCGCAATCACGTTTTGGCGCCAGTCCTCGTTATGGCCCCGGTCCGACGCTTCGCGCGATTCCCAGATGTAGAACCCGTAGAGACAGCCGTCGCCGCCATAAAGGAAATGCTTGCGCACGAGGCCGGGAAAATCGGTCCAGTGTTCGAAAGCGGTGCGTGCGTCGGCGAGCGCCGCGTCCCGGCTGAATTCCTTGGAAAGCTTCAGCGTAACCATTTCCGCGATCATTGGATAACCCCCTTCAATGTCTGCTGGCGCATGATGCTAGCATCTTCCCGGCCGCCGCGAAACAGGCGTCAAACCTTGCGGCATGCGGGACCACCTCATTTTTCCGGCGATCGGATAATTGTCTCGATTACTCCCGGGCCGCAATGGCCGTTTTCTGGCGACCTGCAACGGTGATCGCCGCGATGACGATAACCGCGCCAAGAAGTTGCAACGGGGTCAGGGTCTGACCGAGGATGAAAATTCCCAAAATTATGGTGGAGACCGGCTCGAAATTCAAAAACAACGAGACGCGCACCGGACCGATCATCGAGGTGGCGATGAACATCACGATAATGGCGAAGGAATAGCAGACGGCGACACCCAAATAGGCCGCCATTCCGACCATCGAATTGGGCAGCAGAAACTGGCCCGAGATCAGATCGGCAACGACGAAAATGACCGCCGTGGCGGATAACATAATAAGTGTGAAAGGGCGTGAATCGCGTCCCTTTACCAGCTTGCCCGTATACAACATCAACAGGGTCACAAAAAACGCGCTTCCCAAGGCAAGGGCGACCCCTTTCAAATCGAGGTTACCGCCGCCGATGTTAAGGGCGAGGGCCAGTCCAATCAGGGCTAATATCAGCAATCCGATGAAAACCGGCGTCAGCGGTTCGCGATCGAGTATCCATGCGCCGATGGCCGTCAACAGCGGAAACAGATAGAAAATCAGAATCGCCAGGGCGACCGGAATATATTCGAATGAACTGAGCAGAAAAAAGGAACACAAAGTTAAAAAGACACCGAGCCCGGCGGCAGCCAATTTATCCTTGCGCGACAAATTCAGCGGAACCTTTTTTATTCTAAGCACCAGATACAATCCGGATGCGCCAACGATAATCCGCGTCGTCAGCACCGAAAGTGGGTCGGCGCCATGGGCGTAGGAAATCGCGGCGAAGTTCGAATTCAGTGCGTAGAAAAATGCCGCCAGCAAGGTGAGAACCACCGCCACAAAATAGGTCTTGGCCTGCTTTTCCATTCAGGGGTACTGCTTCGCGTCAGTCATAAACTACTTCCTTTAAGTCCTTATCCATTCATACGCCAACGGTCCAGCACCCTTTATTCATGGCACGGCACGCCCTTAACCGAAAACCGATCTAATTTAGCGGCCAAGGCCACCGCACCCGAATTGGGTTGCCGAGCGGCCTATCTGGTGATAATCGGCGATTGGCAATAAATGCGGAAATCGATATTTGACTGATCGCAAAACGGGGGGGATGTTCGCGGGCGCCTTGGGCGGAATCGGTCGGGCCCTCGGTTCACGTAATTTTGCCCTCTATTGTTCCGGTATGGGCCTTTCCCTTATCGGCTCGTTCGTCTTCTTTGCCGCCCTTGGCTGGGTCACCTGGGAGCTCACCAATTCGGCGGCCTGGGTTGGCACCATAGTTCTGGCGGAAACCGTGCCCAATGTCTTCATCGGTCCCTTCGCCGGCGTGATTATCGAACGGACGAGTGCAAAATGGGCCTTGTTTTGGGCGCAACTCTCGGCAGCGGTTATCATGGCCGTGCTGTCGGTCATTACCTTCGGCAATTGGCTTACCATCGAGATCTTGCTGTTATTCGCCTTCCTGATCGGATTGCTGAACGGCATCACCTTTCCGGCACATTTCGCCATTTTGCCCAAGCTTGTCCCGCGCGCCGATCTGTCCGCCGCAATCGCGTTTCAATCCTCGGTGTCCCAGTTGGCGCGATTCCTGGGTCCGGCGCTGGCCGGGGTGCTGATCATCTGGGCCGGCGGCGGCATGGCCTTCGCCTTTAAATCGGTAAGCTACAGCGGATTCCTGGTGGCTCTGTTGCTCATCGATATCGACGAAAGCCGGGACCGCAAGCCGATATCGTCCGGAATCGCCCACGATTTGGTCGCCGGGCTTCGCTACGCCTGGTCGAGCATACCGATCCGCCTGCTTCTGGTATTTGCCGTCGCGCTGGGTATCCTGCTGCGGCCGGTGGTCGAACTGATGCCGGCCTATGTCGGCATCGTCCTTAAATCGGATGCCGGCGCCCTCGCCTGGCTGCTGGCCGCCGCCGGCGTCGGCGCCATGTGCGCGTCGCTCTGGCTGGCGCGGCGGGGTGAAACGGTGGGGCTGACGCGGATCATGCTGCTGAATTTCATGATCACGGCGGTGATCCTGGTCGCGTTCCTGTATTTCGGCGGCCTGGCGATCGGGGTCGCCCTTCTGGTCCTTTACGGCGTTTGCTCTTCGGCGGTGTTGATCAGTAACCAGACACTTATCCAAAGCGCCGTCGAGGATCACATGCGGGCGCGTGTGATGAGCCTTTATGCCTTGACCGTGCGGGCCATACCGGCGCTCGGCGCGTTCGTCGTCGGTCATCTGGCGGATCTCGTCGGTCTCGTCTCTTCGATACTGGGCGGGGCGATACTCGGGCTGTTATTTTGGTTTTGGGCACGCCGTTGGATCCTCGGAAACCGGGTTGCCGAACTGATAGAAAGCCCCGAAAGCGATAAACCGGCGATGCCGGTTGCCGGCAAATGAGGCTGCTCGGGATGGACATGGGAGCAAAATCGCCCTGGTCAAATGGTTTCTATCTATCCGGAACCGCTCTAGAATACCCGCACGATTTCCCGCCCGATCTGGAAACAGGATCCCTGATTTGAAAATACCGGCGGAATTTAAGCCGACCCCGGCTGTCGCCTATGGGTTGGTTACGGCCGCGGCCTTTTTGTGGGCGGCCAGCACGGTCATCGGCCGCGGCGTTCACCAGGAACTGCCGCCCCTCGGCATGACCTTTTGGCGGTGGTTTCTGGCGGCGTTGGTTTTGTTATTGTTCGTTTGGCGCGAACTGCCCCGCAAGCGAGCCTTGATCGCCGAACATTGGCGGTTGATCCTGCTGTTGGGATTCTTCCAGGTCGGAAGCTCGGCGCTGCTGTTTCTTGGCGTGAATTTCACCACCGCGATCAACGCCACCTTGCTCAACGCGGCGCAACCGGCGCTCACCGTTGTGCCGGCTTGGCTGTTGACGCGGGATCGTGTAACTCCCGGCCAAGGGCTCGGCATATTCGCCGCGCTGGCGGGTATTATTGTCATGGTGAGCCAGGGAAAATTGGGGGTTCTCGTGGCGCTGCAACTCAATGTCGGGGATATTCTTGCCTTGTTGGCAATTCTCGGCTGGACCATCTATGCGACCATCCTGCACCGCCTGCCGGCGGAATTGGGTTTCGCAACGACTATGTTCGTCATATTCTTGTCGGGAAGCCTGATCGTATTACCCTTCTATATCATCGAATCAGCCGCCTTTCGTGTCATGCCGTTCACCGGATCGGCGGTCGGCATCGTCGCCATGTTGGGCATCGTCGTGTCCCTGGGCTCGATCGCAATGTGGAACACAAGTCTGCGCGTGGTCGGTCCCAACCGGGCCACCATATTCCTCAATCTGGTTCCTATATTTGGTGTTTCGCTGGCCATCATATTCCTTGGCGAGCGCCTATTCGCGCACCATCTGGCGGGCGCCGGGCTGGTTGCCCTGGGAATTGTCCTGGTGGTATTGCGCGCCCGCCGGAGATCGGAATCCGGTTAGTCGTCCGTGAATAAAAGTCCCTCGCCCCAATTTGATTTGGGCTCGGTGTA
>NZAK01000146.1 GCA_002687515.1 Rhodospirillaceae bacterium
ACGACCGCGCCGACCAGGGCGGGGTTATATTCGGGAGAGTGGCAGCATCCTACATGTTGTGGGTATGGGCGTTAAGCGGATAGGCACGGATCGAACCTTGGCCGCACCGCCCTTTCACCCCTTCTGGAATCGGCGGCAACTGTATTATAATGCCGCCGCAATGAGTTTCACGGCTGGCGCCCTCGGGCGCGGGAGGATTTGGCATGGCGATCAAGCCGCCGGGCGGAGCCAGCGCCCACGAAGATAGATTCGCGCGAGAGCGGCTGCCCGACCCGTCGCTGTGGCCGGAGTTCGATTTTTCCGGCGTGCCCGAGCTCGGCCGCATACCGGACCGGCTGAACGCCGCCGCCGAACTGCTCGACAGGAACGTGGCGCTCGGGAACGGCGGGCGCCCGGTGCTGCACCTGGAAGGCACCACTTGGAGCTATGACCAGCTTTTGGCCCGCGCCAACCAGATCGCCGGCGTGCTGGTCGAGGATTGCGGATTGCGAACCGGCGGGCGGGTGCTGTTGCGGGCGCCCAACACGCCGATGCTGGTGGCCTGCTGGTTCGCGGTTTTGAAGGCGGGCGGCATCTGCGTCACCACCATGCCTCTCCTGCGCGCCGGCGAATTGCAATACATCATCGACAAGGTCCAGATCAGCCATGCCCTCTGCGACATTGAATTCGGCGACGCATTGGAGGAAGCCGGCGCCAACGCGCCCGGGCTGGAACATCTCCTGTATTTCTCGGCGGCCGGCAGCGCCACCGATAGCGCCACCCTGGAAACCCTGGCCGAGGCCAAGCCGGGCGATTTCACCAATGTGGACACCGCCGCCGACGATGTGGCGCTGATCGCCTTTACCTCGGGCACCACCGGCAGCCCCAAGGGCACCATGCATTTCCACCGCGATATCATCGCCGCCACCGATTGCATGCCGCGCTATGCCGCGGGGATCACGCCCGACGACATCATGGCCGGCACGCCGCCGCTGGCATTTACCTTCGGCCTCGGCGGGCTGACCCTGTTTCCCATGCGCTTCGGCGCCTCGACCCGGTTCCTCAGCGAAAACACGCCCGACGCGCTGCTCGCCGCGATCCAGGATCATGGCGTCACCCAGCTCTATACGGCGCCGACCGCCTACCGCGCCATCGCCGAACTGGCCGGCAAGTACGATATTTCCAGCCTGCGCCAGGGCGTTTCGGCGGGCGAAACGCTGCCCAAGGCAACCTGGGAGGCCTTCTTCGGCGCCACCGGCATCCGCCTCATCGACGGGCTCGGCTCGACCGAGCTTTTGCATTGCTTCGTCTCGGCCACGCCCGACAACATGCGCCCCGGCTTTACCGGCACCGAGATCCCCGGATACCGGGCGCGCGTCGTCGGCGATGACGGCGAGGAAGTGCCGCCGGGCATGCCCGGGCTGCTGGCCGTCAAGGGGCCGACGGGATGCCGCTACATCGACGACGAGACCCGCCAAAAGGACTATGTGCGGGATGGCTGGAACTATCCCGGCGACGTTTATGAGATGAGCGAGGACGGCTATTTCCGCTATATCAGCCGCGCCGACGACATGATCATATCGGCGGGCTACAACATCGCCGGGCCGGAGGTCGAGGCGGCGCTCCTGGAACACGGCCAGGTCGCCGAATGCGCCGTCGTCGGCGTTCCCGACGCGGAACGCACCAACATCGTCAAGGCTTTCGTGGTCCTCAGGGATGGCGCGGCGGCGGAACCGGAAACGGCGCGGGAAATGCAGGACTTCGTCAAATCCCGGATCGCGCCCTACAAATATCCGCGCGCCGTCGAATTCGTCGACGCCCTGCCGAAGACCCAGACCGGCAAGCTGCAGCGCTTCAAACTGCGCGGCTGAGCCCAACAAATTTCCGGCAACGGAATCACCCGCCGCATCCGTTATCTGATGTAGGAACGGCTGCCGACGTTTATTCAAACCCGGGGCCGTAAAACATATGAGGTGAAACTATGAAACTTTCCAAAAAATCCATGTTGATCGCTAGCGTCGCTATAATCGCGGTTGCCGGCGGTGTCTTGACCTTGAACGGCTTTACTCCCGCCAGCGCGGCCAATACAGCAGCCGCACCTGGCAACCAGAAGGAAACCATTCATCACGGCGATGGGCGCGGTCAGATGGGTGGTCGGATGGGCGGTCGGATGGGCGGTCATATGGGCGGTCATATGGGCGGTCATATGAGCGGGTCCATGGGCGGCGGCCGTTTCGGCGGCTCCCATTTGTTCGATGCCTTCGATGCGGACAAGGATGGCAGCCTGACCCAGGCCGAGGTTGACAAGGCGCGCAAGGACCAGTTCGACAAGTTCGATGCCAACGGCAACGGCAAACTCGATCTTAAAGAGTACCAAGCCCTTTGGCTGGACGCCATGCGCGAACGCATGGTCGACCGCTTCCAGGGCCACGACGACGACGGCAATGCCCAGGTGACGCTTACAGAATTCCAGAAACGCTTCCAGAGCCTTATCGCGCGGCTCGATGAAAACGGCGACGGCAAGGTGACCCGGCAGGAACTTCGCGAGCGTTTCCGCGGGCACGGCGGCGCCAAGGAACGTTAACCATATCCGGTAATCGGGCGCGGCGGAATCGGGTGCCCTATTCCGCCGCCGGCTCGGCCCGCGCCGGCTGCTTGTCGGCCAATGAACGGCGCCAGGCCTGCACGTTGGCGCGCACCATCAATGATGCCGGCGTCACCAACAGGGTCAGGATGGTGGCAAAGCCGAGGCCGAAGACGATGGCCGCCGAAAGCTGGGTCCACCATTGGGTCGAGGGCGCGCCGATGGTCACTTCGCGGGTCACGAAATCGATATTGACGCCAAGCACCATCGGCATCAGGCCGAGGATGGTGGTGGCGGAGGTCAACAGGACCGGGCGCATACGCTGGACGCCGGTGCGCAATATCGCCTCCACTGGATCGGCATACTGCTTCTTCAAATGATCGAAGGTATCGATCAGCACGATATTGTTGTTGACGACGATGCCGGCCAGCGCGATGACGCCGACACCGCTCATGACGATGCCGAAGGGCTGGTCGATGAGCAACAGGCCGATCAGCACGCCGATGGTCGACATGATCACCGCCGACAGGATCAGCAGCGCCGAATAGAAGCTGTTGAACTGGGTTACCAGGATGATGGCCATGATGAATAGTGCCACGGTGAAGGCCTTGGAAAGGAAGGCCTTGGCCTTTTCCTGCTCCTCGTCCTCGCCCTTGAAGGTGACATCGACTCGGGGATCGATGTTGGCGGTTTTCAGCCAGGCGGCGATTTCACGAACCTTGTTGTCGACCAGCACACCAGGGCGCACATCGGCCTTGACCCAATAGGCGCGCTTGCCGTCGACGCGGGTAATGGTGCCGATCTTTTGTTCCGCCTGGCGGTGAACGAAATTGCTGAGCGGCACCATGCCCGCATCGGTCGAGACCCGGATGCGGTCGAGTTGCTTGATGGTGCGGTAATCGACCGGATAGCGGACCCGGATTTCGACCTCGTCATCGCTTTGATCGGGGCGGAACTCATCCACCTTGATGCCGGCGGTCACCAATTGCACGGCCTTGCCGATGGCGCGCACATCGGCGCCGAATTTCGCCGCCTGCGCCCGATCGACGGTCAATTCCCAGGTAATGCCGGGCAGCGGCCTTGTATCCTCGACGTTCAACAGGTCGGGCATCGAATGCAGCTTGGCCGCAATGCGCGCCACTTCGCTTAAGAGCACGCCCGGATCGCGCGCCGTGATCTGTAGTTGAACCGGCTTGCCGACCGGCGGTCCATGCTCTTCCTCGCGCGGATCGATGTGGATGCCGACCAGATCGCTGGTGCGATTTCTGATTTCGGCGAATATCTGTTTCGCCGGAGCGCGCAATTGCCAATCGATGAATTCGAGCGCGATTGTGCCGACGATATCCTCTGCTTCCTGGGAAGTTTCCTGGCGCCCGGTCCGCGTGTAGATGGTTTCGAACTCCTTCATATCGAGGATGCGGCTTTCCACCTGGCGCATCAGCGCGTCCTTTTCGTGCACCGACAGGTTGCCGCGGGCGCGCACCTGGATTTTCGCGTTATCGGGCTCGATCTCGGGGAAAAACTCGATACCGTTGCCGTTGGCGGCATAGAACCATTGCACCCCGATCAGCATCGCAAAGGCGGCCAGCACCACCTTGCCCGGATGCCTGAGCGCCCCCCTCAGCACGCGCACGTAAAGGCCGGTGAAACCGCCGGCATCGTCGATATTGCCGCTTTCACCGGCGGCGATGGCGCGCAGGGACTTTGGATCAACGGCGCCGGGCTTGCCGAACAAGGCGCCGAGCGTCGGCACGAAGATCAGCGCCATCAAAAGCGACGCCGACAGGGTGACGATCAGGGTAACGGGAAGGAACTTCATGAATTCGCCGACCACGCCCGGCCAGAACAAAAGCGGCAGGAAGGCGGCCAGGGTGGTCGCCGTCGAGGCGATGATCGGCCAGGCCATGCGCTTGGCCGCCGCCGCATAGGCGCGGCTCCGGGGTTCGCCCTCGGCCATCTTGCGGTCGGCATATTCGGTGACCACGATGGCGCCGTCGACCAGCATGCCGACCGCCAGGATCAGACTGTAAAGGACGACGATATTAAGCGTCATGCCCAGCGACGCCAGGGTCAGAATTGCGATCAGGAACGAACCTGGAATCGAGATCCCCACGAGGCCCGCCGTGCGCAGGCCCAAAAAGGCCACGATTACGATCATCACCAGCAATATGGCGCTGATCACGTTGTTCTGCAGATCGGCGAGCACGGTGCGGATATCGTCCGACTTGTCCTGCGAATAGCTGACATGGACCGCCTGGCGCAGGGTCAGGGGCCAGGCGACACGTTCTTGTTCCACAACTTCGCGAATTTCGGCGATGGTCTCGATAATATTTTCGCCGGTGCGCTTCGATACTTCGAGCGCGATGGCGTTTTTGCCGGCGACGCGGGCGAAGCCCTTGGGGTCCTTGAAGGTGGCGCGCACGTCGGCCACATCGCCGGCGCGCACGGTGCGGTCACCGGCCACGACAATCGGCATATTCATAATGTCTTCGACATTCTCGAACACCCCCGGCACCCGCACCGAAAAGCGCCCGCGCCCGGTATCCTGGGCACCGGCGGCGATAAGCAGGTTATTGGCGCTCATCACCTGGGTGACGTTGCCCGCCGAAATTCCGTAACTTTCCAGTTTCGCCGGATCGATTACCACCTCGACCATATCGTCCCGATCGCCGGCGATTTCTGCCTTGAGGACGCTGGGAATGCCCTCGATCGCATCCTGTAAATCGTTGGCCAGCCGCAGCAGGGGACGCACCGGCAAATCACCGGATAGGATCACGGTCAGCACCGGAAACAGGCTGAAATTGACCTCGTTGACGGTCGGTTCCTCGGTCTCGGCGGGAAGCTCCGGCTTGGCCCGGTCGAGCTTTTCGCGCACATCGTCGAGCGCCTTGTCGGCGTCGAAACCGGCCTCGAATTCCAAGATGACGTTGGCCCCGCCCTCGTAACCGTTGGACTTCATCTCCTTGACGCCCTCGATGGTGCGCATTTCCTGCTCGATCGGGCGGGCGATCAGCCGTTCGGCATCGGTTGGCGAAATGCCGTCCAACTTGGCCTTGACGTAGATGATCGGGATATTGATATCGGGATCGGATTCCTTCGGAATCTCCACATAGGCGACGGTGCCCGAAATGAGAATCAGGATCAGCGCCGAAACCACCGTGCGCGCACGCCCGATGGCGGCATCGATCAGCGCCAGCTTCATGACTTACCGCCGCCGAGCTTGGTTAAGGTTGGATCCTTTTCCGCAATGGTCTCGACCGGCTCGCCGGCCTTGACGAATTCCTGCCCGACAGTGATCAGGTTCAGGCGTTCGGCGAGCGAACCGCCCCCGGATCCACCCTCGGGTCCACGATGGCCGGTAACCCAAGTTCCGGACGCATCTTCATCGATGATATCTACGGGGTGGAAAGCCACGCGCCCCTCCGCATTGACCGATTTGACGCCGACAATACCGGCGTCCGACAGGGTCAGGACCGCCGGGCTCACCTTATGGGCGCGCACCGGCGTCAGCGGAATGCGGATTTCCGCCGTCATGCCGGCAACGATGGCGCCGTTCCGGTTGGGCGTTTGCACCTCGATCTTGAAGGTGCGGGTGGTGTCATGCGCCTGCGAGGCGACAAAGCGGATAACGCCATCGATGGAAAAGCCGTTCACCAGTTTGGCCCGCGCCTTCATGCCGCGGCGCACCTGTCCGACATTCATTTCAGATACATGGCCGGTGATCAGCACCGGCTCGAGATCGACGATGCTGGCAACCGGGTTGCCGATTTTTACATAGTCGCCGATTTCGACGCCGCGCGTATCCAAAACGCCGTCGAAGGGCGCGGCGATCACCACCCGCCTGACATCCAGTTGCACGCGCGCAAGCGCGGCCTTGGCCGCTTCGAGATGGGCTTCGGATTCGGCCAGCTTGACCTTGGAGCGGAAGTTGCGCACCGACAGTTCACGCGCCGCCTGATATTCGATGCGGCGCTGACGCAGCGTTGCCTTGGCTTCGCCGAGCCGCGCCTGGCGGTCGTCCATGGCAAGGCGCACGATAACGGCGCCGCGTTTGACGCGGGCGCCCTCACGCGCCGGTACGGCGACGATGCGGCCTGCCGTTTCCGCCTTCAGCGCCACCTTGCGCGAGGCTTCGGTGCGGCCCAAAAACACCAGTTCACGCGCCCGGTCGGCGGCCACCGAGCTGCGCACGCGGACCTTCGGCGCCTTGTTTTCGGGGACCGCGGCCGGCGCATGGCCTTCAGGCGCCGGGGTTTTACCGGAAACCGTGGCCGGGGCGTCTTCGAACTGGCCCGACGCGATCCAGGCGGCGGCGGCGGCGGCCAACAAAATAGCGATAATATAGGAAGCCCTCATGAGCTGCCCCTGGCCGCCAGGCTGGGCAGCCTGTCGGCATCGGTTGAACCCTCCAGAAATTCGTCGGCATGCTCTTCCAGGTAGCCGACGGCGGCTTCGTAAACGGCCAGGCCGAAGCCGTGCACGAATTGGCGCCCGAAACCGTCGCAGGAGGTGTCGAGCTCATGCAGGC
Source organism: Rhodospirillaceae bacterium (assembly GCA_002687515.1). Classification (GTDB taxonomy): domain Bacteria; phylum Pseudomonadota; class Alphaproteobacteria; order Rhodospirillales; family UBA2165. The sequence goes on from NZAK01000146.1 coordinate 7,092, forward strand.
CTTGCAGAATCTTGGCGTAATGACCCAGATATTTATGGAACACGCGGGCCCGCTGGTCGTCGGACAGCTTGTGCCCGAAGAACATCATGACCAGGGCATCGGAGCGGATGCGGTCGGTCGCCGGATCGTCATGCAGCGCGTCCAGCAAGTCCCGCTCGCCGGCGGCGGTGATACTGTAAACCTTTTTCGCCGGGCGGCCTTCCTGCTCCTGGTGACGGCAGGTCACCTGCCCGGCATCCAACAACTTGTTGAGGGCCGGATAAATGGAGCCGTAACCGGCATCGTAGAAATGGCTGAACGGGCCGTCCTCGAAGAGTTTCTTGATCTCGTAACCGGTGGCGTCGCCCATGCTGAGCACGCCCAGGCAAATCGAACGGGTATCCATATGGCAATCCTCGCAAGCGAATTAGCTCATATCGGTATATATATCATTTAGATATATTGTCAAGCATCATATATCTAAATGATATATGACTTGAGGTTCGCCGGCCGGCTTCGTTTCAGGCCGCCTCGATCAATTGCACGACACTGCCCGTAAAAGTGGCCATATCTATCGGCTTGGTGAGGTACCCCTGGGCGCCATGTTGCAACGCCTGTTGCCGCCAGTGGTCGGCATCGCGCGCCGATACCATGACGATTTTAACGTCGGCCAGACCGGGATTGGCCCTGATTTCATCGCAGAGGGCCAGCCCATCCAAGCTTGCCATCATCAAGTCGGTAATCACGCAATCGGGCTTGATCGCCGATATATCGGCCAAGGCCTCCTCGCCGGCGACGCAGGACTGAACGTCATGCCCGGCGCCTTCAAGCAATACCGTCATCAGATCGATTATTTCGTAGTCGTCATCGACAATGAAAAATTTCACGTTTCTTCTCCGCTGGACCGTAACCGGCGATCACCGCCCGGTTAACCGCGGCTCCGGATTACATAACCTACTGGCGTAAAACTACCGGCCTAATCTGGTACTTTTTTACCGCAACCGCTACTAGGGATAAACGAAATCCGATTACGGCATACAACGCTTGTTAACGGATCGCAAAAAGCCGGATTTGCCCTCTTATCCCCGGCTTTTACCGCTTCGCCATGCGCGTTAGACTGAGCCCCAAGGAGGTGCGCTGATGATTGCCGCGGAATTGATGGCGCGGGCGGTGGAGCGCCAGGGCGCCCGGACGGTGTTCGGCCTGCCCGGCCATCTGGAAAGTTTTTTCGGCGCCTTGCAGGCGCTGGGCATGCGCTTGATCCATATGCGCCACGAAGCCGCCGTGGTCACCGCCGCCGACGGTTATGCGCGGACCAAGCGCGGCATCGGCGTCGCCTGCGTCACCGCCGGGCCGGGCCTGGCCAACGCCATCGGCGGGCTGGCCACCGCCTGGGATGCCGGCGCGCCGGTGCTGCTGTTTTGCGGGCGCAATCCCCTGGATCTTCTCGATGCCGCGCCGCATCAGGAACTGGACCATATCGGCATGGCGCGGCCGCTCCTGAAATGGTCGGCCACCGTCCATGACGGCACCCGCATGGCTGAATATGTGGACATGGCCTGCCGCATCGCCCTCGATGGCCGGCCCGGCCCGGTGATGCTGGAAGTGCCGCGCGACGTCGCCGACGGCCGTGTCGACGAAGACCTGGCCAAGCGTTTCCTCGGCCCAATGTCCGAACGGCAAACCCCCGCTCCCGCCGCCGACGCCATCAAACGCGCCGCCGAATTACTGGCCAGCGCCGAGCGGCCGATGATATTGGCCGGCTCCGGCGCCTATTGGGGCGATGCCGGGCCGGGGCTGCGCCGCCTCGCCCACGATTTCCGCATTCCGGTGATGGCTCACTGCGAGGCCCGCGGCCTGGTCGCCGAGGATGGCGAGGTCGGTTTTTCCTATGCCTTCGGCCATCCGGCGGCGAAGGCGGCGGACGTGGTCATGGTCGTCGGCCAGAAGCTCGGCTCATCGGTTTCCTACGGCGCGCCGCCCTATTTCGCCGACGACGCCAGCTTCATCCAGATCGATAGCGATGGCGCCGAGATCGGCCGCAACCGGCCCATCGCCGTGCCCGTCATCGGCGATCCGGGCGCCGCCACAATGGCCATCGCCGCGGAGCTTGCCGGCACCCACAACCGCCCCCGCGATCCGGCCTGGGTGCAAGACGGGCTGGCCGAGCGCATCGAAAAGCTGGATCAAGTGGGCCGCGCCGAAAGCGGCCCCGTGCATCCCCTGCGCATGGCCCGCGAATTGGCGGCGCGCATGCCCGAGGACGCCATCTTCGTCGGCGACGGCGCCAACAGCCTCAATTGGTACAAGGCCGAGATCAAGGTCCAGCGCCCCTTCGGCTGGCTCGACCAGGACCCCTTGGGCTCAATGGGCGCCGGCCTGCCGCTGGCCATCGGCGTCGTCGCGGCAAACCAGGAAACCGGCGCCACGCGGCCGGTTTTCGTCGCCGCCGGCGATGGCGCCCTGGGCCAATATCTGGGCGAACTGGCCAGCGCCGCGCTGCACGGCCTGCCGATGTTTATCGCCGTCGCCAATGACGGCGGCTGGGGCGCCAGCCGCAATATCACCAAGCGCCTGTTCGGTGGCGCCTACGGCGTCGACGTCAACCAGAGCCGCTATGATTTGGTGGCCGAAGGGCTCGAATGCCACGGCGAGCTGGCCGAGGGCCCAAGCGATGTCGGCCCCGCCTTCGACCGCGCCATCGCGGCGGTCGGCAAGGGCAAGACGGCGCTGGTCAATGTGCTGGCCGACCCCACCTCGGGCGACAAGCGCGCCGATCCGGCGCTGCAGATGGTGCCCTTCAACCATCTGTACCATGCCGAAAAATCGCGCCGGCATGGGGTGCCGGACAAATAAATATCCGAGGGGGGATGGCGACGTGCAATATCGCAAAATTCCGCGCTGCGAGCTGGAGGTTTCGGCGGTCGGCATCGGCTGCAACAATTTCGGCGGCCGCAGCACGCCCGAGGAATCGAAGGCGGTGATCATCAAGGCGCTGGATATCGGCATCACATTATTTGATACCGCCGACGGCTATCCGGTCGTCAGGCGCGGCCTCTCGGAGCAAATCATCGGCGAAACCCTGGGCGCGCGGCGCAAAGACGTGGTGCTGGCCACCAAGTTCGGGATCAGCGCCCGCCGAGGCGAAAGCGCCGGCGCGTCGCGCCGCTATATCATGGGCGCCGTCGAACGCAGCCTCAAGCAACTGAGGACCGATTGGATCGATCTTTACCAATTGCACGTCCCCGATGCCTCGACCCCGATCGAGGAAACCCTGCGCGTCCTCGACGATCTGGTGCGGGACGGCAAGGTGCGCTACATCGGCTGTTCCAACTTCACCGCCTGGCAGATGGTCGAAGCCGACTGGACCGCCAAGCACCACGGCCTCAACGCCTTCGTCTCCTGCCAGAACGAATACAGCTTGCTCAACCGCGAGGTGGACCGCGAACTGATGACCGCCATGGCCGAATACGGCATCGGATTCCTGCCATTTTTCCCGTTGGCCAGCGGCCTGCTCACCGGCAAATACCGGCGCGGCGCAGGCGTCCCCGAGGGCAGCCGCTTCGACAAGACCAAGATGCTGGGCGACAGGTTCATGACCGACCATAACTGGGACATTACCGAGAACCTGCGGGAATTCTGCGATGCCCGCGGCCACAGCCTGTTGGAGCTTGCCTTTTCATGGCAGCTTGCCAATCCGACCGTCTGGAGCGTCATCGCCGGCGCCTCGAGCCCCGAGCAGGTGGCAGCCAACGCGGCGGCCGCCGGATGGAAACTGACGGCCGACGACCTGGCCGAGATCGACCGCATCACCGAACCGCCGGTGCATGGGTAGGTGACCGATTATGCGGCGAGCACCGGGCGGATCTGCTCCATCACCCAGTCTATCTGGTCTTTCGTGATGATCAGCGGCGGCGCGAAACGGATGGTCTTAAGATGGGTCTCCTTGCACAATACGCCGCGCTTCTGCAGGGCTTCGCAATAGTGCCGCGCATCGCCCGCCTCATCCACCAGTTCGATAGCGATTAACAGGCCGCGGCCGCGGACTTCGGCGACAATATCGCTATTGATGGAAGCCAGCGCGTCCTGGAAATAGGCGCCCATCGCGGCGGCGTTCTCGATCATTCCTTCCTCGACCAGAACCCGCAGCGCCGCCCGCGCCACGGCGCAGGCAAGCGGATTGCCGCCGAAGGTAGAACCGTGCTCGCCCGGCCCAAGAACGCCGAGCACCTCGGTGTTCGAGAGAACCGCAGAGACCGGATAAAAACCGCCCGAAAGCGCCTTGCCGAGGAGCGTCACGTCGGCCTCGATACCGTCATGTTCCTCGGCCAGGAGCTTGCCGGTGCGCCCCAGACCGGTTTGGATTTCATCCAGGATCAATGTGACATTGTGAGCGGTGCAGATTTCGCGCACCGCGCTCAAATATCCGGCGGGCGGAATGATAACGCCGGCCTCGCCCTGGATCGGCTCTACCAGAAACGCCACGGTGTTGGGCGTCATGGCGGTTTCCAGCGCCTCTGCGTCACCAAAGGGTATGACCCTGAATCCCGGTGTAAACGGCCCGAAATTCGTGCGTGCCACGGGATCGGTGCTGAACCCCACAATGGCCAGGGTACGGCCGTGGAAATTATTCTCGCAAACGATGATTTCGGCCTGACCGGCGGGCACGCCCTTGACTTCGTAACCCCATTTACGGGCTGCCTTGAGGGCGCTTTCCACGGCTTCGGAACCGCTGTTCATGGGCAGCACCTTGTGCGAGCCGGTCAAGGCGCAGATGTCTTCGTAGAACAGCGCCAATTGATCGTTCCGAAAAGCCCTGGAGGTCAGGGTAAGATTCGCCGCCTGGCCGATCAGCGCCTGCCGGATTCCGGGGTGGCAATGCCCTTGATTGATGGCCGAATAGGCCGACAGGCAGTCGAGATACTTGTTGCCATCGGTATCCCATACCCAAACACCCTCGCCGCGCGCAAGAATGACGTCCAGGGGCTTGTAATTGTGGGCCCCGAGCTCCGATTCTATGCCGATATAATCGGATGGCGAGAGCCCGGTCGATGACGAATTCATATCCGCTGTCCTCTTATCCCGGCGCCGGAGGAGCATCTTTCATTATAACATATTCTCAAGGTTCTCGCGGCGGCATTCGCATAAGGTGATCCGGAAAAAAACATTGGAAATAGTTGTAAACGATCCCCAGATAATGGCCATGACCTCAAATCCATATATGGAAACTTGGCAAGTCGCCGACCAATCGACCGGTCATGCCAATGCGGCCAACAAGACCTGGTGGGAAACCGCCGCGATGACCTATGAAGACTGGTCTTCGGATGATCGGGAGCCGAGAAACAAACAGCATTTTGAAGATATCAATCGCGCCTATCTGGCGCAGAACCCGTTTCTAGCGGACTATTTTCAGCGCCTGGACCTCTCTGCAATGCGGGTCTTGGAAATCGGTTGCGGCATGGGCAGCGCGATCATCAATCTGACCAAAAGCGGGGCGGCAAGCGTCACCGCCATCGATCTCACCGAAAAGGCCGCCGAATTTTCGAAACTGAATCTGGCCCATTTCGGGATCGAGGCCGATGTCAAGCAAATGGATGCCGAGCAGATCGATTTCGCCGACCAAAGTTTTGATTTCATCTATTCCTGGGGGGTCATCCACCATTCGAGGAACACCGACCAAATCCTCGATCACATACCCCGGCTGCTGGCCCCCGGCGGGCACGGCGTGATCATGGTCTACAACCGCAACTCGCTGCGCTATTACCTGAAAGGTCTCTACCAATTATTGGTCAAGGGATTGGCCTTCAAGGGCGAGAATCTGGCATCGGTGCAGAAATATTTTACCGACGGCTATTTCCACAAGCATTACAGCCCCGGTGAATTTCGAAATATCCTGAGAAACAAGGGATTGACCCCTGAGAAAACCAGTCTGAGCCACATGGCGAAACGCTATCTGCCGTTGGTGCCAACGCCGCTCGACAATTTCCTGAAGCGCAAATTCGGCTGGCTCCTGGTGGTCGAGTTCCGCAAGCCCAAACCGTTGCGTTGAGCGGACTTTTAGCGCAACTTCGGGGCCACCCTTCAAACCTTGTGAGGCCCCGATGGAAATCAACATCCCCGAGGTTCAGGCCGAGGTGACCGAAGCCTTCTGGCAATATGACCGGGCGCTACTGGCCAACGATATCGATACGGTCACCGAATTGTTCTGGGACAGCCCGCATACCTTGCGCTACGCCCCCGGCGAGGTTTTGTACGGCATCGAGGAGATCGCCGCCTTTCGCCAGACCCAGCGGGGAACAACCTTGAAGCGCGAGGTCACCAAGCTGGTGGTCACCACCTTCGGCCGCGATTTCGGCACCGCCAATTGTGAAACCCGGCGCACCGATACCGGCGCCGTCGGCCGCCAAAGCCACAGCTGGGCGCGATTGGCCGAAGGCTGGCGCATCGTCGCCGCGCATGTGTCGGTGCCATTGGCGGACTAGGGGGCGGATTAGGGGGCGCGCCTAATCGCACAAATCGCCGTAATTGGCGGTCCTCAGAGGCCGTTTCACGCCCCACCAATCCATTTCCCGGTCTTCGGGCGAGAGCTTGCGCGCCTTTTCGTCGAATTCTTCCAGTTTCAGATCGCCGCGGTCGTCGATTAGTTGCAGCATGCCGGCCGCGTCCTTGGCGGCGCGGATATCGTTGGCGACGGTCTTGTACTCGGCCTTCTTGTTGCCGCGCGCGTTCATCGGACAGACCGAAAGGCAAATCTTGCAGCCGTACAAGCGCAGGAAATGGGGATGACAGGCGGGGGTGTCGATCTGCCAGCGCAGCATGCCGTCGACACTCACCTTTTGCGGGCGGATCGCTTCGCCGGGGCAGAAGCGGGTGCAAATATGGCAATTGGTGCAAATCTCGTCGATGCCGAAATCCCTGGGTCCGTCGGCCAGCAGCGGCATATCGGTGGAGACCGCGGATATGCGGAACGCCGAGCCCAATTCAGGCGAGATCAGAGAGCCATGCTTGCCAAGCTCACCGAGGCCGGCCAGCTGGCCATAGGCGGGCAGCGGAATTTCACCCCGGTTGGCCTGCACCCTGGCGTCAAAACCATAGGCGCTGATGCGGGTGGCCAGGCGGGTCGCCGCCTCGTCCAAAAGGAAATAGGTCTTATGCACGTCTTCCTGGGATTTCGGCCCGATATCGATCATCACGTCGAAAGCCATCGGCATCAGGAAGACGATCACCGATTTATGGTCCAGTTCTTCCGCTTCGGTGAAGGTGATGTCGGGATTGTAATCGGCGATACCGACCACCGTCGCGCCCAGGTCAAGGGTCATCTGCTTGATCTCTTCGGTCAAGGCGGCGAAATCCTCGATCTCGGTTTTTTCGGGTTGGCCGGCGGGTGGCGTTGCGCATCGATGATTTCCCGCTTCATATAGGACCACCATTTGGCGCCGTCGGGATAACGCGCGCCGAATATCTTTTGCAGCGGCGTCACGCCCTGCGGTGTGCGCGGAATTTTCCCCGCATTACTTGCGTCCAGAAGTGCCATTTGATTTCCCTAGAATAATAGCGATTTTTATTCGGCTGCTTCGGCCCGTCTCCCGATGGTGCCTAAGAGCTGATCCGTCGATTGCACGTCGCCGAAGGTTGTCAGGAAACCACGCATGGTGGCTTCGTGGGCCTCAAGGGTATAGGCGGCGTTGCCGTCGGAGACCATGATCGTGCGGAAACCGACCATCATCGCATCGCGCGCAGTCGATTCGCAGCAGACGTTGCTGGCGACGCCGGTGACGATCAGGGTTTCGATGCCCGCATCCCGCAAGATGGCTTCCAGATCGCCGCCGGGGGCTTTCAGAAAGGCGCTGTAGCGGGCTTTTACGAAATGCGTATCGCCGTCGGGCACCTCCAGCTTGGGCCAGATTTCATAGGCCGATTGCCCTGGCACCAGGACCTTGCGCCGGTTTTCAGCCCCCTCTTCCGAAAGGGTTTCGTAGAAATTCTTCCAGCTTTCGTTGGCTTCTTCGGTGGCTTCGGTGACGATCCAGACGACGGCGCCGCCGGCGGCGCGCAAGGCCGAAGCCAGCCGGTTGATGTTGGGCGTGATTTCCTGGGCCGGGCCACATCCGGTGGGTTCGTCCTCGGAGACGAAATAATTCTGCATATCGACCACCAGCAACGCGGTTTTGGCCGGATCAAACTGTTCATGGGGGTGAACGTGGCCTCGCCGCTTGGTGATGGCGTCAGTGATTTCCCGAGTGATTTCGAATGTCTGCATGAGATTGCTCCCGCTTCGACTTTGCACAGCCATTAAACTCTATTTGCGGGCGAATGAATAGGGACGATGAAGCCAACTGGTATTCTGCCCCTGGAAACGCTAAAGTTTGCAGGTAAAGACAAGCCCCGGGGGAAACCAGCATGGATCAGAAAACGAGCGCCGCCGCCGGCGACCGCCGCAACTTCAACCGGCATGAGGATTTGCGCGATCTTTTGGCCCGCTTCGAGGAAATCGGCGAGTTGGAGGTCATCGAGGGCGCCGATTGGAACATGGAAATCGCGGCCCTCGGCGAGGTCGTCTGCGCGCAGGATCCGGGCCGGGCGCCGGCGCTGTTGTTCGATAATATTCCCGGTTATCCCAAGGGCTACCGCATATTGTCCGGGGCGGCGAATTCCTTTAAGCGCCTGGCCATCGTCCTCGGCCTTCCCGAACCCAAAAACGAGATCGCTTTCGTGCAATCCTACCGCGACCGCATGAAGACCGATTTCGAACTGATCCCGCCGGAAGAGGTGAAAACCGGCCCGATCATGGAAAACGTGCAGCGCGACGACGAGGTCGACCTGTTGAAGTTCCCGGCGCCCTTCATCCATGAATATGACGGCGGGCGTTATATCGGTACCGACGATATCATCATCATGAAAGACCCCGACAGCGGCTGGATCAATGCCGCCACCTACCGGGTCATGGTGCATGACAAGAACACCACCGGCATCTGGATATCGCCGGGCAAGCATGGCCGCTTCATCCGCGAAAAATATTTCGAAAAGGGCGAGCCCTGCCCAGTCGTCGTCTGCTGCGGCCAGGACCCGCTATTGTTCCTCGCCGGCCATGCGGAAATCGATATCGAACTGTCGGAATTCGATTACGCCGGCGGCCATCGCGGCTTCCCGTTCGACGTCATCCCCTCGGAACTGCACGGCCTGCCGATCCCGTCGCACGCCGAGATCGCCTTCGAGGGAGAAATTTACCCGGACGAAGCCAAGACCGAGGGCCCGTTCGGCGAATTCATGGGCTATTACGCGTCCGACGCCAGCCCGCAGCCGATCATCAAAGTGCGGCGCGTCTATCACCGCGACAATCCGATCCTGACGATGGCCATTCCGTCGCGCCCGCCGGCCAATTTCACCTTTGCCCGCGGCGCCGTGAAATCGGCGATGATCTGGGACGAGGTGGAAAAGGCGGGGTTGCCCGGGGTCGTCGGTCTTTGGTGCCACGAGGCCGGCGCCGGGCGCATGTTCAACGTCATTTCGATCAAGCAGATGTATCCCGGCCACGCCAAGCAGGCGGCGCAGCTTGCCGCCAACTGCCACGCCGGCAATTACGCCGGGCGCTGGGTGGTGGTGGTCGACGAGGATATCGATCCATCCAACCTGTTCGATGTGGTCTGGGCGATGTCGACACGCTGTGATCCGCCCAACGATACGGAATTCATCCGCAATGCCTGGTCGACGCCGCTGGACAGCATGCTGCAGGGCCCGCCCTACATGAACAACCGCGGCATCATCGATTGCTGCCGCCCGTGGGGCTGGAAAGACGATTTTCCCCGGGTCGCCGAATCGAGCCCCGAGTGGAAGGATAAGGTGAAGTCCAAATGGCCGCACCTGTTTGAATAATTGGGTTTTCTTGAACTTCCCGTGCTAAGTTCGGAACAATGAATTCAACCTACCAACCAACCGCAACCAAAATAAAGGGAGAGAAACCATGAACAGCAAAATGAAACTTCTGGCCGCCGGCATCGCCGCCGCCGGCTTCTCAGCAGCCCTTCCCGCCGATGCCCAGCAGGCCATCCGCATCGGCACCTCCAGCGTCGGCAGTAACTTCTATACCCAGGCCGTCGGTGTCGGCGAGGTGGTCAACAAGAAGGCCGGCATCAACACTTCGGTGCAGTCGGTGGGCGGTTCGGCCGCCACCGTGCGCGGCCTCGGCGCCGGCAAGATCGAGTTCGGCATGGCCAATTCCTTCGCCGCCGTCACCGGCTACAAGGGCACCTTCAGCTTCAAGAAATCCGGCCCGGTGAAAAACCGCCTGGTGGTGCAAGGCGGCCCCAACCACCGCGCCGTCGTTTTCACCTCCGGCAAAGGCGTCAAGGGACCCAAGGATCTGGAAGGCAAAACCTTCATCGGCAAGCGCCGCCCGTTGCCCGAGCTGGACCTGATCACCAAGGCGATGTTCAAGGTCTATGGCGTCGATGCAAGTAAGGTCAAGGTGGTCGGCACCACCAACACCGGACAAGTCATCAAAAATTTGGTTGTCGGCAGCGTCGCCGGCGCGGCGATTCCGCTGGGCCGCAAGGCGGGCAACATCCAGAAACCGTTTTCCGACGGCGCCTTCACTTTCTTCCATATGACCAAGGCCAAGCGCGATGAAATACTGAAGCACCTGCCGCCGCTGATCTTCGGGCGCACCTTCGATACCGCTTCCTTCACCGGGCTCAAGAAGGAAGTGCACGTGTTCGCCATGAACACATTGTTCCTGACCCGCGCCAACATGTCCGACGACATCGTCTACAAGGTGACCAAGGCGATCGTCGAGAACATCGATCTGGCGAAGACTTATCACCACGAATTGGCGAAATGGACGGCCCAGAACAGCCTCAAGAATTTCCAGCTTCCATTCCATCCGGGCGCCATCAAGTACTACAAGGACAAAGGCCTGTGGACGGCGGCCATGGAGGCACAACAGAAGAAAGTGATGTAATGCCGGTTTGGCGGGATCGCGGCGGCCGGGATTCCGGCCGCCGCCGCTTTTTTTGATATTTGTGTTGTGAGCCATGCTTAGCACGCGCTGGCTGGTCGGGCTGACATCCCTGATCGCCATTTATCATTTCCTTTCCGTCGCCCAGATTCACACCTTCCTGGGGCTGTTCGTGCCCAACAACGTGCATCTGGCGATCAGCATTTCGTCGGCCATGACCCTGGCCTTCCTGCTGCTGCCGGTGTTCGGCAAAAAGCACGGCGAGGACACCGAAGCCGAGGGGAAATTAAGGCGCGTTCCCTGGTACGACTGGGCGCTCATGGCATCGGGCCTGACCGGCGCCGGCTTCGTCGTCTTCTTCCACGAAACCGTCCTCGATTACGGCGAATACGGGTTCCTCGACACCAAGGGCAACATCCTTGCCACCATGCTCGCCATCCCGGTCCTGGAAGCGGTACGGCGGACCACCGGCTGGGCGCTGCCGATCATCATATTATTTTTTGTATTTATCACCGTCTTTCAGAATTTCCTGCCCGGGCTCCTGTACGGTCAGGGGTTCAGCGTCGCCAACCTCTTATATAGCGCCTATATGGGCGACGCCGGCATTTTCGGCCTGCCGCTCGGCATCGCCGCCAATATCGTCATCGTCTTTCTGGTCTTCGGCGCCATGATGGAAAAGGCCGGCGCCAGCCGCTGGTTCATGGACATGGCCCTGTCGCTGACCGGCTGGTCGAGGGGCGGGCCGGCCAAGGCGGCCGTCGTGGCGAGCGCCATGTTCGGTTCCATCTCGGGCTCGCCGTCGGGCAATTCGGCGACCACCGGCGTCTTTACCATCCCGATGATGAAGAAGATCGGCTATACCCCGGCCTTCGCCGCAGCCGTGGAAGCCGTTGCTTCGACCGGCGGCATCATCCTGCCGCCGGTGATGGGCGCCATCGCCTTCATCATGGCCGAATGGATCGATTCCACCTATACCGCCATCGTCATCGCCGCCGCCGTGCCGGCCTCCCTTTACTTCCTCATCGTTTTCGTTTCCGTGCATCTGCAGGCGCGTAAAGACGGCATCGAGGCGATTCCAAGGGCGGAACTGCCGGACTTCTGGCCGGTGTTCATCCGCGGCTGGTATTTCCTCATTCCGATCGGCGTCTTGATCTATTTCCTGGTGATCAAGACCTTTCCGCCCGGCATCGCCGGCATCTACACCTGCATTGCCGTGTTCGCCGTCAGCTTCCTTGCGGGGCGCGATAACTGGCTGACGCCGAAACGCCTGATCCAGGCCTTCGACGAAGGCGTGCGCCGCTGGATCACCGTCGCCGCCATCACCGCCGCCGTCGGCATCATGATCGGCGCCCTGGAACTGTCCGGCGTCGGCATCAAGGTATCGCGCTTCATCGTCGATCTGGCCGGCGGTGATCTGACCATGACCTTGATTTTGGTCGGCTTGGTCAGCCTGATCGTCGGCATGGGGCTGGACGCGACGCCCGCCTATATCACGCTGGCCACCCTGATGGCGCCGGCGCTGGTGCAATTGGGGGTGCCGCCGATCGCCGCGCATCTGTTCGTGGTCTATTGGGGGCTGGCTTCGTTCTATACGCCGCCCACCTGCATCGCCGTGTTCGTGACCTCCAGCATCGCCGGCTCCAAGGTGTGGGAAACCGGCTGGGAAGGCGTGCGCCTCGGCATCGCCGCGTTTCTGATTCCCTTCGCCTTCGTCTTCAACACCGGGCTTCTGCTCGAAGGCAGCATCGACAAGATCCTGATCGGCGTGCTTACCGCCGTCGTCGGATCGGTACTCTTGGCCGGCGGCATCCGTGGCTACATGTTCGGACACCTCAACGTTCTGCAGCGGCTGGTCTTGTTCGGCGGCGGCCTCCTATTGATCGCGCCGGGTGTCGTCCTGCCGCTGGCCGGCTTGGGCGCGTCGCTGTTGGTCTTGGCACCCAAGCTGACGCAGCTTAGAATCTCCCGGCAAGCAAACTGACGGATTGCCCAACATGGATAGTGCCGGACCGAGCATAAGGCTGGCCGCCGATATCGGCGGCACCTTCACCGATATCGCTTCGTTCGACGAGAAAACCGGACGCCTGAGTTTCGGAAAGAAGCTGTCGACGCCCGATGCCCTGGTCGACGGCATCGAAGCCGGCGTCCAAGAAGCAGATGCCGGCTTCGCCGACGCCAATCTGTTCCTGCACGGCACCACCATCGCCATCAACACCATTTTGGAGCGCACCGGCGCCAAAACCGCGCTGGTCATCACCGAGGGCTTCCGCGACGTCTACGAGATCGGCCGCGTCAACCGGCCCGACGCCTATAACCTGTTTTTCAAGAAACACCGGCCGCTGGTCGAGCGGGCGCTGCGCTTCGAGGTGAACGAGCGCATGTATGCCGAGGGCGAGGTCTACCGCCCGCTCCTCGATGCCGAGGTCGAGGCGCTGGCCGAGCGGCTGGGCGCCATGGATATCGAGGCGACCGCCATTTTGTTTTTGCATTCCTACCGCAACCCGGACCATGAGATTCGCGCCAAGGCGATATTCGAGCGCCTCAATCCCGCCATGTTCGTCACCGTGAGCCACGAATTGAGCCAAGAATACCGGGAATTCGAGCGCGCCTCGACGGTCGCCGCCAACGCCTATATCGGGCCCAAGGTGCGCAGCTATTTGAGCGGCATCGAAGAGCGCATCACTGGCGAAGGCTTCGGCGGTTCGTTCCTGGTGGTGCAATCGACGGGCGGGCTCTACGAGGTGGCGCAGGCCAAGTCCGATTGCGTGCACATGCTCGAATCGGGGCCCGCCGCCGGGGTCATCGGCACCAAGGCGCTCTGCGACACGCTCGAAATCAAGGACGCCATATCCTTCGACATGGGCGGCACCACGGCGAAATCTGGGGTTATCTCGGGCGGCGCGCCGCTGACCACCGGCAGCGCCCTGGTCGGCGGCTATGACCAGGCATTGCCGATCCAGGTGGCGATGATGGATATCGCCGAGGTCGGCACCGGCGGCGGCTCCATCGCCCATTTGAGCGACGGCGGATCACTGCGCATCGGCCCGGAAAGCGCCGGTGCCCGGCCCGGCCCGGTCTGCTACGGCCTTGGCGGCACCGAGCCCACCGTCACCGACGCCAACCTGGTGCTCGGCCGGCTGGCCGCCGACCGTTTCCTCGGCGGCGACATGAAACTGGACCTGGGCGCCGCGGAACGCGCCATCAAGGAGCGCATCGCCGATCCCCTGGGCATGGATGTGATCGCCGCCGCCGACGGCATCTTGAAAATCGCGGCGACCGCCATGTCCTACGCGGTCAAGGCGGTGTCCACCGAGCGCGGCCTGGATGCCGCCAGTTTCGCGATGGTCGCTTTCGGCGGCGCCGGCCCCTTGCATGCATCCGATGTCGCCCGCGAGATTGGCATGGGCCGGATCATCGTCCCGCAGGCGCCGGGCCACTTTTCCGCCTTCGGCATGCTGTTTTCCGATCTACGTTACGATTATGTGCGCACCCATCCGATGCGCCTGGCCGATGCCGACTTTGCCAATATCGAGCCCATCTACGCCGAGATGGAGGACGCCGGCCGCGCCGCGATTCTGCGCACATCGGTAAATGCCGGCGAACGCACCGTGCAGCGCGCCGCCGACATGCGCTATGTCGGTCAGGAACACGCGGTCACCGTCGAGCTGCCGCTGGCCTTGTTCGAGACCCAGGACCGGGACGGCATCAAGGCCGAATTCGACCGCGTCCACGAAATCCGCTACGGCACCTCGGCGCCCGCCGAGCAGGCGGAAATCGTTTCTTTACGCAGCGCCGTCACCGGTGCGATGCAAAAACCGCCGCTGGAACCGATCGCCGCCGGCGCCGAGGCGCCCGCCGAAACGGCGCGCACCGGAAGCCGGCGCATCTATTTCAGCGAAGCCGGCGAATTTGTCGAAACCCCCGCCTTCGACCGTACCCATCTCAAGGCCGGCAACCGCATCGACGGCCCCGCCGTCATCGATGAACACGCCTCGACCACCTTGGCGGCGCCCGGCGATCGGGTTTCGGTCGATGCCTACGGCAATCTGCTAATCTCGGCGCATGGCGTAACGGAGTGAGGGGAGTGACCGAATGACAGATGCGATAAAATATCCGGCCACCAACCCGGTGACCACCGAGATCGTGCGCAACGGCGTCATCGCCGTGACCGAGGAAATGAAAACCAACCTGATGCGCACCGCCTACAACACGATCATCTACGAAGCGCTGGATTTCACCACCGGGCTGTTTACCGCCGGTGGCGAAACCATATCGATCGGCATCGGCCTGCCGATGTTCATCCGCGGCATGTCGGAAACGGTGAAGGCCAAGCTCAACCATTTCGGGACCGAAAACATCCATCCCGGCGATATTCTGGTCACCAACGACGCCTACACCACCGGCAGCCACCTCAACCATGTCACCTTTTCGCTGCCCGTGTTCGAAGACGGCGAACTGATCGCCTTCGCCTGCTGCATGGCCCATTGGATCGATATCGGTGGCACCTTGGGCGGCATGACCACCGACATTTTTTCAGAAGGCCTGCAAATCCCGATCTGCAAATATGCGGACAAAGGCGAGGTCAACACGCTTTTGGAAGACATCATCCGCATGAATGTGCGCATTCCGGCCCGCGCCATGGGCGATCTCCGCGCCCAGTTGACCGCCATCAAGACCGGCGAGCGGCGATTTTTGGAATTGGTGCATCGCTACGGCAAGGACGCGGTGCTGCAATCGGTCGCCGCCATCATGGACCAGGCCGAGGTCGCCGCCCGCCAGCGCACCACCACCATTCCCGATGGCGTTTACGAAGCCGAATCCTACATGGACGACGACGGCGTCAGCGTCGGCAAGCCGGTGCCGATCCGGGTCCGCGTCGAGGTCCGCGGCGACGAGCTGACGGTCGATCTGACGCACGTATCCGAACAGGTGCGCGGTTTCTATAATTCGGGCAAGACCGCCGGCCATGCCTGCGCCCAGGTGGCCTTCAAATGCCTCACCTCGCCCACCGATTACCCGATCAACGACGGCGCTTTTCGCAACTTGAAGGTGATCCTGCCGCCCGGCAAGGTGGTCAGCGCCGTGCGCCCGGCGGCCATGCGCTGGTGGATGACCTTCCCGATGACCGTCGTCGACACCGTCTTCAAGGCGATGACGCCGGCCATTCCGGACCGGGTGATCGCCGGCCACCACGCCGATTTGGTGGTCTGCATGCTGCACGGCATCAATCCCAAGACCAAGGAATTCTTCATGGCCAATTTCGGCCCGCAAGGCGGCGGCTGGGGCGCCAAGCGCAGCGAGGACGGCGTATCGGGCACCGTCTGCATCAATGACGGCGACACCCATAACAGCCCCAACGAACAGACCGAGGCGAAAGCGCCGGTCATCGTCGAAAGCTATTCGCTGATCCCGGATTCCGGCGGCGCCGGCGAATACCGGGGCGGATTGGGCGTCGAACGGGTGGTGCGGGCGCGTTGCGATTCGGTATTCAACACCCAGGTCGACCGGGTCCACTGCGTCCCCTGGGGCCTCGAAGGCGGCGGCGAGGCGAAGGGCAACGGCGTCGCTTTGGAACTGGAAGGCCAGTGGAAGGACGATTTCGCCAACGCCAAGGTGCTGACCGCCGCGCTCAAGGCCGGCGAGGCCTTCGCCTTGCGCGCCGGCGGCGGCGGCGGCTTCGGCGATCCGCACGCGCGTCCGGCGGAAAAGGTGCAGGACGATGTGCGCCAGGGATACGTGTCCCTGAGCAACGCCCGCGCCCTCTACGGCGTCGCCCTCGATCCCGAGACGTTGGACATTAACGAGGCCGAAACCGGCAAGCTGCGCGGCGGCTGAAAGCCGATCAGCCGGCCAACTATTTGGTTTTGACGCCCGATATGCTTATATTCAGACTACCACTAATTATTTAATGACCGGGATGATCGACGACAAACGAAAGACCGACCGCCGCGAG